>NZ_DAMDHB010000007.1:0-137482 GCF_032102465.1 Haematobacter sp. | reverse complement strand
ATGCGCAAACCATCCACTCAAAGACACAATATTACCACGCACGCGTAAGCGCAGGTTTCACTCCCGCGAATCTGCCGTCTTCCGCCCCGTGCGCACGCCCTTCGGCCAGAATCGGAGGCCCAGAAGCACCAAGATGAGTGCGCAATAGACCATGGGCTGCATGGGCCAGGATTTCACGACCATCAGATAATGCACGCCACCTGCCAGAACGGCAGCATAGGTGAGCCGGTGAAGCCGCCGCCATTGCGGGCCCAGCCGACGGATCGACAGGTTGTTGGATGTCATCGCCAGCGGGATCAGGAGAACGAATCCCGCCATTCCGATGGTGATATAGGGGCGCTTCAGAATATCGGCCCCTGCCGCAGCCCAGTTCAGACCGATATCGAACACGAACCATGCCATCAGGTGCAGCGCCGTCAATCCGAAGGCTGTCAGGCCGATGGCCCGCCGAAACCGCAGCAGATTGAGACCTGTGAAACGGCGGAGCGGCGTGATCGCCAACCCGAAGATCAGGAGCTGAAGCGCGCGCAGCCCCAATGCATGCTCCAGCTCCCGTACCGGATCGACGCCGATCGCCCCGGTAACCGCCTGCCAGAAGACAAACGCAGCCCAAAGCAAACCTGCCAGATAGATCGTCCACGTCGGGACTCGACGGAGCCAGCGGTTGACGCTTTCCATCAGTAGTATTTCGTGAGGTCCATGCCCGAATAAAGGCTCGCGACCTGCTCGGCATAGCCATTGAACGGTTCAGTGTCCCGCCGGCCGCCGAACAGGCCCGCGCCGATGACCCTTTCCGTCGCCTGACTCCAGCGGGGGTGATCCACCTTGGGGTTCACATTGGCGTAAAAGCCGTATTCCCCCGCGTTCTGTTCCTGCCACGCCGTTTTGGGCTGAGTGTCCGTCAGCGTGATGGAGACGATCGACTTGATCGACTTGAACCCGTATTTCCACGGCACGATCAGGCGGAGCGGTGCGCCGTTCTGGTTCGGCAGCGGCTTGCCGTAGAGGCCGGTGGCCAGAATGGCCAGCGGATGCATGGCCTCATCGATCCGCAACCCCTCCCGATAGGGCCAGTCTAGCAGGCGGGTGGACTGGTAAGGCATCTCGCTCGGGCGGTAGAGCGTCTCGAAGGCCACGTATTTCGCGGACGGCTGCACACCGAACTTTGTCAGCAGGTCGGAAAGCTGCACGCCCTGCCAGGGTATGACCATCGACCATGCCTCCACACAGCGCAGCCGATAGGTACGGTCGCGGACCGCCACGCCTTTCAGCAGGTCGGCAAGGTCATAGGTGCCGGGCCGGTCCACCAGGCCGCCAACCTTGACGGACCACGGGCTGACGGTCAGGGCCCCGGCATTGCGGGACGGATCCTCCTTGCCGTAACCGAATTCGTAGAAGTTATTGTAGTTGGTGATATCCGACAGCGCGTTCGGCTTTGCATCGGTGGACCACTTGTCCGCGGCAAAGGCAGGAGAGGCGGCCAGCGCCCCCATACCGGCAAGAACCGCGCGGCGATCCAGCCACAGACGTTCAGGAGTGATTTCGGACCAGTGGAATTTCAATGCCGCCTCCTCACGCTCTCAGGCGAGAACGGGATAATAGCGCGGTACCGGTGCAGGTCCGGTCACATTTAGCGGAAACCGGACAGGAAAACGCCGGGCGGAGGTCCGCCCGGCGCTGATTGCGTAAAACCGATGGCTCAGTGCAGCACGGCATGCGCCTCGGGCGGATGCTTCCGGGACGGCGACGCGACGCGATCCCCGATGATCAGCCCGTCCTCGCCCGCCGTGACATGCACGGTCGCCCCATCCAGAACGTCACCGCCCAGCAACATCTCCGCGAGCGGATCCTGCAGCGACCGCTGGATCACCCGCTTCAGGGGACGTGCACCGAAGACCGGGTCATACCCCTCATCGGCGAGCCACTTCCGCGCGCTTTCGTCCAGCTCCAGCGTGATCTTCCGCGCCGAAAGCCGTTTCTCCAGCCGCCGAAGCTGAATGGTGACGATACCGTCCATGTCGGCCCGCGTCAGCCGGTCGAAGATCACCATCTCGTCGAGGCGGTTGAGGAATTCCGGCCGGAAGTGCATCCTCACAGCCTCCATCACCTCCGCGCGCGCCGCGCCGGGATCGGACCCTTCGGGCAGCAGGGAGAGCGCCTGACTGCCCAGGTTGGACGTCAGCACGATCAGCGTCTGCTTGAAATCGACCCTCCGTCCCTGTCCATCGGTCAGAACACCGTCATCCAGCACCTGCAGAAGCACGTTGAACACGTCGGGGTGGGCCTTCTCGACCTCGTCGAACAGCACGACCTGATAGGGCCTGCGCCGCACGGCTTCGGTCAGCACACCGCCCTCGTCATAACCGACATAGCCCGGAGGCGCGCCGATCAGACGGGCGACGGAGTGTTTCTCCATGAACTCCGACATGTCGATGCGGACCATCGCGTTGTCATCGTCAAAGAGATAGTTGGCCACCGCCTTGGTCAGTTCGGTCTTGCCGACGCCGGTCGGCCCGAGGAACAGGAACGAGCCCAGCGGGCGGTTCTCGTCGTTCAGGCCGGCGCGGGCACGCCGCACGGCGTTGGAGACAGCGCGCACAGCCTCTTTCTGGCCGATGACGCGCTTGCCGAGTTCCTCTTCCATATGGAGGAGTTTCTCGCGCTCGCCTTCCAGCAACTTAGAGGTGGGAATCCCCGTCCAGCGTTCGACGACTTCGGCGATCTGCTCGGGGCGGACCGCTTCCTCGACCATCATGTCGGAGTTGCTCTCTGCCGCCGCGAGTTTCTTCTCAAGCCCCGGAATGATCCCGTAGCTCAGCTCACCGGCGCGGGCGAGGTTGCCTTCCCGTTTCGCCTGATCGAGTTCGGCGCGCGCCTTGTCCAGCTGCTCCTTCAGACCGCGGGATTCCTCCAGCTTGTCGCGCTCCGCCTGCCACTTGGCCGTCATCTCGGCCGAGCGTTGGGTGAGGTCGGCAAGCTCCTTCTGGAGTTTCTCCAGCCGGTCCCTGGAGGCCGCGTCGTCTTCCTTCTTCAGCGCCTCCTCCTCGATCTGGAGTTGCAGGATCTGCCGATCCAGCGCGTCCAGTTCCTCGGGCTTGGAATCCACCTCCATCCGTAGCCGCGACGCCGCCTCGTCCATCAGGTCGATGGCCTTGTCCGGCAGGAAGCGGTCGGTGATGTAGCGGTGCGACAGGGTCGCCGCCGCGACCAGCGCGGAGTCGCTGATCCGCACGCCGTGGTGCAGTTCATACTTCTCCTTGATGCCGCGCAGGATGGAGATCGTGTCCTCCACCGTCGGCTCTTCCACCATCACGGGCTGGAACCGGCGGGCGAGGGCCGCGTCCTTCTCCACGTATTTGCGGTATTCATCCAGCGTGGTGGCGCCGACGCAGTGCAGTTCGCCCCGCGCCAGCGCCGGCTTGATGAGGTTGGCCGCATCCATCGCGCCGTCCGTCTTGCCCGCGCCGACCAGCGTGTGCATCTCGTCGATGAACAGGATGACCTCGCCCGCCGCCGCGGTGATTTCGGACAGGATTGATTTCAGCCGCTCCTCGAACTCGCCACGGTATTTCGCGCCCGCGATGAGCGCGCCCATGTCGAGCGCCAGCAGCTTCTTGTTGCGCAGGGACTCCGGCACATCGCCGTTCACGATGCGCAGCGCGAGACCTTCCGCGATCGCGGTCTTGCCGACACCGGGCTCGCCGATCAGAACGGGGTTGTTCTTCGTCCGCCGGCTCAGCACCTGCATGGTGCGCCGGATCTCGTCATCGCGCCCGATGATCGGGTCGATCTTGCCTTCCTCGGCAGCTTCCGTGAGGTCGCGGGTGTATTTCTTCAGGGCGTCATAGCCTTCTTCCGCCGAAGCGGAATCGGCGGTGCGGCCCTTGCGGATATCGTTGATCGCCGTATTCAGATTCTGCGCCGTGACAGCGCCCAGTTCCAGCGCATCCTTCGCGGCGGATTTCACCATGGCCAGCGCCATGAGGATCCGCTCAACCGGCACAAAGGAATCGCCCGCCTTCTTGGCGATCTTTTCAGCCTCGTCGAGAACCTGGCCAAGCTTCGGGTCCATATAGACCTGACCGGTATCGCCGGAGACCTTGGGCAGCTTGTCGATCGCCGCCTCCACACCTTCGGCAACACGCGCAGGTTCTCCACCCGCGCGGCGGATCAGGTTGGCGGAAAGCCCCTGATCGTCATCCATCAAAGCCTTCAGAAGATGCTCTGGAGCCAGCCTCTGGTGGTTCTCGCGCATCGCAATGGTCTGTGCGGCCTGAAGGAAACCGCGGGACCGTTCGGTGAACTTTTCAAGGTTCATGACAACTCCTTCCAAGCGCCCGGATCGAATGCCTGCCATGCAGCACATTTCTCCCGAGCCTTCGTCGTTTCAAGATTTGGGAAGCCCATCCGCCGCTTGCAAGGCGGCGCCGGCGCTTCTTTCTTGCGCGGTGGGACGAGCGGCATTAGGAAACGCGCGACCGTGAAAAAAGGGGAAACGCCATGACCGCCGATGATCGCCTTATCGTTGCGCTCGACGTGCCCAACGCCCTTGCGGGGCTGGATTTGGTGGACCGGATCGGCGATGCCGCATCCTTCTACAAGATCGGCCTCGGCATGCTGACGGGCGGAGGTCTCGCCCTTGCGAACGAGCTGAAGCAGGAGCGGGGCAAGCGCGTCTTTCTCGACATGAAGCTCTTCGACATCGGGGCGACGGTGGAGGCAGCCGTGCGCGGCCTTGCGCAATACGATCTCGATTTCCTCACGGTTCACGGCGATCCGCATGTGGTCCGCGCCGCTGTGGAGGGGCGCGGGGGACATGCCACCCGCATTCTCGCGGTCACCATCCTCACCTCGCTGGACCGGGCCGATCTGGATGCTAGCCTGATCCGCGACGGCGATATTGCCGATATCGTGGTGGAACGCGCCTCCCGCGCGTTCGAGGCCGGAGCCGATGGCATCATCGCCTCGCCTTGGGAGGCAGCGATGATCCGCGCGCTTCCCGCCGCGGAAGGACGGCTGATCGTCACGCCGGGCGTGCGGCCGGCCACTTCCTCCAGCGACGATCAGAAGCGTATCGCCACGCCTGCCCGGGCGATTGGCGATGGGGCCGACCATGTCGTCGTAGGGCGACCCATCTGGCGCGCAGATGACCCGCGCGGCGCGGCGCAAGGCATCGTCGCGGAACTCTCCTCCGTTCAGGCGCGGCACCCGAACCGGGCCTGAGACTCAGTTGGCGGGGGCAGCAGGCGCGGGATTGACATCGGGTGCCTGTCCCGGAGCGACGGACGGCGCCGTCTGGGTCGGGGTCGGGGTCGGGGTCGATGGGACCGTTTCCACCGGCGTGCGCCCCATCGTCAGGAAATACACGGCGACGATCACCACCACCGCGCCGATGATCATATACCAGCGATTGGACCCGGTACCGGACCCGTGGCCCGGCGTGCCGGGCAGCGGTCCCTTACGGGGGGGCGGGCTGTCGTCGGGGATGGCCATGCGATTTCTCCTCCTCTAACCTCTCACGGAACCCCCTGGGGCGGCGGGATGTTCCCTCGACCCATCGGTTGGACCATGAAACCGGGGGTTTTGGCATGAATCGCTTGACGGGAAGCCGTTTTGTCCTTAGACGGCCCGCAACGAATTCAGGGTCCGGGTCCTTCCGCGCCCCTACTCTGCAATGTAATGTGAGGATCTGAACGATGTCGCGCGTTTGCGAATTGACCGGCAAAGGGGTCATGACTGGTAACAATATCAGCCATGCCAACAACAAGACCCGTCGCCGCTTCCTGCCGAATCTGAACGAAATCACTCTGATTTCCGATTCGCTTGGCCGCAGCTACCAGCTCCGCATCTCCGCTGCGGCGCTCCGCACGGTGGATCACCGCGGTGGTCTGGATGCTTTCCTTGCCGCGGCGAAGGACGATGAGCTTTCCCCGAAAGCTCTGAAGATCAAGAAAGAAATCGCCAAGGCCGCAACTGCTGCCTGAGTGCTGTCCTTTCGATCCAGCAACAGCCCCGCTTTCTGCGGGGCTTTTTGCATTTTGAGGTTTGCCGGTATGGAAGATGCTGCGGAAAGACCCCGGGTGAGCATAGCCTATTGCACCCAGTGCAACTGGCTCCTGCGCGCCGCCTGGATCGCGCAGGAGTTACTTCAGACGTTCGGTGAAGATCTGGGGGAGGTCGCCCTGCTGCCGCGCACGGGCGGCATGTTCGAGATCAGGGCGGGCGATTCGCTGATCTGGGAGAGAAAGCGGGATGGCGGCTTCCCGGGCCCCAAGGAAATCAAGCAGCGCCTCCGCGATGTCATCGCGCCTGAGCGTGATCTGGGACATACCGACCGCTGATCCGCATCAGAAATCGATCGCGAGGCCTTTCTTCTCCCAATCGCCGTAACGGACCGGCTCCGGCCCGTCGCGGCCGCCCAGCTCCACCGGCAGGCCGGGCTTGCTCTCTGCCGCCCGCCGCCGCGCTTCTGCTTCGGCAAGCGCGCGTTGCGCGGCCGGGGGAAGATCGGCGCGTGCTTCGGCGCGCTGCTCGGAGCTGTCATCGGACATGGGTCACCCCCTGCTTGTCTTGAAGGGCGGGATGCTATAGCGCCCCACCGGTCAAGGCAAGTCGCCGCCCGAGGGCGGGTCAGGAGGACGGATGGAAGTCACCGGACTGGCGGCGCGAGCCGCTGCACTGCGTCTCGTGGACGGGGTTCTGACCGACGGTCGGCCGCTGGCCGACCTTCTGCTGCCGGATGGCCCGCTTCAGCGTGAAACGCCCGACACCCGCGCGCGGGGTCAGCGTCTGGCTCTTGCCACGCTGCGCAATGTCGATCGTGCAGACGCCGTTCTGAAGCCCTTTCTGCGGCGGAACCCTATCCCGCCTGTCAGGAATGCCCTCCGCCTCGCGGTGGTGGAGATGCTGGCGGAAGGCGCTCCGGCCCACGGCGTCGTCAATGCGACGGTGGCGCTGCTCGGGAAATCGGAAAAGACCTCCGGGCATGCCGGTCTGGCGAATGCCGTGCTGCGCAAGGCGGCGGAGGCTCGGGACATCTGGGACCGGCAGCCGCCGCAGCGTCTGCCGGGCTGGCTCCGGGGACGGCTGAACTCGGCCTGGGGCAACCGGGCCACGCAGGCCATCGAAGCCGCCCATGGGGCGGGGGCACCGACCGACATCACCCTGAAAGGCGCGCGACCGGAAGGTCTGGCGGCAGATGCGCTGCCCACCCGGAGCCTCCGCCTGAGCGGGACCGGCGCGCTCACCGCCCAACCGGGCTATGAAAGCGGCGACTGGTGGGTGCAGGACGCGGCCGCTGCCCTGCCCGCGCGCGGGCTGGCCATTCGCGACGGGGAGGAGGTGCTCGACCTCTGTGCGGCCCCCGGAGGCAAGACGCTGCAGCTCGCCGCGGCGGGCGGCCGGGTGACGGCGGTGGACATCTCCACCTCCCGCCTCGAGCGGCTGAAGCAGAACCTTGCCCGGACCGGCCTCTCCGCCACCATCGTGGCGGCGGATCTGGAGCATTGGTCCCCTGCGGCCCCGGTTCCCGCCATCCTGCTCGATGCGCCATGCAGCGCCACGGGAACGATCCGTCGCCACCCTGACCTGCCCTTCGTGAAGGGCCCCGACAGTCTCCGCCCCCTGATCGCCCTGCAGGAGCGGCTGATCGACCGTGCGCTCGGCTGGCTCGCCCCCGGGGGCAGGCTCGTTTACTGCACCTGCTCGCTCTTGCCGGAGGAGGGGGAGAAGCAGGTGGTCGCCGCTGTCTCCCGCCACCCGTCGGTCCGCATCGAGGCTGCGGCGTGGGACTTTCCGGGCATTCCGCTCGGCTGGCGCAGCCCCGAGGGGGGCTTGCGCATTCGGCCGGACGACTGGGCGGAAATCGGCGGGATCGACGGTTTCTACATGGCCCTCCTGCGCCGGGAGTGAATCGCGAGCGTCGATGACAGCCGCCGCGCGGCGCGCTAACCTCCGGCTGACCTGAGACGGGAGACGGGCGTGCGCAAGCGACAGGGGAATATGCTGGACGGGTTAGCGGCGCGGCTTGCTGCAGTCGGGCGCGTGGCGCCGCATGTCGCAACCCTGCCGCCGCCCCGTATCGACGGTGATCCGGCGCGGGGAGCGCGGCTGATGGCAGCCGCACGCTCGCCCCTGGATGCCCCCCGAAATGCCCCCCGAACGCCCTTCGCCGAAACTGCGGCCCTTACCTTTCGCTGGCTTGATGACCTTGCCGCGCTTGGGAGCAGGGCGGCACGGGAACGGGCATGGCTGTGGGTGGAGGGCTGGGACAGGCAGACAGGCTGGCGCGCCGACCTTTCCGCAGGACGCCTCCGGCGCTGGATCGGACATGCGGAATTCCTGACCGGTCCCGGCAGATCGCCCCCCCGCGCGCTTCTTTCGGGCGCAACCCGCGAGATGCACTTCCTCCGGCGTCGCTGGAAATCCCTGCCTGAAGGACCCGCCCGGGTGGAGGCCCTGACGGCTCTCGTCACCGGCTCGCTGGCTCTGGCGCGGATGCGGTCCTTCACCGGACCTGCCGCCAGAGGGCTGGCGACAGAGGCGGTGCGGTCGGTCGATCCCGGGGGGGCCGTGGCTTCCCGCAACCCGGAAGAGCTGCTCGACCTGCTGACGCTGCTGCTGGAGGCCCGCGACGCGCTCTCGGCCGCGGGCCTGACGGTTCCGCCCGCCGTGGCTGACGCCATCCAGCGGGGCGCGCCCACCCTGCGCCTGCTGCGACAGGCGGATGGCGGACTGCCGCGCCTTCATGGCGGGGCCACACCCCCGCCCGGACGGCTGGAGCGCGCACTCCTTGCCTCCGGGGCGCGGGCCAATTCCATCGCCGGCGCCCCTGCGGTGGGAGCCATGGGATATCTCCGGCTCGCGGCGCCGCGGACGACGCTCATCGTCGATGCAGCACCGCCGCCGATGGGTGCGGCCTCGCGGCTCGCACATGCCTCCACGCTGGCCTTCGAGCTGACCTCCGGCCGACGGCCGCTGATCGTGTCGTGCGGGCCGGGGAGCGCGCTCGGCCCAGATTGGGAGAATGCCGCCCGCGCCACCCCGTCCCACTCCGTTCTGGGCATAGAGGGGCTGTCCTCCGCTCGGCTCGGGACCAGCCGGGACACGGAGGAGTTGCTCTCCGACGGGCCGCGAAACGTGCGGGCCGAGGTCACCACCGGCGACGATGGCCCCCTGCTCGTCCTCAGCCATGACGGCTATGTCGCGAGCCATGGCCTCACCCATGTGCGGGAACTGGAGCTTTCCCGCGACGGGCGGATGCTTCGCGGCTATGACGCGCTCGGCGCGGCGACAGAGGCCGATCGCCGGGTGCTGGAACGCGCGATCCTCAACAGCCGCCTGCAGGGCGTGCATTTCACCATCCGGTTCCACCTGCATCCCGCCGTGGAGGCTGAGGTGGAGGGAGAGCAGATCGTCCTCCGCCTGCCCAGTACGGAGGTCTGGATCTTCCGGCAGGCGGGGGCGGCGCGGATGTCGCTGGATGCCTCCGTCTGGCTCGATCCGCATCTTTCCGCCCCCCGGCCCAGCCGCCAGATCGTTCTTTCAGGCCTTGTGGCCGACAAGGCGGGCGAGGTGGGCTGGACGCTGGCGAAATCAGAGGATACTCCGCTGGCCATCCGCGACACCGAACCGGCGGAAGAGGAGCTTCCGCAGGCCGCCCGCGCCATCCGAGCCGATGCCTGAGCCGAAGGATCTGACCATGCCCGACCTGCTGCCGATCGCCCGCGCGCTGATCTCCGTTTCCGACAAGACCGGCCTTCTGGAGTTCGCCCAGAACCTTGCCGCGCGGGGGGTGGAACTGCTGTCCACCGGCGGGACATCGGAGATGCTCCGCAAGGCGGGTCTTTCCGTGCGCGACGTGGCCGACCTGACCGGCTTCCCGGAGATGATGGACGGCCGGGTGAAGACGCTGCATCCCAAGGTGCATGGCGGCCTGCTCGCCCTCCGCGATCAGCACAAGCCGGAGATGGAAGCGCATGGGATCGAGCCGATCGACCTGCTCATCGTGAACCTCTACCCGTTCGAGGCGACCGTGGCGAAGGGAGCCGACTACGACACCTGCATCGAGAATATCGACATCGGCGGCCCGGCCATGCTGCGCGCCGCGGCCAAGAACCATGCCTGGGTGACGGTCGTCACCGATGTGGAGGATTACCACGCGCTGCTGGCCGAACTTGACCGCAACGACGACCGCGTGTCCTACGCCTTCCGCCAGCGGCAGGCGCAGATCGCCTATGCCCGCACCGCCGCCTATGACGCCGCCGTCTCCACCTGGATGGCCGCCGTGCTGGGAGAGGCGAACCCCCGCCGCCGCGCCTTTGCCGGAACGCTGGCCCAGCCGCTCCGCTATGGCGAGAATCCGCATCAGGCGGCCGCCTTCTACCGCGACGGCTCCGACCGTCCCGGCGTGGCCACCGCGCGGCAGTGGCAGGGCAAGGAGCTGTCCTACAACAATATCAACGATACCGACGCCGCGTTCGAACTGGTGGCCGAATTCCCGACCGACCGCGCCGCCTGCGCGATCATCAAGCACGCCAACCCCTGCGGCGTGGCGGTGGGCGGATCGCTGCTGGATGCCTACGGGCGCGCCTATGACTGCGACCGGACCTCGGCCTTCGGCGGGATCGTGGCGCTGAACCATGTGCTGGACGGCGCCACCGCCGCGAAGATCGCCGAGATCTTCACTGAAGTCGTCATCGCCCCCGACGCGGATGACGAAGCGAAAGCCGTCTTTGCCGCCAAGAAGAACCTGCGCCTGCTCACGACGGGCACCCTGCCCGATCCGACGGCAAAGGGCCTGACATTCCGGCAGGTCGCGGGCGGTTTCCTCGTACAGGACCGCGACAATGGCGACGTGACGGCGGCTGACCTGAAGGTGGTGACGAAGCGCGCACCCACCGATCAGGAACTGGCCGACATGCTGTTCGCCTGGAAGGTGGCGAAGCACGTGAAATCCAACGCCATCGTCTATGTGAAGGATGAGGCGACCGTCGGCATCGGCGCGGGCCAGATGAGCCGGGTCGATTCGACCATGATCGCCGCACGGAAGGCCGAGCACATGGCCGAGCTGCTGCATCTGCCGGTTTCGCCCGCGAAGGGCTGCGTGGCGGCCTCCGACGCCTTCTTCCCCTTCCCCGACGGGGTGGAGGAACTGGCCCGTGCGGGCGCGAAGGCGGTAATACAGCCCGGCGGCTCCATCCGCGATGCTGAGGTGATCGCAGCGGCTGACGCCGCGGGGCTGGCGATGGTGTTCACCGGTCAGCGGCATTTCCGTCACTGATGGCCGGGGGATCGCTCGGGATCATGGCGGGCGTGGCCGCGGCCACATTCGTTCTGGATCAGTTCAGCAAATTCGTGGTGGTCCATCTGATGTCGCTCGACCGCGTGCGGGAGATCGACATCTGGCCGCCCTACCTCAACTTCCGCATGGCATGGAACCGGGGCGTGAACTTCGGTCTGCTGCAAGGGGATGGCGATCTGGGCCGCTGGCTGCTGATCGCCGTCGCTCTGGTCATATCGGCCTGGGTCTGGCTGTGGATGCGCAAGGAGCCGCAGGCCGCCGCTGCGCAGGTTTCGGCCGGTCTTCTGATCGGCGGGGCCATCGGAAACGTGATCGACCGCGTTCTCTATGGCGCTGTGGCGGACTTTCTGAACATGTCCTGCTGCGGAATCGACAACCCCTGGGCATTCAACGTCGCCGATATCGCGGTGTTCGCGGGTGCCATCGGGCTCGTCCTGTTCACCGGACGCGACAAGAAGGCGTGACGCCCCGGTTCAAAACGGCTAAACGAGGACAAAACGGCAAGAGTGCGATGGAGCGGGGCATGATACAGGCGGGTCGGATCCGGGCGGGCAGGCTCGTGCTCGTGCTGGCGGCGGCTTGCGGCCTCGCCGCCTGCGGCAACGGAAAGCTCATCCAGCTTCGCTCCGAAACCCGCAGCCCGGACGAGTTCGCCATCCTGCCGACCAAACCGCTCGACATCCCGGCGGGGCAGGCGAACCTCGCTTCCCTCCCCGTACCGACCCCCGGCGGTGCGAATCGCACCGACCCGACCCCGCTCGCCGATGCGACCGCTGTACTGGGGGGCAATGCCGGTGCGGTGGAACGTCAGGGAACCGGCGGGGATGCCGCGCTTCTGGCACAGGCCGGACGCTATGGCGCCGATCCCACCATTCGGCAGGAGCTGGCCGTGGCGGATGCCGAATTCCGCAAGGACGAAGGCCCCCTGCTCCTAGAGCGGATGAGCCGCACGACCACCTATTTCAAGGTTTATGCGCCCTATGCACTCAACCAGCAGGCCGAAATTTCCCGCTGGCGCGCAAGGGGAGTGCCGACGGTCACCGCGCCGCCTCCGCCCGCCAACTGACGGAGGCCGGCCGGGACAGGCCGCCGCTCTCACGGCCTATTTTGGCGGATAGGCCGCCCTGCAGGCATCGACCCGCGCGCCCGTCTGCACGGTCAACTCACGCCGCTTCTCCAGCAGACTGTCCAGCTTGGCCTGTTCAGCCCTAAGGTCGATGGCCCGCGGGACGTTCGTCGTCACGGGCACATCGCGCTCACACATCATCGGGCGGTAATACCCGCGCCCCCAGGAGGGGCCGGGGCACCAGTCGAAATCCGTCACCCAATCCGTCCGGCTGTCGAGCGCGAAACCGCGGGCGATGTTGCCCTGCGTCTGGTCGATCAGCATGTTCACGGTGCGGAGATCGCGCGTCGCGGTGTTGAGACAGCGCTCCTGTGGCGTTGCGCAAGCCGCGAGTCCGAGAAGCAGAAAAAGAACGGGAAACGGGCGCGTCATGATGTCATCCTCCGCCAGGCCGGCGATCCGATATCTAGCGATTATGGAACCGAAAGCCAGACTCGGCTTGGCCATCGTCCGGCGGAGAGCTATTGGGTTCCCGAAAGGCAGGATCGTCATGGATATCAATTTCGACGAACGCAAGACGCGGGCGGCGGCATGGTTCCGAACGCTCAGGGATCAGATCTGCACCGCTTTCGAGACGCTGGAGGACACGCTTCCCTCCGACCGCCCGCCCGGACGTTTCGAACTGCGTGAAACCCAGCGGGGCGGCGGGGACGGCGGCGGCGGCCTCATGTCCGTCATGCGTGAGGGGCGGGTCTTCGAGAAGGTAGGCGTCAACGTCTCGGCCGTCCACGGCACGCTCGCCCCGGCCGCACAGGCGGCGATGGCGGCGCGGGGCGTTCCGGGCATGGCGGAGGATCCGCGGTTCTGGGCCTCCGGCATCAGCCTCGTCGCCCATATGCGCAATCCGCTCGCCCCGGCGGTCCACATGAATACGCGCATGTTCTGGACGCCGCATACATGGTGGTTCGGCGGAGGCGCCGACCTCAATCCCTGTATCGAGTTCGCCGAGGACACCGCGCATTTCCACGCCATGCTCAAGACCGCCTGCGACCTGCATGGGCCGGATTTCTATACCCGGTTCAAGGCATGGGCCGACGAGTATTTCTACATTCCGCACCGCAAGCGTGCGCGGGGGGTCGGCGGCATCTTCTTCGACGATCTGAACACCAGCGACTGGGAGGCAGACTTCGCCTTCACGCAGGATGTGGGCCGTGCCTTCCTGCCTGCCTTCCTGCCGCTGGCGGAAAAGCGCAGTCGTGACCCCTACGGAGAGGCGGAGCGGGAGGCGCAGCTCATCCACCGCGGCCTCTATGCGGAATACAACCTTGTCTATGACCGCGGCACAAAGTTCGGTCTGGCCACGGCGCATGACCCGGAAGCGGTGCTGATGAGCCTGCCGCCGCTGGCCCGCTGGCCCTGATCTCCTACTTTCTTCCGAAGGCCCGCCCCCCCCGGCGGGCCTTTTCGCTCCTTGCGCGCCAGTCGGGGAGGAATATACTCCCCCCCAGTATCGGAGGAGGGGGATGCCCAACGACCCGCGCGAAAAGCAACAGGCGCTGATCCGTGTCCGCCGCATCCGCGGCCAGATCGAAGCTCTTGAAAGATCGCTTGAAGGCGAGGCCCAGTGCGAACCGATCCTGCAACAGCTCGCGGCTGTAAGGGGTGCGGTCAACGGATTGATGGGCAGCGTTCTGGAAAGCCATCTGCGCGAGGAACTGGCTACCCCCGCCGAACCCAATCCAAGGATCGAGACCGCAATCGCGCTCGTCCGGTCCTATCTCAAGTGAAGCGTGGAGGAGAGACCCATGAAATCGCGCGCCGCCGTTGCCTTCGGTCCGGGAAAGCCGCTCGAAATCGTCGAGATCGACGTCGATCCGCCGAAGGCGGGAGAGGTTCTGATCAAGATCACCCATACCGGTGTCTGCCACACCGACGCCTTCACCCTGTCGGGCGATGACCCGGAAGGGCTGTTCCCCTGCGTGCTGGGGCATGAAGGCGCGGGCATCGTGGTTGAAGTCGGCGAAGGCGTGACGTCCGTCGCGCCGGGGGATCACGTGATCCCGCTCTATACCGCCGAATGCGGTGAGTGCCTGTTCTGCAAATCCGGCAAGAGCAACCTGTGCATCGCCGTCCGCGCGACGCAGGGCAAGGGCGTGATGCCCGACGGCACAACCCGGTTCTCCTACAATGGCGAGCCGCTCTATCACTACATGGGCTGCTCGACCTTCTCCGAATACACCGTGGTGGCGGAGGTATCTCTCGCCAAGATCAACCCGGAAGCGAACCCGGAGCATGTCTGTCTTCTGGGTTGCGGTGTGACGACCGGGATCGGGGCCGTGCACAACACCGCGAAGGTGCAGCCGGGCGACAGCGTGGCGGTTTTCGGTCTCGGCGGGATCGGTCTTGCGGTGATCCAGGGTGCGCGACAGGCGAAGGCCGGGCGCATCATCGCGGTCGATATGAACCCCTCCAAGTTCGAACTTGCCAAGCAGTTCGGTGCGACCGACTTCATCAACCCGAAGGATCACGACAAGCCCGTCCAGCAGGTCATCGTGGAGATGACCGGTTGGGGGGTGGACCACTCGTTCGAATGCATCGGCAATGTCAATGTGATGCGGGCCGCGCTGGAATGCGCGCATCGCGGCTGGGGCCAGTCGGTGGTCATCGGTGTGGCCGGCGCGGGGCAGGAGATTTCCACCCGCCCGTTCCAGCTCGTCACCGGGCGCCGTTGGCTGGGCACGGCCTTCGGCGGGGTCAAGGGCCGTACGCAACTGCCGGGCATGGTGGAAGATGCGATGTCGGGTGCGATCGAACTCGCCCCCTTCGTCACCCACACCATGCCGCTGGACGAGATCAACACCGCCTTCGACCTGATGCATGAAGGCAAGTCGATCCGCAGCGTCATCCACTACTGAGCGCCGACATGGAACGCATCGAATCGCACGCCTGTTTCGGCGGTCAACAGGAGGTCTGGCGCCATGAGAGCCAGGCCACCGGTACGCCGATGACCTTCGGTGTCTTTCTGCCGCCCCAGGCGGCAGAGGGCCCGCTGCCGGTGATCTACTGGCTCTCCGGCCTCACCTGCACGGAACAGAACTTCATCACCAAGGCCGCCGCCCAGCGCTACGCGACGGAACACGGGGTGATTCTCGTCAATCCCGACACCAGCCCACGGGGTGACGATGTCGCGGATGATCCGGGCTACGATCTCGGCAAGGGCGCCGGATTCTACCTGAATGCGACCCAGCAGCCCTGGGCGGCCAACTACCGGATGGCCGATTATATCGCCGAGGAACTCCCCGCTCTGGTGGAGGGGGCCTTCCCGGTGTCCGACCGGCGTTCGATCATGGGTCACTCCATGGGCGGACACGGGGCGTTGGTCACCGCCTTCCGCAATCCGGGCCGCTACCGGTCCGTGTCGGCTTTCTCCCCGATCGTCGGCCCCTCCGACGTGCCATGGGGAGAGAAGGCGCTCACCGCTTATCTCGGTCCCGATCGGGGCGCGTGGGCGGAATGGGATGCGGTGCGCCTGATTCCCGGCCTGAAAGAACGTCTGCCCCTTCTGATCGATCAGGGTGGAGCGGATGAGTTCCTTGTTCGCGAACTCCAGCCGGAGCGCTTGGTCGAAGCCTGCAAGGCTGCGGGCCATCCGGTGGAACTGCGCCTTCAGGATGGCTACGACCACAGCTACTACTTCATCTCGACCTTCATGGGCGACCACATCGCCTGGCATGCGAAGGCGCTGAAGGGCTGACCAACCGCCCGTGCGCTGCCAAAGGCGGCGCGCGGGCTTGTCGCTTTGGCGTGTCAGCGCCGTCCGCTTCTACAGATCGACCTCGACACTCGCGAGCGGGCGGGAGCAGCAGGCCAGGATGAAGCCATCCTCCACCTCATCCTCGAAGATGCCGCCCTGATGGTGCATCTCCACACTCCCCCGCGCCCGGACCTTGCAGGTGCCGCAGACACCCATACCGCAGGCAAAGGGGGCAGCAATTCCCGCCGCTTGCGCCATTTGCAGGATCGTCTGCCCGGCCCCTACCGGCACTTCCACGCCTGAGCGCGCGAACCGCACGACCGCGCCTTCCGACACCGCGGGGGCTTCCGGCAGCAGCAGTCCGCCGCTGGCTGGCCCGAAACTTTCCTGATGCCAGGCTTCCGTGGCCAGCCCGTCCGCCAGCAGCGCCGCCTGCATCGCCTCCATGAAGCCCTGCGGCCCGCAGCAATAGACCTGCCGCTCCAGCCGTTCCGGCACCAGCCGCCGCAGCAGCTCCGCATCCAGCCGACCGGCGATCAGACTCTCCCCCTCGGCTCCTCGGCCAAGAATGAACAGAAGCCGAAGGCCCGGCATCTGCCCCGCCAGCAGCTCGAGTTCCCGCCGGAACAGGATGTCATCGGCAGAACGCGCCGCATGAACATACGTGACCTTCAGGCCCGGTGCGCAGTCCGCAACCCAGCGGAGCATGGACATGCAGGGCGTCGCGCCCGATCCCGCCGAAATCAGCAGTAACGGCCCGACCAGCGGATCGGGCAGGTGGAAGTTGCCCATCGGCTGGGTGAATTTCAGCCCGAATCCGGGGGCGAGGTTGTCGAACATCCATTGCGTCGCGACGCTCCCCGCCTTCAGCTTGGCCGTGATCGAGACGGAAAACGGCCGCGAGGGGGAAGAGGAGAGCGTATAGCTCCTGAGCACCGGCCCCTCCGCCGTCGGCAGTTCGACCGTGACGAACTGTCCCGGCCGATAGGCACACCAGCGCCCCGGCGGCGGACGGAAGGTGAAGGTGCGCACATCCGCCGTTTCGGCGCGGACACCCACGCACCGCAGCGGCTCCTCCAGCGCGTTCCAGGGGAGCGGCTGGGGCAAGGTCTGAACGATCATTCCGCGGCGATCCGTGCCTGACTGTCGGGGCCAAGACGGCGCTTCAGGGTCTCGCAATACCATTCCACGAACTGCATCACGCCGCCTTCGTGGATCTCCGAATAGGGCCCCGGCTGATAGGCGGGCGAGGCGATGCCGCGGGCATTGTCCTCCACGATCCGGCGATCCTCGTCATTGGTGTGGATCCAGACCTCGGTCAGCTTCTCCAGATCGTAGTCCACCCCCTCGACCGCATCCTTGTGGACGAGCCATTTCGTCGTCACCTGCGTCTGGGTCGCGGAAATCGGCAGCACCCGGAAGGAGATGGCGTGGTCGATCAGAACGTGGTTCCACGTGCTCGGGTAATGGAACAGCAGCAACGCGCCGATCCCCTCCTCGCCCGGGAAACCGTCCGAGATCTTGCGCCCCACGGCGCGCCGCCCGGTCATCGTATAGCTCTCGGCATCCCGGAGCAGCGGCACCCGAACGGCGCGCGCCTGGCCGTCCGGCTCCATGTCGAAGCGCGAGGCGAGGCCCCTTTCCTCGCAGGCGGCCCAATGGGCGGCGATCTCGGGATCGCTCCCCGCCCAGTCCACCCCGGTGACCGAGGGCGCTTCGGGATAGGTCTTGCACAGGTCGGGATGGTTGGCCGCGCAATGATAGCACTCGCGGTTGTTCTCCCAGACCAGTTTCCAGTTCCCGTTCTCGACGATGGTCGATTCAAATGCGACCTTCGCCTCCTTCAGATTGTGGGCGCCGAAATAGGTCTCCATCCGCCGTCGCTGCGGAGCGAAGTCGGCAGGCGCGCTGGCGAGGCTGATCCAGACGTAGCCAGCCGCGCTTTCGCAGGCCACGGGCTTCAGACCGTAGGGCTTGGGATCGAACGCCTCTCCCATCTGCCGTGCGAAAAGCAATTGCCCGTCGAGATCGAACGTCCATTGGTGGTAGGGGCAGACGAGCCGCGACGTGCGCCCCTTTTCCGTAAGGCAGATACGGGAACCCCGATGGCGGCAGACGTTGTGAAAAGCCCGGATCGCGCCATCGCGCCCGCGCACCACGATCACCGAGTAATCGCCGACCTGCACGGTAAAGAAACTGCCCGGCTGGGCGATTTCGCAATCATGGCCGACGAACAGCCAGTCGCGATACCAGAATTCCTCCAGATCCAGCCGGTAGATGTCGTCATCGCGATAAAAGGCCTGATCCAGACTGAAACCCGGCTTCTGGCGGGCAAGCAGCGCGGCAATCGTGCTCTGTAGGGTCATCGTAGCGTCCTGCGGACCGCGAAATGGCGGATGGGTTGCTGTCTTCCCGCGATGTGGAACCGGCGTGCGGGGATGGCTGCAGAATGCCATGAAACACAGGCGCGAATGGCCGAAATTCGACGCTTTTCGACAGCAGGGCGACGCGGGCGGAAACAGCCGTCGGACGGCTCTCCCTCAGCGATCCGTGGCGTCGGTTTCCGGTGTCGTGCGGGCAGGAGCGACCCCCTCCCGCCGCCGGGCGAGCGCCGCGTCGAGTTCGAGCGCCAACATCCGCAGCCGTTCGGGAACATCGTGAAGCCTGAGTTCCGCCGATATGTCCGACAGGAGCCGTGCGAGTTCCTCCTCCGTGCGCGCCGCCGCGTCATCCAGAGGTTTCTCGACCATGCTCAAATCTCCTGTCATTACCCGGAACCGTCAGCGCTCCGCCGGGTTATCCTACGCTGCCGATCACCGGATTCAAGGACGGTCCCGGATGATGACAACTTCTTCCCGCGATGAGGTGCGGACCGACGTGGTGGCGCTGATCCCTGCGCTCCGCGCTTTCGCATGGTCACTGTGCCGGGACACGACCGACGCCGATGATCTGGTGCAGGAAACGCTGTTGAAAGCGTTGGCCAATCTCGACAAGTTTGCCCCTGGCACCCGGCTGCGGGCCTGGCTCTTCACAATCATGCGCAATACGTTCTATTCTCGTATCCGAACCCAGGGGCGAGAGACGACGGGTGCGGAAGATTGCGTCTCGGGCGATCTGATCTCTCAGCCCACGCAGGAATGGAACGTTCGCGGCGGCGAGCTGATGGAAATCGTCCGCGGTCTGCCTGTTCATTACCGCGATACCCTGATCCTTGTCGTGATGATGGGAGAGAGCTACGAGGCGGCTGCCGAGATCTGCGGCTGCACGGTCGGCACCGTCAAAAGTCGTGTCAATCGCGCCCGCAACATGGTCATCTCCGCTCTGGGTGAGACCACCGTCTGACGGATGAGACGCCTCATCGGTGAGGCAGGGGTTGCTTTTGACCGGAAGCCTTCTGGCCGGGAAAAGCCTTCATTGCTGCTTCGGATGCTTGCCGGCTGCACGTCCAAAGGAATGCAACAAGTCATCCGTCGCCAGCGCTCGACCCCGCCGCTGATCGATTCGGCAGACGGGAGAGACGCTTGCGTGCTGCCCTCAGATCCAGACCACCTCCGGCTCTTGCGGATTATCTTGAGTGTTGTGCAGCCTTTCGGCAGCGGTGCCCGCCGGCATGGTGATACCCGGCGATGTCTCCTCTGCCGGACGAAAGGCCGAAAGCATGCCGACCCATGTTTGGATGTCTTGGCGGTGAAATCGCCCGCTCCCATCGCTTCGAAAAGATAGCGTCCCACGGCGAGCGCCATGCCGCCCTCATACCGGCAGTGGAAGTTCGCCCGCAAATCATCCACCTGCTGCATCCGATGAGCACACAATCCTTGAACAAGAGAAGGTTTCGCCACCTTCCCGATCAACATGGAGCGAAACGACCCCGCGCTTGACGTGCACCTCCTGTCCGAGGGGCGCCGCGCAGAACCTTCAATTCCCTCTGTGTTGCAGCGGTTGCCGCCACAAACGGCAAGCGTCTAGGTCCACCGCAGTAGCAACGGCGAACCTCTCGTCCGGCGGGTCGGCGGAAATATTCCGCAGGATGTGACGGAGGAAAGCTGGGAGCGTCAAACAAATTTCGTTCCGACCGCGAGCAAGATTCCGTCCAATTACGATTATAACGATATTTCTCGGCTTCCGGCCCATTCGTACGCTTGCGGCAGATGCCTATAGCGATGCAGACATGGCAGACATCGAAATGGGTGCGCAGTATCGCATCGCAAGAGTGGCTTACGATGCGCCCCCGCACGCCGGTGACGACCGCCCTTTCGTGTCGATGTAGCTCCATCGCCGCCTGCTGCACCCGGCGAAGGCCGGGCGCGCTGTCAGGATGGCGCCCCGCCCCCTTTTGGCCTCAGGATCGGGCGGCCCTGCGCGAAGCGGGGCTTCGGGCCTTGCCACTCCGCGCCTTGGCGGCGGTTCTGTGGGGCTGATTCTCCGCCTTCGGGCCGGACAGGCGTCTCTGCGGCTCCGTCGCCGGGGACGAAGAGGAGAGATAGCGCACGGCGGCATAGCCGAGGCCAAGAAGAGCAAGGGTACGGATCAGTCTCGGCATCTGTAATCTCCGGCTTGAGTTTCCGCCGCATAACGCGGATCGTGCCCTCGCTGTTCCGCCGCCGCCCTCTCCGGGGTGGAAATCCGTTCGGCAACACGTCATGAAGACGCAGCCCCAGCAGGACGTGCGACATGCTCAGACAGTTCTTCTCCTACTACCGGCCGTGGAAGCTGCTTTTCTGCATCGATTTCGGTTGCGCCGTGCTGTCCGGGATGTTGGAGCTTGCATTCCCGCTCGCCGTCCAGGGCTTCATCGACAGACTTCTGCCGCAGGGGGACTGGTCCTTTACCTGGCTGGCGGCGCTGGGGCTTCTGGTCATCTATCTGGTGAATACCGGACTGATGGTCGTGGTGACCTACTGGGGCCACATGCTGGGCATCAACATCGAGACGGAGATGCGGCGGCGGGCCTTCGAGCATCTCCAGAAACTCTCATTCGGGTTCTTCGACAAGGTGCGGACGGGCAAGCTCGTCGCCCGCGTCACCCGCGATCTGGAGGAGATCGGCGAGGTCGCCCACCACGGGCCGGAGGATCTGTTCATCGCTGTGATGACCTTTGCCGGGGCCTTCATCCTCATGATGTGGATCAGCCTGCCGCTCGCCCTCATCACGGCGGCGATCGTTCCGGCGATGGTGCTGATCGTGATGGTCTATGGCGGCAAGATGACGGCGACATGGCGGGCGATCTACTCCCGCGTCGGCAACTTCAACGTCCGGCTGGAAGAGAACGTGGGCGGCATGCGCGTCGTGCAGGCCTTCGCCAACGAGGATCACGAGAAGGCGCTTTTCGCAAAGGACAACGCCAACTACCGCGAAACGAAGCTGTCCGCCTACAGGGTGATGGCCGCGTCGCAGTCGCTGTCCTACATGGGGATGCGGCTCGTTCAGGTGGTGGTGATGGTGGCGGGCGCGAGCTTCGTGCTCAACGGGTCGCTTTCCACGGGGGGCTTTGTCGCCTTCCTTCTGCTGGTCAGCGTGTTCTTCCGCCCGCTCGACAAGATCGCCGCGGTGATCGAGACCTATCCGCGCGGCATCGCGGGCTTCCGCCGTTACCTCGAACTGCTGGAGACGGAGCCCGAAGTGGCCGACCGGCCCGACGCGCGCCCTGCCACCGCACTCACCGGTGCGATCCGGTTCGAGGATGTGAACTTTTCCTACCGGGAAGACCGGCCGGTGCTCCGCGACGTGAACCTCTCCGTCCGTCCGGGCGAGACGCTCGCCTTCGTCGGCCCCTCGGGCGCCGGCAAGACGACGCTTCTGGCGCTGCTGCCCCGGTTCTATGAACCCACATCGGGCCGTATCACCATCGACGGCACCCCGATCGACGCCTTTACCCTGCAAAGCCTGCGGCGTCAGATCGGCATCGTCCAGCAGGACGTGTTCCTGTTCGGCGGCACCCTGCGCGAGAACATCGCCTACGGACGGCTGGGCGCGACGGAGAACGACATCATCGAGGCCGCCCGGCAGGCGCAGCTGGGCCCGATGATCGAGCGTCTGCCGGACGGGCTGGATACCGTGGTGGGCGAAAGGGGCGTGACCCTTTCGGGCGGACAGAAGCAGCGCGTGGCCATCGCGCGCGCCTTCCTGAAGAATCCGCCGATCCTCATTCTGGACGAGGCGACCTCCGCCCTCGACAACGAGACGGAGCGCGAGATCCAGATGGCGCTGGACGCGCTGGCGGTGGGGCGCACGACCCTCATCATTGCCCACCGTCTGGCGACCATCCGGCATGCAGACCGCATCGTGGTGATGGAGGATGGCCGTGTGGTGGAGACCGGCACCCACGCCGAACTTGCGGCCTCCGGCGGGCGCTATGCCCGGCTCAGCGCCGCGTAAGGGTCAGAACCGGTAATAATAGCCGACCGTATAGACCTCGATCCCCGGGTTTGGCTTGGCCAGCCCGGCGTTCGAATAATGCCGGATGTCCGCCGTGAGATAACCCGGCCCGACCGGATAGGAGAGTCCGAAGCCTGTCTGAAAATGGCCCTGAGAGCCCATGTCATGCTTGCCGACCTGCTGATCGCTGAAAAAGCCGAACCCGATCATCAGTTCCACCCCGAGATCGCCCCAGATCGGCCGGTGCCAAACCGGCGCAAGCGTGATGAGCTGCACGGAGTCGTCTCCCGGGCCGGTCTGCCAGTTGGCGACGGTCACCTCGACCAGCCGCTCGAAACCCCAGCGCTCCAGATAGCTGCCGGACCACGGGCGGACATACCCCAGACGGAAAACAGCGTCCCCATCTGCGGTCGAGCCAGCGGCAAAAGTCAGCGACTGTGCGGTAGCAGGCGTGGCCAGCATGAAGCCCGCCGTAACGGCGACGGCCAGAAGCGTCAGCGGCGCGCCGATCGAGTTCCGCACCGAATTTCCATCTCTGGTCATGCTGCTCTCCCAAGGACCCCTCCCTTGGGTTTAGCTTGCAACGGTTCATTGTCCATCACGCGCGCGTGAGAATTCGCCCGTCAGGGCAAGCCGGTCACAGTCAGCGGCGGCGGTTCATTTCCGACAGACGGAGGAACGCCCGTTCCATCACCGCCATGACGGGCGCGCGCTGCGCGGAGCGGAGCGTGAGGTCCGTATCGACCAACAGCCGGATCGCCTCCTCCAGCCGCCGAATGCCCCAGCTCTGCACCTGCCGCTGCATCCGCTCGCGGCTGCGGAACGGCACGGGCGGGCGGGCACGGGAGATGCCGGAAGCGGGACCACCCGGGTCGGACGCGGCGGCGTGGAGCGCGCGGAAATGCCGGGTGGCCGAGATGCAAAGCGTCACCGGGTTCACGCCCTGCCCCTCCAACCGCTGCAGGAGGGGGCCGATCTCTCCCGTCCGCGATTCGGCGACGGCGTGAAGCAGATCGTCCGTTTCCACCTCCATCGTCACGGGAGCCACGGCGGCCACGTCGGCAGGGCTGACGGGCGCCGCATCGCCCAGATGGTAGAGCGCCAGCTTTTCCACCAGTTGCCGGAAATCGCCCGGCTCCAGTTCCCGGCCCAGCAGCAGAAGTTCCCCCATCGCCTCGGCGGAGATGGCGCCCACCCCCTCGCGCGACAGCGTGGCCTCGATCTCCTCCCGGCTGGGAGGATCGTCATAAAGCGCGATGGCCGGGGCTTTCGGATGACCTTCGAACAGCTTGCGAAGGGCGGAGCGGGGTGTGAGCGCACCTGCCGTCACCACGAGCTGGGCATCTCCCTGCCGCCAGTCCTGAAGCGCCGCGGTGATGGCGGGGGCGACAGTGTCCGTCGCCTCCTCCACCAGAACGACGCGGGGACCGGGGAAGAAGCCCTGCGCCCGCATCGCATCGCCTGCCTGCGCCGGATCCTTGCGCAGATCGCCGCCGGGAATGCGGGTCAGGCGCATCTCCGCCTCTCCCTCCGGGCCGATGAGGGTTGCGATCATTTCCTTCCGGCGGAGCGCGACCCGCATCGGATCCGTCCCGTAGACCAGCATACCCGGCACGGCGGGATCGGGCCGGGCGAGAAACCGCGCCGCATCGCGGGCGGAGAACTTCACGCCTTCCAGCTCCCATAGGTGGCGATGAGCTGCTCCGTCACCTGATCGGCAAGCTGCCGCATCAGGCGCTTCTCGCCATCCACCTT
Organism: Haematobacter sp.; assembly: GCF_032102465.1. Taxonomy (NCBI): domain Bacteria; kingdom Pseudomonadati; phylum Pseudomonadota; class Alphaproteobacteria; order Rhodobacterales; family Paracoccaceae; genus Haematobacter; species Haematobacter sp. The sequence continues at coordinate 113,230 of NZ_DAMDHB010000007.1, read as the reverse complement.
GGCCGCGCGGCTGGAAACCGCAGAGCCAAGGCCCGAATAGCCCACGAAATTGGAGCCGGTGCCGCTATGCACCTGTTTTCCGGTCGAGAGATCCTTCACCGAATAAGCCACTTCGCCGAAAAGCTGGTAGCGGCTCGTCAGGTCATCGCGGGAGATGCTCACCCCCCATTCCTTCGTGCGGATCCGGTAGGAAAGAGCATAGCGCGGCGCTTCCGGCGGGCCCAGCACCTCCTCCACCCGTGCGAGGAAGGCATAGGTTTCGGGGTCGGTCGGATCATCCACCCGCACCGCGCCCCGAAGCGCATTGGCCCGTCCGTTTGTCCCGTAGGCAGGGGCGAAGCCGCAGCCCGCCAGCGGAACCAGAGCAGCCAGCAGGAAGGAACGGCGGTCAGGCGACCACATTGACGATCCGCCCCGGCACCACGATCAGTTTTCTGGGCGCGGCGCCGGCCAGCACCTTCACCACCGTCTCGTCGGCAAGGACGAGCTTCTCCACCTCCGCCTGCGGCATGTCCTTCGGCACAGTGATCTCGCTCCGCCGCTTGCCGTTGATCTGGATGGGCAGGGTCACGTTGTCCTCCACCAGCAGGGCGGGATCGGCCTTGGGCCAGGGGGCGGAGACGACCATCCCCTCCCCGTCGAGCAGCGCCCAGACCTCCTCCGCGAGATGCGGAACCATGGGCGACATGAGCTGCGCCATCACGCGCATCGTCTGCCGCTTCGCCTCTGCCCCGGCGGCGGAGCGGGACAGGGTGTTGGTCAGTTCGTAGAGCTTCGCCACCGCCTTGTTGAAGGCGAAACCGTCGATGGTCCGCGTCACTTCGTCTATCGCGCGGTGGGTGGCGCGAATCAGCGCCTCATCCTCCGCATTGGGCGCGGCCTCCGATGAGGCCGTTTCCACAGCCAGACGCCAGACCCGCGACAGATGCTTGAACGCGGCCTCCGCCCCCGCCGCCGTCCATTCCACATCCCGTTCGGGCGGGCTGTCGGACAGGATGAACCATCGCGCGGTATCCGCGCCGAATTCCGCGATGATGCTCAACGGATCGACGACGTTCTTCTTGGATTTCGACATCTTGGCAGAGGGGATGATCTCCACCGCCTCGCCCGTGGCCTTCAGGCGGCCGTTCTCCACCTCATCGGGCAGGTGATAGACAGGACGGTCCCGCTCATCGCGGGTCATGTAGATTTCGTGGGTGACCATACCTTGCGTGAACAGCGCGTCGAACGGCTCCGCCGCCTTTGCCGGCAGATGGCCGGTGATGTTCATCGCCCGCGCAAAGAACCGCGAATAGAGCAGGTGCAGGATCGCGTGCTCGATACCGCCGATATACTGGTCCACATTCATCCAGTAATCGGCTTCGGCCTTGTCGGTCGGCGTGGGGGCGCGGGGCGCGGTGAAGCGGGCGTAGTACCAGGACGAATCGACGAACGTATCCATCGTGTCGGTCTCGCGCTTCGCCGGGCCTCCGCAGGAGGGGCAGGACACGTCCCGCCAAGTGGGGTGCCGGTCCAGCGGGTTGCCCGGCTGGTCAAAGGTGACGTCATCGGGAAGCCGGACGGGCAGGTTTTCCTTCCGCTCCGGCACGACACCGCAGGCCGCGCAATGCACCACGGGGATCGGACAGCCCCAGTAGCGCTGCCGCGACAGGCCCCAGTCGCGCAGGCGATAGTTGGTGACACCCTGCCCCACCCCGTTCGTCTCGCAGAAGGCGACGGCGGCAGCGACGGCGGTCTCCCCGGTCTGCACCTCCTCGCCCGCGAAACCGCGGATGTAGCGGACAGGCTCCGACTTCGGCGGGACGAAGGGCAGTTCGGCGGCGCCGTCCAGCGGTTCGAACACCGGCTCGATCGGCAGTCCGTATTTCGTGGCGAATTCGAAATCGCGCGCATCATGGGCCGGGCAGCCGAAAATCGCCCCGCTGCCGTAGTCCATCAGCACGAAGTTCGCGATATAGACCGGCAGTTCCCAGGAGGTATCGAACGGGTGCCGCACGCGGATGCCGGTATCGAAGCCCTTCTTCTCGGCCTTCTCCAGCGCCTCCTCGGACGTGCCGATCCGTCGGCAGTCCTCCACGAAGGCGGCAACGACGGGGTCATGCCGCTCCAGCGCTTTGGCAAGCGGATGATCCGGCGATATGGCCGCGAAGCTCGCCCCCATCAGCGTATCGGGCCGGGTGGTATAGACCTCGATCCGGTCATGCCCTTCCGGCGCATCGACGGTGGAGAAGGCGAACCGCAGCCCCTTCGATTCGCCGATCCAGTTCCGCTGCATGAGCCGGACCTTTTCCGGCCACTTCTCCAGACCGTCCAGCGCCTGCGACAGCTCGCCCGCGAAATCGGAAATGCGGAAGAACCACTGCGTCAGCTCCCGCCGCTCCACCAGCGCGCCGGAGCGCCAGCCGCGGCCGTCGATCACCTGCTCGTTGGCGAGCACGGTCATATCCACCGGATCCCAGTTGACCTGCGCGGATTTGCGATAGACCAGCCCCGCTTCCAGCATGTCGAGGAACAGCGCCTGTTGCTGGCCGTAATACTCGGGATCGCAGGTGGCGAACTCCCGGCTCCAGTCGATGGAGAGGCCGAGCGGCTTCATCTGCGCCTTCATGTCGGCGATGTTGGAATAGGTCCATTCCTTCGGGTGGCCGCCCCGCTCCATCGCGGCGTTCTCCGCCGGCATGCCGAACGCGTCCCATCCCATCGGATGCAGCACCGAGAAACCGGAGGAGCTTTTGTAGCGCGCCACCACGTCGCCCATGGTGTAGTTCCGCACATGCCCCATGTGGATGCGTCCCGAAGGATAGGGGAACATCTCCAGCACGTAGTATTTGGGCCGGGCGGGATCGTGTCTGGCGGTAAACACATCCGCTTCCGCCCAGGCGGCTTGCCATTTCGCTTCGCTGGCGGAGGGATCGTAGCGGGACATATGGGCTTCCTCAGGCGGCTCGGGATCCGGGCCGGAATACACCGGCCACGCCGCCAAGGTCTAGGCCATTCGCCCGCGGTCGCAGCAAGACCGGCTGCACCGGCCGGATGCTAGAGGCGACCGTCCTGAATGCGGAGCTGCCGGGCGCGGGTCAGAATCGCATCTTCCACCTGGCGCACCGTCTCCGCGCTCACCGCGCGGCCGCCCTGGGTCTGGAGCGAAACCTTCAGCGACCGGGCATCGAGCGCGGGATCACGCACATAGACAGTGGCGCGATAGGCGCGCCCGCCGCCAGGGGGCGTGCCGTACCCCGTCACGATCACCCCGCCGAAGGGATCGACCGTCTGGATCGGCAGGAAGTTCAGCACGTCCAGCGCCGCGTTCCAGATATACTTGTTGACGTTGACGGTGGTGTTCGGGTTGTCCCGCTCGGAGAACAGATCCCAGACCGTGCCGCCTTCGGCCCGCCCGGCGGCGAGCTCCTTTTCCAGCGACCCGACCGGGATGTTCTGATCGGTGGTGTTGTTGGCGCAGCCCGCAAGAAGCAGCGCGCCACAGAGAAGTCCGACAGCCGCCCGGCTTCCGCCCAGGGTGACTTGCGAGAGAGTGCCAAGGGCCATCCGTCCGATCCGTTCTGCGCAGTCTGCCTTCCCTGTTGTCTATCCGACGGTCCCGAAGCGGACAAGTCCCTAAGCCTTTTCCATCGCCCCGGAGCGGAAAACCCGGTGTGGCAAAGCTGCACCATGCATCATCCCTTGTCAGGCGGGGCACGCGGCTCGCTTGCAATATGGGGTCCGGGCGGGAAATACAGTCTCATTCCCAGTTCGGATTTCCCTGGATTGGGCTGCACCTTGAACCACGAGGGAAAACGATGAAAAAGATCCTGTTCGCGACGACCGCGCTGGTGATGACCGCTGGTGTCGCCGCTGCCGAAGTCGCGGTCACCGGCGACGGCCGCATGGGTATCGTCTACGATGGTGAGAACGCCAACTTCAACAGCCGTATCCGCGCCATCTTCACCATGGCCGGTGAAACGGACGGCGGTCTGACCTTCGGCGGCTCCATCCGTGCCGACAACTCTGCCAATGGTACCGTGGGTGCCGCGGGCAACATCTTCATCTCGGGCGAATTCGGCAAGATCGCCATGGGCGACGTCGATGGCGCTCTTGAGAACGCCGTGGGCGATCTCTCCGGGATCGGTTATTCGAACGCCAACTCCATCATGGAATGGTACGAAACCGAATACCTGAACTACACCAATATTCAGGACCCCTACCTGCTGTATTCCTACAGCTTCGGTGACTTCGGCTTCTATGCCGGCATGAGCGACGGCACCGCCGGCGGTATGCACGGCAACACCGACAAAGACACCCCGCGCTTCGAGCAGTACTCGGTCGGCGCGACCTACGACTTCGGCGATTTCGGCGTGGCTGGCGGTTACGAATCCCGCAAGGCCGAAAACTACGAGCGTGAATACCAATGGATCGTCAGCGCCAACGCCGCCTTCGGCGACGCGGCTCTGAAAGGCTTCTACGGCAAAGGTAAAGCCTACAACTTCGCGGGCAACGACTACGACGTCAACACTGGCGACCTGATCGCCCCGTCCGTGTTCCAGAAGTTCGACCAGTACGGCGTGTCCTTCGACTACAAGATGGGCCCGACCACGGTCACTGCGTTCTACCGTGAGCTGAGCCTCGACACGACGGGCGACGCGAAATACTACGGCCTCGGCGCGGCATACAACCTCGGCGGTGGCGCGACCCTCAAAGGCGGCGTCATGAAAATGGACCGTCCGGATGGTGCCTACATCCAGGACAACCAGTCCGGCTCGATCATCGCGCAAGACGAAACCGTCGCCGACTTCGGCGTCGTGTTCAAGTTCTGATCCGACGACCATCTACGGAGAGAGCGGGCCTTGGCCCGCTCTTTTCATTTGGTCCGGCGGGGGGTCGGATCTGTTCATTTTCGTGCTGCTGTGATCCCTTTCACCGCAAAGAAAGGAATCCAGGATGCCGCTTATCGATATCAGGAACCGTATAGCCAAGGCCGAAGCAGAGGCGGGCCGCGCGCCGGGATCGGTCCATCTCATAGCGGTGTCAAAGGTCCAGCCGAACGCGCGGGTGGAGGCCGTTCTGGAAGAAGGTCAGCGCCTGTTCGGAGAGAACAAGGTGCAGGAGGCCGCCGCCAAATGGCCGGATTTCCGCGCCCGTTTCCCGGAAACCGAAGTTCACCTGATCGGCCCGCTGCAGACCAACAAGGCCAAACAGGCCGTGGATCTGTTCGAGGCGATCCACGCCCTCGATCGGCCCAAACTGGCCCATGTCCTTGCCGATCTCGCACAAAAGCGCGGTCGCTCTCCCCGGCTGTTCATTCAGGTCAACACCGGAGAGGAGCCGCAGAAGGCCGGTTGCCTCCCCGCCCAAGCGGATGCCTTTGTCGCCGAATGCAGGGCGATGGACCTGCCCGTTGTCGGGCTGATGTGCATCCCCCCGGTGGAGGAGGAACCCGCGCTTCACTTTGCACTTCTGGCAAGGATCGCAGCCCGGAATGGCCTTCACGAGCTTTCCATGGGCATGAGCGATGATTTCGAGACCGCCATCGCCCATGGTGCAACCTATGTGCGGGTCGGCTCTGCCCTCTTCGGGGCCCGCAACCCCCAAGGCTGATCGTTGACACGCAGCGCCGTTCGGGGCGTCAGGCGTCTAGCCAGCCACAACAGGTTGTGGCGCGACAGTCCGATGCACCCCGCCGTCGGCGCACCGGGCCGTCGCCAACTGTGCAGAAAAATCGCGGACCCCCGACCCGGCAGCGCATCGGGCCAGTTCCAGTCCGTAACCAATATGAGATCGTAGAGCGGGTCGGGCCGCCGAAGGCTCTCGTGACTCCAGTCGTGCGGCGCCGCGACGAGCTGGTTGTACTCCGGGTCAGCCACATCGTCCGACCACAGGTCCCCCGGACGGATCGGGACGGCCCAGCGAGGGAGCCGCCGCCGGTCGATCCTGTCGGGACGGTAGAGCATGGCGACGATCTCATGCCGCCCGACCGGGGTTCCGCCATCCCCCTCGCGCTTGTCGGGCACGATACCGCCCCGCCCTATGGTGCAGGGCATCAACCGGTTCCCATAGCGCAATCCGGTGGGTGTCAGGACGAGATCTCCCGTCAAAGCAGATGCCCCGACTTCCGCGCCTTGGTGGCCAGATATCCCTCATTGAATGCGGTCCTGCCAACTTTCAGCGGCACACGCTCGACGACATGGATGCCATTGGCCTCCATCATCCGCACCTTTGCGGGGTTGTTGGTAAGCAGCCGGACCTCCGAAAATCCAAGCCGCGCCAACAAGGCCGCGCCGATGCGAAAATCGCGTTCGTCATCCTCGAAGCCCAACCGGTGGTTGGCTTCCACGGTGTCGAAGCCCTGATCCTGAAGCGAGTAGGCGCGCATCTTGTTGGCCAGACCGATACCGCGACCCTCCTGATTGAGGTAAAGGAGCACACCCGCCCCTTCCTCTCCCATCCGCTCCAGCGCGGCATGAAGCTGGGGACCGCAATCGCATTTCAGGCTGCCCAGCACATCCCCCGTGAAACAGGCGGAATGCAGCCGTGCGAGAACCGGCTCCGACCGCGGCGGGCGACCTATTTCAACGGCATAGTGCTCCTCCCCTCCATCCTCCGGCCGAAAGACGTGCAGCCGCCCCGCTTCCGCCGCAGCCATGGGCACGCGCGCCGAAACGACCGGCAGCAGGGGCACCGACTGCCGAAGTTCATCCGCCGCGGCAGTGGCAGAGAGGAGTGTCAGCTCATTCTCCGCGGCAAAGGTCGCAGGATGATCGAGCGGCACCAGCACCGCGGACGGCAGCAGATGCGCGGATTTCGCAAGCTGGAGCGCCACACGATGCAACTCCGCCCCTCCCTCCCGCTCCGCCAGTAGCGGCCCCTTCATCGGCACGCGGAGATCATCCGCAGGATCTGCCACGGACCGGAGCCAGCGCGCATCCACATCGCCGGGCACGGTGATCCGGGCGAGATCATTGTCATAGGCCCGCGCCTTCAGCGTCTCCGCCCGCCAGCCGGTGATGGCGAGAACGGGGTGCCCGATCGCGCGCAGATCGCGAAGCCGCTCCTCATCCAGCGTTTCCACGGCCAGCGCCAGCGCGCCTTCGGTATCGGTCATCAGAACCACGGGCAGACCCATCCGAAGGTCCGCACGCGCCCGCGCGATCCGCTCGACAATACCGGGAATGAGACTCATGAACCTGCCCTCTCAAGACACCCCCCATCTAGGCGCTGCTGCAGGAAATTGAAACATTTCCCCGCCCCGCGACACGTCGGCGTGAGGCTTTGTAGCAATTGGCCCGCTTCCCTTGCCGGACAGCGCCGGGATGCCAATGTCCCCTGCACACGATACCGAGAGGAGAGAGCCATGGCCAACCTGAAGAAAATCCTGCTCGTCGATGATGACGACGATCTCCGCGAGGCGCTCTCCGAACAGCTCGTCATGACCGAGGATTTCGACGTGTTCGAAGCCGAGAACGGTCAGGACGCGATGGAAAAGGTCAAGGGCGGCATTTTCGATCTGGTGATCCTCGACGTGGGCCTGCCGGATACCGACGGGCGGGAACTCTGCCGCCGGATGCGCAAGCAGGGGGTGAAATGTCCTGTCCTCATGCTGACCGGCCATGACAGCGACAGCGACACCATTCTGGGGTTGGACGCGGGCGCGAACGATTACGTCACAAAGCCGTTCAAGTTTCCGGTTCTGCTTGCCCGCATCCGCGCGCAACTCCGCCAGCATGAACAATCCGAGGATGCGGTATTCCAGCTTGGCCCGTATACGTTCAAACCCTCGATGAAGATGCTGATCGACGAGCGGGAGCGGAAGATCCGTCTGACGGAGAAGGAAACGAACATCCTGAAGTTCCTCTACCGCGCCTCCGAGGGCGTCGTGCCGCGCGATGTGCTGCTGCATGAGGTCTGGGGCTACAATGCGGGCGTCACCACCCACACGCTTGAAACCCACATTTACCGCCTTCGCCAGAAGATCGAGCCTGATCCCTCGAATGCGCGGCTTCTGGTGACCGAGTCGGGCGGTTATCGGCTGGTCGCCTGATTTCACGCGATCTGGCGGAACCAATGTGTCTCCCGGAGCATTAGGTCCGCGAAGCCCTCCCGTATCGGGGTCAGGATACGGAAACTCCCTGTTGGCACCTCAAAGGCCCGGCCCTGTGCCGGGCCCTTTTTTGTCCCGCTCCCTTGCCCTCCCCGCGCCCGGTTGGCATGGTCCCGCCGCCAGCCGGAGACGCCCATGACCTTTACCATCGCCACCTGGAACATCAACTCCGTCCGCCTTCGCGAAGGGCTCGTTCAGCGCCTGCTGGCAGAGGAATCGCCTGACATCCTGTGTCTGCAGGAATGCAAATCGCCGGTTGAAAAAATCCCGGTCGAGCAGTTCCGCGCCCTGGGCTACACCCACATGGTCGCACGGGGGCAGAAGGGCTACAACGGCGTCGCAATCCTGTCGAAGCTGCCGCTCCGCGATGCCGGCGACCGGGACTTTGCCACGCTGGGCCACGCCCGCCATGTCGCGGCCGAGCTTGAGAACGGCGTGACGATCCATAATTTCTACGTCCCTGCCGGCGGTGACATTCCCGACCGGGAGGCCAATGTGAAATTCGGCCAGAAGCTCGACTTCCTGACCGACATGACGCGGTTCTTTCAGGTGGAGCGGCCGCATAAGGCCATTCTCGTCGGCGATCTGAACATCGCCCCGCGGGAAGACGACGTGTGGAACCACAAGCAACTGCTGCGCATCGTCAGCCATACGCCCGTTGAGGTCGAGCATCTGGAGCAGGTGCGGGAGTCCGGGCGCTGGGTGGATGTGACGCGGCAGGACATACCGGACGGACGGCTTTACAGCTGGTGGTCCTACCGTTCCCCGGATTGGGACTCGGCAGACAAGGGGCGTCGCCTCGACCATATTTGGGCCACGCCGGATATCGTTTCAGCCGGTCATGGAAGCCGGGTATTGCGGGCGGCCCGCGGCTGGCAGCAACCCTCCGACCACGTGCCGGTTTTTGCCACTTTCGACCTGTAGGCCTACTGCAGGTCGAAGGCGTTGACCTCCACCCGGCGGCGCTCCCCGCGCCCCGCGGTGGCACCCGTCAGGCGCACCTCCGTTCCCGGGCCAAGGTCGGCACCGCGCCAAAGCGCCGTATCTATCCGCACCGGAATGTCCCCGGAAGCATCGCGGAAGATGAAGACATCCTCCGCATGATGGGCAATGAGCGCGCCGTTCAGGCTGACGCGGGACGCTTCGCCCGCGGACCGCACCTCCGCGACGGAGGAGATCGTGCTCCGCCCGGACGACCCCATATACTGCGCCAGCGCCGGAGCTGCGGCCGCACCAGCGAGAACCACGAAGGCGAGGGGCATCTGCTGCATCTTCATGACGAGAGACCTTTCTCGGAATCGCTTGACGGTTGTCACCTATCTCACATTGAAACCGCAAAGGGTTTGTAACGGTTCCCGTCGAGCGCGCATAAGTTGCGGCAAAGATACCGCGTCTCGCTTTCGCTCTTGGTGTTTCGGATCGGTCGCCTCATATAGAGGGCAACGATTTTCCAAGGGGGCATATCCATGCTGGGACTGAGCGAGAAGAGCACAGCACCGCAGGCAGACGCCGAGCTGATCAAGGACACGACCGAAGCGACCTTCATGGCCGACGTGGTGGAGGCGAGCCGCGATATTCCGGTCATCGTGGATTTCTGGGCACCGTGGTGCGGCCCCTGCCGCCAGCTTGGCCCTGCGCTGGAAGCGGCGGTCATGGCGGCGGGCGGACGCGTCCGAATGGTGAAGCTGAATGTCGATGAGGCGCAGACGATCTCGTCCCAGCTCCGCATTCAATCGATCCCCACGGTCTATGCCTTCTGGCAGGGCCAGCCCGTTGATGGCTTTCAGGGTGCCTTGCCCAATTCCGAAGTGAGTGCTTTCGTGGAACGCGTCGCGGCGCTGGCCGGTGACGGCGGTCTGGGAGAGGCGATCGCCGCGGCGGAGCAGATGCTGGCAGAGGGCGCAGCGGAGGATGCCGCGGAAACCTTTGCGGCCATTCTCGGCGAGGATCCGGCCAGCGCCGCTGCCCTTGGCGGGCTTGTGCGGGCGCGGCTCGCGCTTGGACAGGTCGAGGAGGCGGCAACCCTGCTCGACACCCTATCGCCCGAGCTTGCCGCGGCGCCGGAGATCGACGCCGCCCGCGCCCAGATCGAGCTTGCCCGACAGGCCGCGAATGCGGGCCCCGTAACGGAACTCCGTGCGCGCGTTGAGGCCGATCCCGCCGATCTTCAGGCGCGCTTCGATCTCGCGCAGGCGCTTCACGCCAGCGGCGATGTGGAGGGCGGGGTCAACGAGCTTCTGGACCTGTTCCGCCGTGACCGGGAATGGAACGACGGTGCCGCCAAGGCGCAGCTCTTCACCATCTTCGATGCGCTGAAACCGCAGGATCCGATCGTGCTGAAGGGGCGCCGCCGTCTCAGCTCCATGATCTTCTTCTGACGGGCGGTGCCCGCCATGGCGATGATCAAGGAATCCGACCTGCCCGATACGCTGCCGCTCTTTCCCTTGCCGGGGGCGCTGCTTCTGCCACGGTCGAAGCTGCCGCTGCATATCTTCGAGCCGCGCTATCTCGCGATGATGGAGGATTGCCTGCGCACCCGCCAGCGGCTGATCGGCATGATCCAGCCACAGGAGGACGGGGTGTTCGCCATCGGCTGTGCAGGGCGGATCTCCTCCTTTTCCGAGACGGAGGACGGGCGCTATCTCATCACGCTGACGGGGATCGCGCGGTTCCGGTTGCTGGAGGAGGTTCCGGGCTTCACCCCCTATCTCCGGGCGCGGGTGGACTGGTCCGACTACCCCCGCGACATCGGCCATGCGGAGACGGATCCGTCCCTTGAGCGGGAGGAGTTTCTCGACCTGCTCCACCGCTTCATGGAGTCGCACAGCCTGTCCACCGACTGGGGCAGCCTGAAGGAGGCGGAGGACGAGATGCTCATCAACGCCCTCTCGCAGCTTCTGCCCCTTGAGGTGGAGGACCGGCAGGCCCTGCTGGAGGCCCCGACCCTGCCCGAACGCCGGGAAGTGCTGACAACCCTGCTTGAATACGGGCTGCGCGGCGGATCGAAAGAGGAGATCATGCAATGACCATCGACCTTGCCCCCGCCGAGGCAGCGGAAGCCCCGCTGTTCGACCGCCGGATGCTGGAATCGCTCGTCTGTCCCGTCACCCATCAGGCGCTGTCCTACGATGCGGAGCGGCAGGAACTGGTCTCCCGCGCGGCAAAGCTGGCATTCCCGATCCGCAGCGGCATCCCGATCATGCTGGTGAGCGAGGCGCGCTGCCTGTGAGGCTCAGAGCCGGCGCGCCGCGGCTTCCCCCGCATGGCGGCCGGTGGCGAAACAGGCGGTGAGGAGATAGCCCCCGGTCGGTGCCTCCCAATCCAACATCTCGCCCGCGACATAGGTTCCGGGCAGGGCGTGGAGCATGAGATCCGCGTCCACCCCGTCCCAGCGCACACCGCCTGCCGTGGAGATCGCCTCGTCCAGCGGGCGGAGGCCGCTATGCCGGATGGGCAGATGTTTCAACAGCCGCGCAAGCCCCAACGGATCCGTCGGCAGCGGTCGTCCGAATTCCTGGATCAGCGCGATGGCCGCGGGCGACAGCCGAAGCGCCTTGCGCAGGCGATTGGCAAGGCTCTCGCCCTTCCGGCCCGCGCCAAGCCGTTCCGCCGCCTGCGCTTCCGTCATGTCGGGGATCAGATCCATCAGCAGCGGCGCGCCGTCCCGCACGTCCGCGACTACGGAATAAAGCCCGCCGCCTTCCAGCCCGCGGGCAGAGATCACCACCTCCCCCCGGCTGCGCAGGGCGCCTGCGGAAAGGGCGATCCCCTTCAGCGGCGCACCGTGATGGCGCTCCATCATCGGCGACCACGGCACGATCAACCCGGCATTCGCGGCCCGGAACGGCGCGAGCGGCACACCCTTTGCCGCCAGCTGCTCCGCCCATGCCCCGTCCGAGCCGAGCCGGGCCCAGCTTGCCCCGCCAAGCGCCAGTACCGTCACATGGGGGGAGATCCGTCGCCTCCCCGCGGGCGTGTCGAAGGCGAAAGCCCCGTCCTCCCAGCCGGTCCAGCGCCAGCGGGTGCGGATCTCCACCCCCCCTTGCCCGAGCCGCAGAAGCCAGGCGCGGAGCAGCGGAGAGGCTTTCATCGCCCGCGGAAAGACCCGGCCCGTGCTGCCGGTGAACACCTGCTCCCCCAAGCCCTCCGCCCAATGGATGACCTGCTCCGGCCCGAAGGCGGTGAGCATGGGGCGAAGCTTCTCCTCCGCCGTGCCATACTGGGCAAGAAACGCCTCCAGCGGTTCGTTCCTGGTCAGGTTCAGGCCGGATTTCCCCGCCATCAGAAACTTGCGCGCAGGCGAGGGCTTGCCCTCCGCCACCACGACGCGGCGACCGGCGGCGGCGAGAACCTCCGCCGCCATCAGGCCAGCTGGCCCCGCGCCGATCACCAGCGCATCGACGGGTTCCGGGCGCTCAGCCAAGGAGCGCCTTGATCCCCGCCGTCACCCCTTCCTTCGCGGCGAGCGCGGCGGCGGAGAGGTCGTGTGCGGTTTCCATCAGCGCCTCACCCGGAACGAGACGGTCCACCAGCCCCCAGTGCAGCGCCTCCTCCGCGCCGATCCGCTGACCGGCGAGGAAGATCATCCGGGCCCGCGACGGGCCGACCAGCGCCGCCAGACGACCGGGGTCCGGCGCGGGCGGGACAAAGCCCAGCCGGATGGCGGGATAGAAGAACGTGGCCTGCGGCACCGCGATCCGCAGGTCGCAGGCAAGCACCATGCCGTGCGCACCCCCTGCCAGCGTGCCGTTCAGCGCCGCGATGGTGAGCCCCGGCACCCCCGCCACGGCGGCGGAAAGCTCCACCCAGATCGGGTCGGTCGCAAGCCCCGCGCGCGCCTCGTCCAGATCGGCCCCGGCGGAAAACACCTTGCCGCTGCCCGTCAGGATCACGGCGCGGGCTTCCGCCCGGCGGGCTTCCACCATGATCTCGACAAGCCGCACCAGCATGGCGCGGGTCAGCGCATTCGCCTTCTCCGGGCGATCGAGCGTGACGATCCAGGCCCCCTCCGCCGTTTCCGTGAGGCGGATCACGCGGAAAGCCCCAGCCTTGCGCGCAGGCCCTCGTCCCGGAGCGCGAGCTCCTCCCCCAGACGGCCGTCCGCCTCCGGGCCGCACATCCACAAAAGCGCCCGTGCTGGCCATTCCGGCGGCACATGGACCGAAGGATCAAGCTGGCTCACCCGGTTGATGCCGGAGGCCCGGATGCGGACCTGCATCTCCGTCCGCACGGTTCCGGGCGACAGGCCCATGACGCGGATACCCTTCTGGCGGTTCTCCAGATCACAGGCCCGCGTCAGCATCGCCGCGCCCGCCTTGCCGGAGCAATAGGCGCTCCACCCTTCCAGCGGGTTGTGCGCGGCGCCGGAGGAGACGGTGATGATCGTACCCGCCCCCCGTGCCAGCATTCCCGGCAGAACCGCCCGCATGCCGTTATAGACGCCGGTCAGGTTGATGGTGACGGAGGCCGCCCAATCCGCCGGATCGCTGTCCGCGAGCGGGGCAATCGGATCGACGACACCCGCGTTGTTGATGAGGATATCGGGCGCGCCGAACACCGCCGCCAGCCGGTCCACCGCGGCACTCACCTGTCCGAATTCGGCGACATCGCAGGGCAGCGCATGGGCATTCGGCCCAAGTTCCGCCGCAAGCCCGGCAAGCTGCGCCGCGTTCCGGCCCACAAGCCCCACGCGCGCGCCCTCGGCCACGAAAAGCCGTGCCGTCGCCGCGCCGATGCCACGCCCTGCGCCGGTTATCAGCGCAGTCCGCCCCTCTAGTTCCGCCATCCTGTCACCTCTCCGTCAGCACGCGTCCGGGATCGGGCGAAGGGCTTGACCTGCCTTCCGGCGCACCAGATGGTGGCCCCGGCCTCCAGACGCGAAGGGTTCGACGATGCCGTATCGGAAGTTCATGCCGCAGCTCGCCCGCCCCGTGCTTAGCGCGGCGGCGATCCTCATGGCAACCACGCTCGCCGCGCGGGCCGATCTGACCCCGGCAGGGTTGTGGCAGGACTGGCAAGCGCAGGCGAATGCTGCGGGGCAGGAACTCTCGGCTGGAAATACGGCGGAAGCGGGCGGGACGCTCACGCTCACGGATGTCGCCTTCAGCGCGATGCACGGGTCGGACCGGATCAGCGGCACCATCCCGCAGATCGCCCTGACCGGCGCGGGCGGCGCCGTCGACGTCACCTTCAGCCCCGAATATCCCGTTCTGGTGGAGAGCACCCTCCCCCCCGATCCCGAGGCGCTTGCCGACGGGGAGGAGGAGGCCGTGCCGACGCGGATGACGCTCCTCATCAGCCATCCCGGCCTCGCTCTTCATGCGACGGGCCAGCCGGAGGATGTCACCTACCAGATGGCCATGCCGAACCTCACCGCCACGCTGGAGGAGATGGAGAGCGGCGAGACGGTGGACGGATCGCTCGCCCTTCAGATGACGGCGAGCGGTGTCACCGGCACCTACCGCTTCACCGGCGCAGCCAACACGGAGCGTGAGATCGACACCCGGACGCAGGTGGAAGCTGCGGGCCTCACCCTTTCCCAGAGCGGGCCGGAGGGGGAGGAGGCGATGACCGACGGCCCCGGCGGCAGCTATCAGATGGTTCTGTCCGCCCAATCGGTCGAAACCCGGTCCACCGGGGCGCTGCCGGTGATCGCCGGGGGCGCGACCTTCGCCGACCTGATCCGCCTTTCCGCCAGCGGAACGCTGAGCCACGGGCCGGTGAGCCTGACGCTCACCGAGACCGACCCGGAGGGCCAGCTGCGGATCGTGGAGGCGACAGCCGAGCGCGGCAGCGCGGATTACGCGCTCACCCAGGGGCAGGTCGCCTACAAGGGGGAGACGGAGGCCGGGCGGTTGAGCGTCAGCGGCGGGCCGGAAGCGCCCCCGATGTCGCTCACCGCGGATCGTGCGAATTTCGACGCGGCCTTTCCCGCGCGGGTCGCGGAGGCCGCCGAACCCTTCCGCTTCATGAGCAGGCTGGAGGGGGTGCGCGCAGACGACCTGCTGTGGCAACAGGTCGATCCCACCGGCATTCTGCCGCGCGACCCGGCGCTGGTCTCGCTCGCGCTCTCGGGCACGATGCGCTGGCTGGCCGACCCGTCCGACCCGTCGGCCATGGCCGAGGCGCCCTATCAGTTCGAGACGGTGAATATTGACGATCTGGACATTTCCGCCATCGGCGCGGGGGTGAAGGGGCGCGGCAGCTTCACCATCGACAACAGCGACCTGACGACATGGGACGGCCTGCCGAAACCCGTGGGCGGGCTGGACCTGACGATCCGGGGCAGCGATCAGGCGGTGGACAGGCTCGTGCAGCTTGGCCTGCTCGCGCCCCAGCAGGCGATGGTCGCCAAGATGATGCTGCAGGGATTCTCCCGCCCCGGACCGGAGCCGGGCACGCTGACGACCCGCATCGAGCTGACCCAGAGCGGGTCGGTCCGCGCCAATGGCAAGGGCCTGCTGCCCTGAGCGCGCTTGCCCTCGCGCCGGGGGTGGCCTACCTCAGAACGGTAATGGAGGCCCGAAAGAATGGCGGATCTTGAGAAACTGACCGTGGCGGTGCTGGACGCGGCCCGCCGCGCAGGGGCGGAGGCGGCGGATGCCCTCGCCGTGGACGGCTCCAGCGTGGAGGTGGATGTCCGTCACGGGCGGCTGGAGCAGGCGTCCCGCTCCGACGGGGTGGAGATCGGTCTCCGCGTGCTGATCGGCAAGCGGCAGGCCTGCGTCTCCGCCTCCGACGTCAGCGCGCGCACGCTGGACGAGATCGCCGAACGCGCCGTCGCCATGGCGCGCGCCGCGCCGGAGGATCGCTGGGTCGGCCTCGCGGAGCCCGGGCAACTGGCGCGGGACTGGGACACGGCGGCGCTGGAACTTTCGGCGGAGGAGGAACCACCTACGCCCGCCGATCTTGAAAGCCGCGCGCGGGAGGCGGAGGCCGCAGCGCTCTCGCACACCGGTATCGAACAGGCGGAAAGCTCTGCCACGGCGGGGGTGCGCCGCATACATCTCGCCACGAGCAACGGGTTCTCGGGGGGCTATGCGCGGTCCTGGCATTCCCTCTCCTGCCTCGCCATCACCGGGACGGGCACCGGCATGGAGCGGGATTACTATGCCGACAGCCGCGTCCGACTGGCCGACATGGACAGCGCCGAAACCGTGGGCCGCATCGCGGCGGAACGAACGCTCGGCCGCGCCGGCGCGCGGAAGCCGGCGACGGGCATGTTCCCGGTGCTGTTCGACGAGCGGATCTCCAGTTCGCTCATCGGGCACCTGCTGGAGGCGGTGAACGGCAGCGCCATCGCCCGCGGTTCTTCCTGGCTGCGCGACGCGCTGGGAGAGGTCGTGCTGCCGGAGGCGATGAGCCTTACCGAAGACCCGCTCCGCCCCGGCGTTTTCGGCTCCCGCCCCTTCGACGCGGAGGGTCTGCCCGCCCGCTCCCGCCAGATCGTGCGCGACGGGGTGCTGACGGGCTGGACGCT
Source organism: Haematobacter sp. (assembly GCF_032102465.1). Taxonomy (NCBI): domain Bacteria; kingdom Pseudomonadati; phylum Pseudomonadota; class Alphaproteobacteria; order Rhodobacterales; family Paracoccaceae; genus Haematobacter; species Haematobacter sp. Next base: position 96,659 of record NZ_DAMDHB010000007.1, on the reverse strand, counting down.
GGATCTCGCCACGGGGCGGCAGCTCGGCATGGAAAGCACGGGGAATGCCGTGCGCGGCACCAGCGCGCCCCCCTCTCCCGGCGTCACCAACGTCACACTGAGCCAGGGGCAGGCCGCGCGCGACGAGCTGCTTGCCGCCATGGGAACCGGGCTTCTGGTTACCTCCTTCATCGGGGCCACGATCAATCCCAATACCGGGGATTATTCGCGCGGCGCATCGGGATTCTGGGTGGAGGGCGGCCAGATCGCCTATCCGGTGAACGAATGCACCATCGCGGGCAACCTGCGCGACATGCTGGCGCGGATCGTTCCGGCCAATGACGCGCGCACTCACCTGTCCCGCGTGGTGCCAAGCCTTTTCGTCGGGGAAATGACGGTTGCCGGATCATGACCTCGCCCTTCTGATCGACGCGGCGCAGCGGGCGGGGGAGATTTCCTCCCGCTACTGGCGCCGAGAGCCGGAGGCATGGGAGAAACCGGGCGGCGCGGGGCCTGTGACGGAAGCGGATCTCGCCGTCAACCGGATGCTCCGGGAGGAGCTGACAACGGCGCGGCCCGAGTATGGCTGGCTGTCGGAGGAAAGCGACGACAGCGAGGCACGCCTTGGCGCGCGTCGGGTGTTCATCGTCGATCCCATCGACGGCACGCGCTCCTTCATGGCGGGAGAACCGAGCTTTGCCCATTCCATCGCTGTGGCGGAGGAAGGGCGCGTGATCGCGGGCGTCGTGTATCTTCCACAGATGTCCGCGCTCTATACCGCCACAGCCGACGGACCGGCGGCGCTGAACGGCGTGCCCATCGGAGCCAGCGGGCGGACGGATCCGTCCGGTGGCACGATCCTCGCGACCCGGCCCGTGCTTCAATCCGGCATGTGGCGGGGCGGATTGATCCCGCCGATGCGGCAGGTATTCCGCGCCTCCATCGCCTTCCGCCTCTGCCTGATCGCGGAAGGGCGGTTCGACGCGCTGGTCGTGCTCCGCGACACCTGGGAATGGGATATGGCAGCGGGGGCCCTGATCGCCGCACGGGCGGGTGCCGTGGTGACGGACCGGCGCGGAGAGCAACCCCGGTTCAACCGGCGCGTCCCGCTGGTGCCGGGCATCGTCGCCGCCTCGCCCGAACTGCAGGGCAAGCTGCTGGACGGGCTGCTGCCCGATCCGTGAACCAGCCTCCCTTGAGGCGCGCGGGCACATGTCGTAACTTCCGCCATCCTCAACAAGTCTGGAAGGACCGCCCATGCAACGCCTGCATCTCGTGTTCGGGGGAGAGCTGAAAGACGTCTCCTCAACCGTTTTCAGCGATGTGAAGGCGATTGATATCGTCGGCATCTTCCCGGACTACGCTTCCGCCTATTCGGCATGGAAATCGGCCGCACAGCGCACGGTGGACGAAGCCCAGACCCGCTACTTCATCGCGCATCTCCATCGCCTGCGCGATGAGGAGCGCGAAACGAGCACGACCGAGGAGCTCGGTGGCTGACCTCGGCGCACAGGCTTCACGGGCCGAAAACCTGCCTTCCGCCACGGCGGATGCGAAACCGATAGCTGCCGGGAAAACCGGCGGATCCTTTGCGCTGCGCACCTATCTGCGGATCGGGGCGGCCCCTCCGCCCGGCGCTTCCGACGCAGGGGCACTCCTTCCCGCACGGCCTGAGGGGACTGTCCTGTGGTTCCATCTGGCCTCCGCCGGCCATCGGGCCGCGGCGGATGAGCTTGTCCGCCGCCTCCGCCGCGTTCGTCCTGCCGCCCAGGTGGTGATGACGGGCGAGGAGACCGGCACGGCGAGCCCCCAGACGGAGGCCGCGGCCTCCCGATTTCTGGAACACTGGCAGCCCGGGCTGATCGTTCTCGTCGGCGGAGAACTGATACCCGCGGTGATCGATGCCGGTCATCGCCGCGGAACCCCGATCATCGTTATCGACGGGGTGAGCGCGCCGGCCCGGGGCGGCTGGCGCTGGTGGCCCGGCGTTTCCCGCGCGATGCTGCGTCGGATTTCCAGGATACTGGTGCAGGACGAAGCCGCGCTCCGGCACTGGCGGCGCATGGGCGCGCGCCCTGAGCAGGTGGAAATCTCGGGCCGTCTGGAGGAGGGGCATGGCGCGCTTCCCTGCACCGAGGCGGAGCGTGACGATCTCGCCCATATGCTCCGCGCGCGTCCCGTCTGGCTCGCCGTGGGCCTGCCCGAGGCGGAGGAGGCCGTGGCCATCGCCGCGCACCGTGCGGCTCTGGGATTGCGGCACCGCCTCATGATGATCGTGGTTCCCGAAGACCCGGAAAACGGCCCCTCCCTTGCCCGCCGCCTTCAGGACGACGGTTGGGACGTGGCGCTCCGCTCGCGGGAGGAGGAGCCGGTGGAGGCAGAGCAGATCTATATCGCGGATACGGAGGGGGAGCTTGGCCTGTGGTATCGCCTTGCTCCCGTGACCTATTTCGGCGGCACGCTTTCGGGCAAGGGCACGCCGCGGCATCCGTACGAGGCCGCTGCGCTCGGCTCCGCCATCCTGCACGGACCAAAGACCGGCCCCCATACGGCAGCCTATGCCCGGCTGGGGCGCGGGGGCGCGGCGCGGGTGCTGCGGGGGGCGCCGGAATTCGGCAGCGCGCTCAGCGAGTTGCTGGCTCCCGACCGGGCGGCGCAGATGGCCCACAACGCGTGGGAAGTGACGTCCAGCGGCGCCGAGGTCACCGATCGGGTCGTGGAGCTTCTGCTCCGCGCGCTCGATGAGGCGGCGGCGGCTAAGATCGGCGGGGCGGGTTGATGCAGGCACCGAGGTTCTGGTTCACTGCACCGGATCGGCCGGACTGGCGTGCGCGGCTGCTTGGCCCGCTGGGCTGCATCTACGCCTCCGCCACTGCGCGGCGTGTCGCGCGCGCGCCCGAGCTTCAACCGGATGTCCCGGTGATCTGCGTGGGCAATATCAACGCGGGCGGCACGGGAAAGACGCCGACCGTCATCGCGCTTCTCCAACGTCTGGCGGAGCGCGGCGTAACGGCGGGCGTGGTCTCTCGCGGTTATGGCGGCAGGCTTCCCGGCCCGGTCCGGGTCGATCCCACCCGCCACCGGGCGGAGGAGGTGGGTGACGAGCCTCTGCTGCTCGCCGCCTTCGGGCCGGTCTGGGTGGCGCGCGACAGAGCGGCAGGGGTAAGGGCGGCCATCGAAGGCGGAATGAAAGCCGTGCTGCTGGACGACGGATTGCAGAACCCTGCCGTTGCCAAGTCCCTCTCCCTCGTGGTCGCCGATGCGGCGACGGGGTTTGGCAATGGCCGCGTCCTGCCCGCCGGGCCGCTGCGGGAGCCGGTGGCGAAGGGACTGAAGCGGGCGGACCTGCTTCTGACGATCGGCGATGCCGCTGCGCAGGCACGATTCGATGGCCAATGGGGGGCGGGCATCCCGGTGCCCCGGCTGCGCGGTGCGCTGATCCCGCTTCAGACCGGGATGGACTGGGCGGGGCTTCGCGTTCTGGCCTTTGCGGGAATCGGACGTCCCGAAAAGTTCTTCGCCACGCTGCGCTCGCTTGGCGCAGAGATCGTGCGGGCGGAGGCTCTGCCGGATCATGCGGCCTTTTCAGCCCCGCTGCTCAACCGGCTTGCGGCAGATGCGCGGACAGGGGCGTTGCAGCTCGTCACGACGGAAAAGGACGCGGCGCGGTTGCCCGCCTCCTTCCGCTCCAGCGTGCTCACCCTGCCCGTTCGCCTTGTACTGGAGGACTGGGGGCCGCTGGATGCGGCCCTCGATCGGATCGGCCTTTAGCGGGCTGCGGAAAAGTCCGAACGGTCATGCCTATGTGTCGGAAATCGGAAAATCGGTCCGGAAACGCCCGGAAGTATAAAGATTTCCGGCTGGATTTCGTCAGATTGCGAACGATTTCCACTTCAACACAGGCCAAAAAACCTTTTTCAGCAGCCTGTTAGCGGGCCGCTGGAAAAAGTCGTGGGCCTCCCCGGCCATGCGCCGAAAACCAGAAAAGCGGTCCAGTCACGAGCCGAAACCTGCGGTTTCCGGGGAGATCTTCACCCATGTAGGGAAGCTCTCCATCCCGGAGCAACCTCGGAATACTGTTTCAGCACCCTGTTGAAAGGCTGCTGAAACAAGCCTTCAGATCTGTACCGGAGCGAAAACCGTTTCATGATCTGACACATTCCGGGTCATTCCCGGGCAGATTTCCTGATTTTCAGAGCAAGTATCAGACTTCAGAGTTCATTCAGCAGCCTGTCAGCTACTGGATATCGGCAAAGACGCGGCGGAGACGGTCCACAGCCTCCTCCACCCGGCTGCGCGGCGTGGCGAGGTTGAAGCGGAGGAAGCCGTCCCCGCCCCGCCCGAAGGTGGTGCCGTGGTTGGCCGCAATACCCGCCTCTCCCTCCACCCGCCGCAGCACTTCGGCCTCGCTCATGCCAAGACCGGTGAAATCCACCCAGGCAAGATAGGTCGCCTCCAGCGGCATGGAGAAAAGCCCCGGAATGGCCGAAAGGCCTTCATCGAAAAGCCGGCGGTTGCCGTCGAGATAGGTCATCAGATCATCCACCCAGGCCGCGCCCTCGGGTGAATAGGCGGCGGTGGCCATGTGCAGACCGAAGCTGTTGGGCGAGATCCCCATCGCGCCCAGCGTCGCCTGAAACTGCTTGCGCAGATGCGGGTCGGGGATGATCACATTGCCGGTATGGGCGCCGGCGATGTTGAAGGTCTTGGTCGTCGCGGTCATCATCACCAGACGGTCGAGGATGTCCGGCGCGGCCAGCGGCATGGCCGTGTGCTTCTGCCCCGGATAGACCAGATCGTGGTGGATTTCGTCCGAGACGAGGATCAGGCCGTGCCGCTTGGCGAAATCGGCAAAGCCGCGCAACTCCTCCACCGTCCAGACACGACCGCCCGGATTGTGCGGCGAACACAGGATCATCATCTTTTCCCGCCCGGTCATCCTGGCATCCGCAGCGGCGAAATCGGGCATGTAACGGCCGTCGTCCAGCGCCAGGGGGCATTCCACCACCTCTCTCCTGGCGGCGCGGATGACGCGGGCAAAGGCGTGGTACACCGGCGTGAACAGCACGACACCATCTCCCGGTTCCGTCCATGTCTGCACGCAGAGACCCGTGGCGTTCACCAACCCGTGCGTGGTCATGATCGCCTCGGGCGCGACATCCCAGTGGTGCCGTTCGGCCATCCACCAGCGGATCGCCTCAAGATAAGCCCCGTCATCGCCGAAATAGCCATAGACACCGTGCCGCGCCATGCTTTCGATCGCACGCTGCACCGCTTCGGGAGGACGGAAATCCATGTCCGCCACCCACATCGCGATGCCGCTGTCGGCAGGCACCCCGTAGTTCCGGCTCATCATGTCCCACTTTGAGGAATGCGTGCCGCGGCGGTCGATTACCTCATCGAAATCGGGGGCAGAGGTCATGGGTATCTCCTTTTCTGGGCTGAAGCCTTATCTCCGGGGTTTCGGGGTGCAACCCCCTATCCTTGGCGGTGAAAGAGAAAGTGGTGGCGAATTTCTGCGGCATCCCCATATTTGCCGATACATGCGCCACCGAGCCGCCCGCTGATCAAGGAGCAAGCCATGGCCGATACGATCTTTGCCAGCGCCCGCGCCGAAGACCCGCTGGCCTCGCTTTCCGCCGCACCGGAGGGCGCGCTTGCGATCATCACCCATGTGGAGGGGCCGTCCTATCGGCCCGTCGGCGCGATGATGGCCGTGTTGCCTGGGGGCGGGCGCATAGGGATGCTGTCCTCGGGCTGCATCGACGGTGATGTGGCACTTCACGCTGCCGAAGCCCTGACGGATGGCGCTCCGCGCAGGTTGCGTTATGGCGCAGGCTCGCCCTTCATGGACATAGAGCTGCCTTGCGGAGGCGGGCTGGACATCCTGATCCTGCCCCGCCCCGACCGGGCGGTTCTTGCCAGAGCGGTGGCGGCGCGGGAGGCGCGCAAAACGATCTCTCTCGTGGTCGAGCCCGACGGACGCCTTTTGGAAGAGCCCGCGGGCAGGGCGGCGACCGGGCTTGAGGGCGACCGATTCCACCTGTCCCTTACGCCTGATCTACGGTTTCTCGTATTCGGCCGGGGGCCGGAGGCCGCCACCTTCGCGGCCTTCGTGCGAAGTGCAGGCTGGCCCATCGAGGCGTTTTCTCCGGACCCCGAGAGCCTCCTCGGCTCCGGCGCCGTCGTGACCGCCCTTCCGCGCCCGATCATGCCCGATGTCGCGGTCGATCCGTGGACGGCAATCGTCCTGTTCTTCCACGATCACGATTGGGAGCCGGAGATCCTGAAGGGTGCGCTGACGACGACCGCCTTCTATATCGGCGCCCTCGGCAGCCAGCGGGCACGCCGCGTGCGATCGGCACGGATGCGCGAACTGGGGGTGAGCGAGGCGGATATTGCCCGGGCACGCGGCCCGGTCGGTCTCATCCCTTCCGCGCGCGATCCCCGGACGCTGGCTGCGTCCGTTCTGGCGGAGGTGCTGGGAGAGGCGCAACGCATCCCTCTCTGAACCCGTCTTTCGACGGGCACCGTCCATGCCACGCGGCAGGAGCCCGACCCCGCTACTCCGCAAGGCGGCCGTAGAAATCCGACGCCGGATCCGTCAGCACCATGCTGCGCAGCCGTTCCCATAGATAGCGGCGAAGTGTGCCGAATTCCGGCTCTCCCCGTGGATCGCGCCGCCAGCGCGGGCGGGGGAACGGAACATCGATGACCTCTGCCACCCGCCCCGGTCGCGGCGACAGCAGCACCACCCTGTCGCCCACCAACAGCGCCTCATCCACGCTATGTGTGACAAAGAGGATCGCAGGGCCATGCGCCGCGCTTTCCGTCAGGCGCATCGTCTCCGCCTGCATGAGCTCACGTGACTGGGCATCGAGGCTGGCGAAAGGCTCATCCATCAGCAAAAGCCCCGGCTCGCGCGCCAAAGCCCGCGCCAGCGCGGTGCGTTGGCGCATGCCGCCGGAAAGCTGTGCCGGATAGGCGTCGGCGAACCGGGTCAGTCCGACGAGATCAACATAACGCCGAACGCGCTCTGCACGCAGCACCTCGGGCAGGTCGGGAAGCGCGAAGGCCACGTTTCCCGCAACGGTCTTCCACGGCAGAAGCCGGAAGGACTGAAAGACGATCGCGCTTTCAACGCCCGGCACCGGACGCTTCCCCCGGACTAGCACCCTCCCGCCCGTGGGCCGCACCAGTCCGGCGGCGATGCGCAGCAGCGTGGTCTTGCCGCAGCCCGAGGGGCCAAGCAGGACGACCGTTTCTCCCTGCCGGGCCGTGAGGTTGATGTCAGACAAGGCCGCCGCGGGCGAGCCCGCGAAACTGTGCGACACATGCTCAAAGGCAAGGTAGGAATCGGCACTCGTCATCGGCAGGCGATCATCTGCGGGAGCCATCATCTGCTGGGGCTGTCCCGACCCTCTGCCACTCCGATCCTGCCCAGCACGGCGTCCTCAGGTCCGAAATCCACCCAGCTTTCCATTGCCGGCCGGGGTTTGCCGGCGAAATCTTCGGTCTCCCAAAGCCAGTCCACCGTGGTGTCCAGCTCCGCCTTCTCCAGACCGCCGTTCACGCTCCAGCTCTGCGCGAAGGCCTGACCGAGCTTGACGAGCGTTTCGTGGGACACGTCGGGGCGGGCCTTCTCCATCGCTGCAACCCATGTCGCGGGGTCGGCGGCGAAATCCCGCGCGGCGAGGGTCATCGCCTCAATGACCGCGCGGACTTCCTCTCCACGCCGCTCCAGCACGGCCGTCGTGACGGCATTGACCTTGGAGACGACGGGCGCGGCGGCGTAGAAATCCTCAACCCCGACCAGCACGGACAGGCGATCCGCCTCCGGTATGGACAGGAAGGTGCCGATCGACATGGTTGTCGCCGCGATCCGCCCCGCCACAAGCGCCTGCGCCCGCACGTTCGGCTGGCCGAGCGGCACGAGATCCACCGTGGTCGGGTCTACCCCCTTTGCCGCCAGCACCCGGAGTGAGAGCAGGTGATCCACGCTGCCGATGCGCCCGATCCCGAAAGCCTTGCCCGGAAGCTCTGACGTGGAGGTCAGACCGGAGGCGACGATCATGTAGGGAAGCGCCTTGTTGGGCGAGGTCACGGCGCGCAGGTCGTCCACTCCCTGCAGGCGGAGCTGAAGGAGGGCCTCCACCCCGACATTGGCCATCTCCCCCTCACCCGAGCGCAGCGCGGCAATGGCAAGCGGGGTCTGCTGCACGCGCACGAATTCCACATCCACCCCGGCGCGGTCGAAATACCCCTCGCTCTTCGCCAGCTCCATGACCGAATTGGGAACCAGCGGTGTTTCCATATCGGTCACGATCACCCGAAAGGGTGCTGCGATCGCGGGTACTGCTAGCAGGATAGCGACGGCGCCCGCCGCGCACAAAGCTCTGACAGTCATCTGTTTTCCTCTCCCCATCTTTCCCTCGCCTTAACGGGCCGATGCGGTTCTCCACCGCGTCAGCCGGTTCTCCAGATGACGGAGCGTCTCCGTGACCGCAACGCCCACCAGAGACAGAGTGAGCACGACGACGAAATACTCGGCCATCCGAAAGGAGTTGCCATAGATCGCCAGCAGGCCGCCAAGCCCTGTCACCGCGGTGTAAAGCTCCGCCACGACCGTGTTTATCAACCCGATCGTCGCACCGAGCCTGAGCCCTACCATCAGGATCGGCAAGGATCCCGGAAGGATGACATGCAAAAAGATCCGTCCCGGCGACGCCCCAGTCGCGCGGGCCATTTCCATCAGATCGGGATCGGCCTCGGAGACGCCGGTGTAGGCGTTGAGGATCACGGGCATCACCGCCCCCATGAAGACGATGAAGGCCTTCGCCTCCACCCCCAGCCCAAGGAGCACGATGATGAGGGGCACGAATGCCACGCGGGGGGTCGCGGCCAAGGCATAGACAAAGATGTCCAGCATGCGCCCGAGCGGTCGCACCACGCCCATGAGCACGCCCACGACGATACCCACGACACCCGCGCTGATCGTACCGAGCAGGTAAACCCGCAGGCTCGCCAGAAGCGCGGTCGTGAGTTCGCCATCGGCAAACAGCCGGCGCGCAGCAGATAGCGTGGCAAGCGGCGTCGCGAACAGACCCGGTGGAAGCCTCTCGGCCGTGATCTGCCATGCGAGAAGGATCAGCGCGAGAAACAGCAGCCTGAGGCCGATAACCTTCACGTCGTCAATCCTTGCTCCCCGCCGCGGTGGACAAGAGAGCAGAGGGGCGGGAGGATTTCCAGCCCCCATGCGCAATCCTTCAGGGAAGCGTGCGCAGCCCGCCCCCTTCCGTCACCAGCTGCTGCGCTAGATGGCGGGCGAGCGGCCACGGGCCGTAGCCGCTGTCGCTGTCGATCCCGCCCGCATGGCCGAGATCGAGCATATCGGCCTGCCATATCTCGGCAAGCCGCCGGGCGTTCAGCCATGGCAGCGCGGGGTCATTGCGGCTGGCGACCAGCACGGCGGGAACGTTCAGCGGCAATTTTGGCGGCGCGAAAATCTCCAGCCCCCGCGGAGCGACCAGCAATGCGCCCCCGGCCCTGATCTGCGGCCAGGAGGCGATCACGCGCGCGATCAGCGAGGCGCCCAGACCATGGCCGACCAGAACCGCCCCCGGGTGCTGAAGCAGAATACCGGCAAGTTCCACCTCCCATTGCCGGGGACAGGGTCGATGCCACTCCAACTGTTCCACCAGAAGCGCGCCGGGAACGGTGCTTGCCAACCAGTGTTGCCAGTGCGGCGCAGGCGCGCCTCCCAGACCGGGAACGATAAGCATCTTGACCATGAAACCTCCGGACAAAAGCAGGCTCTCTACGTCTTGCGGGGAGAGCACTGCCGGGTCATGAACGGGCGAGAGCCGGGATGGTTCCCAAAAACATCGCCCGATCCGGGGTTTGGCGGCTGAAGGTCAGGCCAGCTTGGGGTCAGGCCAGCATGTCCCGCACCATCGGTGCGACACGGGTTCCGTAAAGTTCGATACAGCGCATCAGATTGTCATGCGGCAGCGGTCCGGCGGAATATTTCAGGTCGAACCGCACAAGGCCCAGAGCCTTCACCGAGCGGGCGATCTTGCGGGCCACCGTCTCCGGCCCGCCGACGCAGAGCGCGCCCTGCTCCACCTCCCGCTCGAAATCCTCGCGCCGGAGCGGCGGCCAGCCCCGGCCCGCGCCGATCCGGTCGTGCATCTCCGCATAGGGGCCGAAGAACTCCGCCTTGGCGGTTTCGTCATTCACCCCGACATAGCCGGGCGAATGCATTCCCACCGGCTGCACCGGCGCGCCCGTCTGGGCAAAAACCTTGTGATAGAGGTCCACGTAGGGGCGGAAGCGTTTCGGATCGCCGCCGATGACCGCCAGCATCATCGGCAGATCATAGCTCGCCGCGCGCACGACCGATTCCGGGCTGCCGCCGACCCCGACCCAGGTGCGCAGCGGTCCCTGCTCCAGCGGCGGAAACACCTCGGTGTTCTTCAGCGGCGCACGCACGCTTCCCTGCCAGGTGACCGGCCCGCCCTTCGCCAGCTCGGCAAAGAGCGCGAGCTTCTCCTCGAAAAGCCGCTCGTACTGGTCCATCGGATAGCCGAAGAGCGGAAAGCTCTCAGTGAAGGAGCCGCGCCCCACGATCACCTCCGCCCGCCCGCCGGAGATGGCGTCGAGCGTGGAGAACCGCTGAAACACCCGCACCGGCTCGTCCGAGGACAGCACCGTGACGGCGGAGCCAAGGCGGATCCGTTCGGTTCGCGCGGCGATGGCGGCCAGAACCACCTCCGGAGCGGAGACGGCGAAATCGGCGCGGTGATGTTCCCCGACCCCAAAGAAGTCGAGGCCGAGGCTATCGGCCAGAACCCCTTCCTCCACCACGTTACGGATGGTCTGCGCGTGGGTTTCCGGCCCGCCGGCGGCAGTATTCATGACGTCCCCGAACGTGTCGAGACCGAGTTCCAGAGCCTGTGCCATGTGAATTCCTCAATGGTTTTCTGGCAGATAGGCACTCTGGCCGAAATGTTCCAGATCGGGCGGCCTGCCTGCGGAACCCGCCCCGCGTTCCGGCGTTGGGGGCGTGGGTCTGCCTTCGAGCGGCAGCCCTCCCCGCATATCGCCAGAGGCCTCTTGCCCAGCCAAAAAGGACACCCCATGCCCCCACGCTCGACGCGCGACCTCTCCGCCACACGACGCGGCTTTCTTCAGGGCGGGGCGGTCGGCGTCACGGTTGCGGCTTTTGCCCGGCCCGCGCTGACCCGGGCAGAGTTCGGGCGGACGGAGGATGTCCCCCCGCTCGACCGCTATCAGCGCGTCTTTCTCAGCGACGCGGAATGGGTCTTCATCCTGGCGGCGGTGGCACGGCTCATCCCTTCGGAAGGCGAGGGGCCGGGGGCGATAGAGGCGCGGGTGCCGGTATTCATCGACCGCCAGCTCTCGGGCGACTTCGGCGGGGCTGCGACCCTCTACATGCAGGGGCCCCATGTGCCCGATGCCGATCCGCATCTCGGCTATCAGAGCCCGCTGTCGCCCGCGCAGATTTACCGGGGCGCAATCCCGATCTTCAACGACTGGTGCATCCGCCAGAAGGGCGCGGCCTTTGCCGACCTCGCCGCCGCAGAGCAGGATGAGGCGATCACGGCGCTGATGGCGGGAAAGGTTCCGCTGCCGCCGGAGATGCGGGATTTCGGCGACCTTCTTCTCCAGAATACGAAGGAGGGGTATTTCGCGGACCCGATGTATGGCGGCAACCATGGAATGCAGGCCTGGGTGCATATCGGCTTTCCCGGCGCGCGCGGCAGCTTTCTGGAATCGATTGATCAACGGGATGTGCCCTATCCGCTCGGCCCCGTGTCGATCTCCGGCGACAGGGCCTGAGCGATGGCACGCACCGAGAAGAAGAAGGACGCGGTCATCGTGGGGCTCGGATGGACAGGTGCCATCCTTGGCATGGAGCTCGCAACCGAGGGGTTGGAGGTCGTCGCGCTCGAGCGCGGCAAGGACCGGGCAACCGTGCCGGATTTCCAGTATCCCAACATCGTCGACGAATTGCGCTATGGCGTGCGGCTCGAACTCATGCAGAAGCCCTCTCGCTCCACCCTGACGATCCGGCGCACGCTGACGGAGCAGGCGCTGCCCTACCGGCAGCTCGGCTCCTTCCTGCCCGGCGACGGGGTGGGAGGCGCCGGGGTTCACTGGAACGGCCAGAACTGGCGGCCGATGGAGAACGAGTTCCGCCTGCGCTCCTATGTGCGCGAGAACTGGGGCGAGGGGATCATTCCCGCGGGCATGGATCTTTACGACTATCCTCTCACCTATGCGGAGCTGGAGCCGTTCTTCGACCGCTTCGAATACATGGCGGGCATTTCCGGCAAGGCGGGGAACATACGCGGGCAGATCATTCCGGGCGGTAATCCGTTCGAGTCTCCCCGCTCCCGCGATTATCCCATGCCTGCACTCCCGCAGACGCTGGATGCCACGATGTTCGCAGAGGCGGCGCGCGCCATGGGCTATCATCCCTTTCCGCGCCCTGCGGCCAACGCCTCCCGCTCCTATGTGAACGAATACGGAATGCAGCTTGGCCCCTGCAACTTCTGCGGGTTCTGCGAACGCTATGGCTGCCTGAACTACTCCAAGTCTTCGCCGCAGACCTGTATTCTGGACGCACTGCGGCGAAAGCCAAACTTCTCCTATCGCACGGAGGCGGAAGTGATGCGCGTGGAGCTTGCCCCCGACGGCAAGACCGCGACCGGCGTCACCTATTTCGACGAAGCGACGCAGGAGGAGGTGTTTCAGCCCGCCGACCTGGTCATTCTCTGCGCCTATCAGTTTCACAACGTGCATCTCATGCTGCTGTCCGGCATCGGCAGGCCGTATGACCCGGCCAGCGGGGAGGGCGTAACCGGGCGCAACTATGCCTATCAGGTCTTGGGGGGTACCTCGCTCTTTTTTCGGGAACGCAATTTCAACCCGTTCGTCGGAGCAGGATCGAACGGCATGTGTATCGACGATTTCGCCATCAGCCAGATCGATTTCGGGCGCGAGGGGTTCATCGGCGGCAGCTACATCTCCGCAGGGATCACCAACGGCCAGCCGATACGCTCCATGAGCCTGCCGCCCGAGACGCCGAAATGGGGCAGCAGCTGGAAGAGCGGTGTGAAGGACTGGTACGGACGGTCCATGTCCATCGGATCCCACGGGTCCAACATGTCCTATCGGGATACCTATCTCGACCTCGATCCGACCTACAAGGACCGGTTCGGGCGCCCGCTCCTCAGGATGACCTTCGACTGGAAGCCGAATGATATCCGCATGACGCAGTTCATGAAATCAAAGATCGAGCCCATCGCCGAGTCGATGGCTCCCGACTTCCAGACCTCCTCCTACATGACCCATGCGAGCCGTTACGACGTGCGGCCCTACCAGACCACGCATAACGTCGGCGGGGCGATCATGGGGGCGGATCCGTCGCTTTCGGCGGTGAACCGCTATCTCCAGACATGGGACAAGCACAACGTCTTCGTGATGGGGGCATCGGCCTTTCCGCAGAACATCCAGTACAACCCCACCGGTCTTGTGGGCGCGCTGGCCTATTGGGCGGCGCACGCGATCCGCACCGAATATCTTTCCAACCCCCGCCCGCTGGTCTGAGGAGGTCGCGCCATGCTGACGTTTCTGCGCCTGCTCCTCGGCCTCGCGCTCATCGGGGTCGTGGTCGCGCTGGCGATGATCTTCGTGCCGCACCGCCCGACGCCGCCGCTCACCACTCTGCCCGCCGATTACGAGATTCCCTCAGGGGCGGGGGAATATGCGATGTATCTGGGGGATTGCGCCGCATGTCATACTGCCGAAGGCGGTGAGCGCTTCGCGGGAGGGCGACCGATAGACAGCCCGCTCGGCACGATCTACTCCACGAACATCACGCCCGACCCCGAAACCGGTATCGGGCGCTATACGCTCGATCAGTTCCGCGCGGCGCTCTACGACGGCATCCGCGCGGATGGCGCGCATCTGTACCCCGCGATGCCCTATGAGAACTACCGCAAGCTGACGGAGGAGGATGTCCGCGCGCTCTACCACTACTTCACCGAGGAAGTGGCCCCCGTGCACCATCAGGGGCCGGAGACGAGCCTGCCCTTCCCCTTCAACCAGCGTTGGGGCATCCGGGCCTGGAACTGGGTGGCGCTGGAGCAGCCCGGCTTCCGTCCCCATACGGAGGATCCGCAAGTTGCCCGCGGCGCCTATCTCGTGGAGGGGCCAGGCCATTGTGGGGCCTGTCACACCCCCCGGAACCTCGTCATGGCGCAGGACGGCACGGATGCCTCGAGCAAGAGCTTCCTGCGCGGCGGAGAGATCGACGGTTGGACAGCGCCCGACCTGCGCGGAGCCAAAAGCCCCGTGGCTCTCTGGAGCGCGGAGCAGCTCAAGATGCTCTTTGCCAGCGGCCGGAGCGCCCATGCGGCGGTGACGGGAGAGATGTCGCTTGTGGTGGAAGAGTCGACCCAGCACTGGACGGAAAGCGATCTGGACGCGATGGTCGCCTATCTGAAGTCCATTGCAGATCCGGCCGATCCCCGGCCCGTACGGGATCCCGCACCGACGGTCGCTCTGCTGACCCATCCGACGCGGGACATGCCCCTTGGCGCGCGGCTCTACCTGGACAATTGCGGGGCCTGCCATTTCGTCAGCGGCAAGGGCGCGGATGAGGTCTTCCCGGAGCTTGATGGCAATTTCCTGGTCAATGCGCCCTCTCCCACCGGGCTCATCGAGGTCATCCTGCACGGCTCCACCGCGCCCTCCACCGAGATCAGGCCCTATCGTCTGCGGATGCCCGACTTCGGCCATCGCCTGTCGGATGCGGAGGTGGCGGAACTCGCGACTTTCCTGCGCCAGGCCTGGACGAACGACGCCGCTCCGGTGACCGCCGCCACGGTGGCGCCGTTGCGGGAAAGCCGAACGGGAGAGGCTTCGGCCTCCAACTGAACGAAAAAGCCTTGAGGACATGAAAAAGCCCCCATCTGGGGGCTTTGATCTTATTGAATCTTGCTGGCGGGAGTGGAGGAGACACCTACCTGAGCCGGTCGCAGCAGACGATCATGGATCATGAAGCCTTCGCCCATGACCTGAATGATGCCGCCGGCGGCGACATTCGGGACCGGCGCCTCGAACATCGCCTGATGGATTTGCGGATCGAAGGTGTCGCCCACAGCGGGGGAAATCACGGTGATGCCGTGTTTGGAGAAAATGTTGCGCAGCTCTCGCAGCGTCAACTCCACCCCTTCAATGAAGGCGGCCGACGTTGCGCGCTGTTCATCCGTCACATGGTCGAGCGCCCGCTTCAGGCTGTCATAGACCGGCAGCATGTCACGGGCGAGCTTGGTGCCGCCGTAATGCTCCGCCTCCCGGCGATCCCTTTCGGAGCGCTTGCGGGAATTCTCCGCATCCGCCAAAGTTCGCATGAAGCGGTCGCGGAATTCGTCACGCTCGGCTTTCACCTGCTCAAGCTCTGCCTCGAAGCTGGCTTCCAGCGCCTCATCCGCGCCGTCCGTCACACCATCGATCTTTTCTTCTGCCATTCCCTATCCTTTCGCCCGGTCGGACATGAGCTTGCCGACGAGCTGCGCCGTGTAGTCCACAATCGGGACGATCCGGCCATAATTCAACCGCGTCGGGCCGATCACACCCACGGCGCCGATGATCTTACGGTCAGCGTTCATATAGGGAGACACCACGAGAGAGGAACCCGAAAGTGAGAAAAGCTTGTTCTCCGATCCGATAAAGATGCGCACGCCCTCCCCCTCCTCGGCAAGCTCCAGAAACTCGGCCAGATCGCGTTTCCGCTCCAGATCGTCGAACAGGCTGCGAATCCGTTCCAGGTCGTCTGAGTTCGACAGGAGGTTGGACTGGCCCCGCACGATCAGCCGCTCATAGCTCTCGCCATGATCGTCCCAGAGCGCGACGCCGCTTTCCACCAGCTCACGCGACAGCGTGTCGAGTTCCTGCCGCCGCGTCTCCATCTGCTGACAAATGCTGACCCGCAATTCCGACAGCGTCCGGCCCTCCAGCAGCGCGTTCAGGAAATTGGCCGCCTCCCGCATGGAGGACGGGGTCTGACCCGCCGGTGGGGTGAAAATGCGATTCTCCACCTGCCCGTCGGAGAACACCAGAACCACCAGCGCCCTGTCCGGTGCCAGGCTGACGAAATCGATGTGACGCACCGGCGCTTCATGCTTCGGCATCAGCACGAGGCTCGCCCCCTGCGTGATCCCCGAGAGCGCGAAACCCACCCGGTCCAGCACACTGCTGACCTCACCGGAGCCGGAGGCGAAATTCGCTTCGATCCGCTGGCGGTCCGCCGTCTCCACCGTGCCGATTTCCATGAAACCGTCCACGAACATCCGAAGGCCAAGCTGCGTCGGAATGCGCCCCGCGGAGACATGCGGACTGTCCAGAAGTCCGAGCAGCTCCAGGTCCTGCATCACGTTGCGAATGGTCGCGGCAGAGATCGGCTGACTCATGGCGCGGGTCAGCGTGCGCGACCCGATGGGCTCGCCGTTCTGCAGATACGACTCCACAACCCGCCGGAACACCTCCCGCGAGCGATCATTGAGTTGAGAGAGAATTTTCGATCCGTCCTGCATGGCACTTCCGCAGACGATTTAAGAATCGACGCGGCCGATCGTCAATCGGCGATACGTCGATCGGGGTTGCATAGTGAGGGGGGCGCCCTGTAACTGGCGCGGAAACCAGCCCGACATGAGATGACGAGAGGATTTTCCATGCGCCCCTCCGGCAGACAGGTAAGCGAATTGCGCCCGATTTCAATCGAACCGGGTTTCACGCGACATGCGGAAGGCTCCTGCCTCATCAAGGTCGGGAACACCCATGTGCTCTGCACCGCCTCTGTAGAGGACAAGCCGCCGCCCTTCCTGCGCAACACGGGACTGGGTTGGGTAACGGCGGAATACGGCATGCTCCCCCGGTCCACCCACACCCGCTCGCGCCGGGAAGCCGCGCAGGGCAAGCAGTCCGGCCGCACGCAGGAGATCCAGCGGCTGATCGGCCGGTCGCTCCGCGCAGCGGTTGACCGGGTGGCTCTGGGAGAACGGCAGATCACCGTGGATTGCGACGTGCTTCAGGCAGATGGCGGCACCCGCTGTGCCGCAATTACCGGCGGCTGGGTCGCGCTCCGCCTCGCCGTCAACAAGCTGCTGAAGGCGGGTGTGATCACAAGCGACCCGATCATGGATCATGTCGCCGCCGTGAGCTGTGGCATCTATGCGGGTCAGGCCCTGCTGGATCTCGACTATGCGGAAGACAGCGAAGCAGGCACCGACGGGAATTTTGTGATCACGGGCAAAGGCCGCCTCGTCGAGGTACAGATGTCGGCGGAAGGCGCCACCTTCTCTCGGGAGGAGATGTTCGGCCTGCTCGACCTCGCAGAATCCGGCGTCAAAACCCTGATAGAAGCGCAGAAAGTCGCGGTCGCATGAGGAAGTTCACCTCCGATCGCCTTCTGGTCGCCACGCATAATTCCGGCAAGCTGGAAGAAATCGCGGAACTGCTGCGCCCCTATGGCGTGGCGGTCACCGGCGCTGCGCAGATGGCCCTGCCAGTACCCGAGGAGACGGAGGAGACTTTCGTCGGCAACGCACGGATCAAGGCCCATGCGGCGGCAAAGGCAACCGGTCTTCCGGCGCTTGCAGACGATTCCGGCGTTCAGGTTGATGGCCTCAACGGGGCGCCGGGCGTACATACAGCCGATTGGGCAGAGACGAAAAATGGACGGGACTTCCCGATGGCGATGCGGAAGGTCCATGACCTGCTGGAGGAGCGGAATGCTCCGCAGCCCTGGACGGCGCGCTTTGTCTCCACGCTCGTTCTGGCTTGGCCGGACGGACATGACGAGGCCTTCGAGGGCGTGATGCCCGGGCAGATCGTCTGGCCCCCGCGGGGCGACAACGGCCATGGCTACGACCCCATCTTCCAACCGACGGGCCGGGACACCACGTTCGCAGAGATGGAGACGTCGGAAAAGAATCGCATCAGCCATCGTGCCGAGGCGTTCCGCAAACTGGTGGAAGGGTGCTTCACATGAAAAAGCGTATCAGCAGCGGCTCCCCCTATGAGGCGGTGATCGGCTATTCGCGCGCTGTCGTGGCCGGTGACTGGTGCTTTGTTTCCGGCTGCACCGGGGCGGAGAGTGACGGACGCTTTCTGCCCGATATCGCGCGGCAGGCAGAAAACGCCCTGAACGTCATCCGGCAAGCGCTTGCCGACGCCGGGTTTGACCTCTGCGATGTCGTTCGCGTTCAATATACCGTGACCAACCGGGGGCTGGTGGATGATCTCGCTCCGGCGCTGGCTGCGGCGTTTGGTGAGATCCGCCCTGCGGCGACCATGGTCTTTGCAGACCTCATCCATCCCGAAATGCTCGTGGAGATTGAGGTCACGGCGCTGCGCGGATGAGCTTCACCGCATCGGAAGACTGGCGAAACGCGGGCTTCGGGCTGTATGTCCATTGGCCGTTTTGTCAGGCGAAATGTCCCTACTGCGACTTCAACTCCCATGTGGCGCGGGAGGTCGATCAGAAGAGATGGCTTGCCGCCTATGAAAGCGAAATCCGGCGTTTGTCGCAGGATGCGCCGGGGCGGATCCTTAACACCGTGTTTTTCGGAGGCGGAACACCGTCGTTGATGGCACCAGAGACGGTCGCCGGTGTGCTGGAAGCGGCCCGGAGCGTCTGGCCCTTTGCCAATGACATAGAGATCACCTTGGAGGCGAACCCGACCTCTGTGGAAGCCGATCGCTTCCGTGGCTACCGCGAGGCCGGGGTAAACCGGCTTTCAATGGGTATCCAGTCGCTGAATGACGACCATCTGCGTCGTCTGGGACGGCTGCACACCGCGAGCGAAGCGCGCAAGGCGTTCACCATTGCGCGGGATACCTTCGACAAGGTCAGTTTCGATCTTATCTATGCCCGTCAGGATCAGGGTCTGTCCGAGTGGCAGGCCGAACTTGGCGAGGCGCTTTCCATGGCGATTGATCACCTGTCGCTTTACCAGCTCACCATCGAGGATGGCACGGCTTTTGGAGCACGGCACGCTGCGGGCGGTCTGCGCGGCCTGCCCGATGAAGATCTCTCCGCCGATCTGTATGCCGCGACGCAGGATACCTGCGCCTCGGCCGGTCTTCCGGGCTATGAGATTTCCAATCACGCCGCAGAGGATGCGCAGTCCCAGCACAACCTGATCTACTGGCGTTACGGCGACTATGCGGGTGTCGGCCCCGGCGCCCACGGCCGGTTGAGCAATCATGCGGGCCGCTTTGCCACAGACACGCCTCTCCAGCCCGGCGCGTGGCTGGAAAAGGTGGAAAGGTTTGGAAATGGTGAAGCGTCCCGCATCCCTCTGCCCGCAGAAGAACAGGCGGCCGAGTATCTGATGATGAGCCTCCGTTTGGCGGAAGGGATGGACTCTCTACGCTATGAGAATCTCATGGGCAAACCGCTCGATGAGGCGGCAATCCTGTCGTTGGAGGAACTCGGATTGCTCGAACGACAGGGCGGTCGCCTGCGCGCGACGGTGCGGGGCCGAATGGTGCTGAACGGCATTATCCGCGACCTGTTGCCGGGGTAGCGATGCGCATCTTGTGGCTGATATTCGGTGGGTTGTTCGTGCTGCTCGGCTTTGTGGGCGCGGTCCTGCCGATCATGCCGACCGTTCCTTTTCTAATAGTGGCGGCCTTCTGCTTTGGCCGCTCCTCAGAGCGGATGCATGCGTGGCTGATGGCCCATCGCATCTTCGGCCCGCCGCTCAGAGACTGGGAGGCGAACCGGGCTATTCGACGTCAGACGAAATGGATAGCCGTGCTGTCCATGGCGGTCGGCTTCGCCTTTGTCAGCGCCTTTGTCGGATTGCCTGCTTGGGCACTCATGGCGCAGGGAGTAATCCTGACACTTGTCAGTATATTCATATGGACTCGACCTGAGCCGAAGACGTAAGAATACGGCAGAGATCGTCCAGCTGCTCAAGCGAAGCGTAGCGAATGGTAAGTTGCCCGTTCCCCTGCCCCGTGCGATGGGCGATTTCGACCCGCATTCCCAAAGTTGCACCAAGATCCGTTTCCAGCGCACGAGTGTCGGCATCTTTTTCCGAACGCGGACGGGCCTCTTTGGGAGTTGCCTGTTTTTGTGCCAGCTTCTCTGTTTCGCGAACCGACAGCCCTTCAGCAATCACACGACGGCCCATCGCAATGGGATCGGCCACCGTGATCAACGCGCGGGCATGGCCAGCGCTGAGCAAACCTTCTCTCACCCATTTCAGCACTTCTTCAGGTAGTTGAAGAAGGCGCAACAGATTCGCGATATAGCTGCGGCTCTTGCCAAGGGCTTCTGCGAGGCGCTCCTGAGTATGCCCGAAACGGTCCATGAGCTGGCGATACCCAAGAGCCTCTTCCACGGCATTCAGATCCGCGCGCTGTATATTCTCAATAATCGCGACTTCCAGAACCTCTGTGTCGCTAAAGTCCCGAATTATAACTGGAATTTCATGAAGCTGCGCAATCTGCGCGGCTCGCCAGCGGCGCTCCCCCGCAACAATTTCATATGTGCCCCCCGGCCGCTCCCGCACGATAAGCGGCTGGATGATGCCCTTTTCTCGAATTGAGTTCGCCAGATCTTCCAGCGCCTCGCCCGAAAAATCCCGGCGAGGTTGATCCGGGTTGGGTACGATTTTCTCGACCGGAATCAATAGTTCCGCACGGCGCTTCACCGATTGAGGCTCAACCTGAACATCCGCCATCAGCGCCGAAAGTCCACGACCAAGGCTACGTTTGTTTTCCTTCATGCCGCCTCCTTCAGACCCCCGCATGACGATCTGCCATTTCTTGTGCCAATGACCGATAAGCCACACTCCCGCGTGAATTGCTGTCATATGACAATACCGGCATGGCAAAAGACGGCGCTTCGCTCACCCGCACATTGCGCGGAATAATCGTTCTGAACACCAGTTCCCCAAGGTTTTCCCGCGCATCAGCCTCAACCTGCAGAGAAAGATTATTGCGTCCATCATACATTGTGAGCAATACACCTTCGATTCGCAGATCAGGATTGGCAGTTTGCCGCACCTGACGGATCGTCAGCATGAGTTGAGAAAGTCCCTCAAGCGCGTAGAACTCACTCTGAAGAGGTACGAGGACGGAATCTGCGGCAATCATCGCGTTCACAGTCAGCAAGCTCAGCGAAGGGGGGCAGTCGATAAGAACGTAATCAAAGTCGAACTGAGGCAGACCTTCGCGAAGAGCGTCCCGCAAAAGCAGGCTTCGCTTCTCATTTGCTACGAGTTGAATATCTGCCGATGCGAGGTCCTGCGTCGCACAACAGATAGATAATCCGTCAATGCGCGTGGGCATGACGATATCACCCAGAGGCATGGCTTCGATGAGAAGGTCGTATGTCGTGAAATCCCGCGCCTCGGGCGACACACCCAATCCGGTAGAAGCGTTTCCCTGCGGATCAAGGTCAATCACCAGAACCTTTTTGCCTTGCTCCGTCAACGCTGCGGCGAGATTGATGGCAGTCGTAGTCTTTCCCACTCCACCTTTTTGGTTCGCAATGGCAATAATGTGTGCTTGGCCGGTATCAGACACGGGAAAGCCCCTTGATTTTCAGGATAACACCGTTGGGATCGGTTTCGCTCGGAAACTTTTGCACGTCAAACCGGAACTTTTCAAGGGCTTCGTGTATCTCCTGATCTACCCCCCTCCCCTTCGGGAGAAGCGCGACACCGTCTTCATCCAGATGCCGCTCAACCATCGAAAGTAAGCGAGGCAAAGGGGCGAGGGCACGCGCCGAGACAACATTGGCTTTTAACGGTGGCACCGATTCTGAGCGCGTCGCTATGATATTCACTTTTACATATGCTTCTCTGGCCACTGTCGACAGAAAAGCCGCTTTGCGTTGATCGCTTTCCACTAGAGTAAAGGAACGATCCTGACCCGCGCCGAGGATCGCAACCACCATCCCCGGGAAACCGCCACCGGATCCGAGGTCAACCCAGGCCTTGAAATCGCTCGAGTACGTCAGAAGTTGCGCAGAATCACGGAAGTGACGGCTCCACAAATCATCCAGCGTGTTCATCGACACAAGGTTGATCTTGGGGTTCCACGTCCGAAGCAGTCTCTCGTAAACTTCTAAACGCTCCAGCGTTTCACGTGAAACATCGTTGAATTCAAGGCTTCTCTTCATGCAGACGCCCTATGTCGCTGGCCGCGCTTCAAGCGGAGAAGGATGAGCGCGAGCGCAGCTGGCGTCATCCCTTCAAGCCGACTTGCTTGCGCGAGTGTATCCGGCCGTGACGCTTTCAGTTTCACCTTCAATTCATTGGATAGGCCGTCAAGAACATCATAATCTAAGTCGGAAGGTATTACCCACGATTCGTCCTTCTTCAGTGCCTCCGCGATGGAAACCTGCCGATCTAGGTACTTTGCATAGAGCGCGTCCCGCTTAAGCTGCGTTTGAACGGCCAAGGAAAGCGTGCCCAACTCCGGTAGAAGAGGCAGAAGATGATGGGGTTCGACTCCAGGAAACGCCAGAAGATCGCCCCCCGTACGGCGAACTCCGTCTTGACTCACCTCGATGCCCACTGCCTGGGCTTCACGGGGGCTTGTGCGCATACATGACAGGAGTGCCCTACCCCGTTGCAGTTCGCCCATTTTTTCTTCAAAAATGGCTTGCCTAGTCTCGCTCACACAGCCCGCACCAATCCCCAGAGGCGTCAATCGCTGGTCAGCATTGTCTGCCCGGAGCGAAAGGCGAAACTCGGATCGAGATGTAAACATGCGATAAGGCTCACTGACACCCCGCGTCACAAGATCATCTATCATCACGCCGATATAGCTCTCAGTCCGGCTGAATAGGATCGGATCTCGATCAAGAGCTTTCAACGCTGCATTTATGCCGGCTACCAGACCTTGAGCGCCTGCTTCCTCATACCCGGTCGTGCCATTTATCTGACCCGCGAGGTAAAGACCATCGAGTGCGCGAATTTCCAAGCTCGCTTTCAAAGCACGGGGGTCTACGTAATCATACTCGATAGCGTACGCCGGTTGAAGAATGGTCGCATTCTCCAAGCCTTCAATCGAATGAACATACTCTTCCTGAACCTCGACCGGAAGAGAAGAGGATATCCCATTGGGATAAACGGTATAGTCGTCCAACCCCTCAGGCTCTAGGAATATCTGGTGAGACGATTTGTCGGCAAATCGAACGACCTTATCCTCTATCGAAGGACAGTATCTGGGGCCAACGCCTTCGATCATCCCCCCGTACATGGCCGAAAGGGTTAAGTTTTCTCGAATGATGTCATGTGTCTTCTCATTTGTATGCGTTATTCCGCATGAGACCTGCCGAACTGCGGGATGAGAGGAGCAAAAGGAAAACATCGTCGGTTCTTCATCGCCGAGTTGCCGCTCCAGAATATCCCAATTTATCGTTCGACCGTCGAGCCTTGGGGGAGTACCGGTCTTCAACCGACCCAAGTCAATTCCAAGATCAATGATCCGCTCTGCCAATGCTATTGAGGGACGAGCGCCCATTCGCCCCCCCGAATGGCGCTTATCCCCTATATGTATCACGCCGCGAAGAAAGGTCCCGGTCGTCAGGATTACTGTCTTGGAAAGTATCGTTGCTCCGTCGGCAAGCCTCACTCCACGAACCTGAACGCCTTCCACCGATATATCAGCAACCTCACCCTCAAGAATGCTTAGATTCTTTTGGCTCTCCAGTTCCTTCTTCATTCCACGTCGATAAAGCGCCCTATCGATCTGGGCGCGCGGGCCTTGTACAGCCGGACCTTTGCGACGATTGAGAAGGCGGAATTGTATGCCAGCGCTATCAGCGACACGCGCCATAGCGCCGTCAAGAGCGTCTATCTCGCGGACCAAATGACCCTTGCCAAGTCCACCGATCGCGGGATTACAGGACATTACGCCGAGATCGTCTCTGCGAATAGTGATAAGAGCGGTACTCGCGCCCATCCTCGCCGCGGCGTGCGCGGCCTCTGCACCAGCATGCCCACCGCCGACGACAACGACATCGAATTGTTTCACGTGAAACACTCCTACTTACCGATGCAGAAACTTGAGAAGATCTCTCCAAGAAGATCTTCAACATCAACCCGTCCAACCAGAGATTCAAGTCTCCGAAGAGCAAAGCGGATGTGCTCAGCGACAATTTCCGCCTGACCACCTTCCAATTCCGCCGTGGCAGCGCTTAACGATAGCTCTGCGCTTTTCAGCGCTTCACGGTGTCTTTCGCGCACCATGAGTGATGCGCCAACAGCCATTCCCTCCAGGAGGTTGGCGATTTGATCGACAAGACGATCAATACCCTGCCCCGTCAATCCTGATACCGCCTCCCCATCGCCGCTGCGCAGGTCTCCTTTTCCACGCACGACGATATCATCCGGTTGTCGATCAACTCCCGGAGGAAGGACGTCATCCTCAACCAAAAAAACGCGAAGATCCGCTTTGCTTGCACGTACCTGGGCGCGCTCAATTCCTATTGTCTCTACTATATCGCTCGTGTCTCGCAGACCAGCTGTGTCCAGCAACGTGACCGGCAGTCCCTTGAGATCCATCCGGACTTCAATGACATCGCGAGTGGTTCCTGCAATCTCCGAGGTAATGGCTGCTTCCCGACCGGCCAAGGCGTTCAGGAGAGTAGACTTCCCGGCGTTAGGTACCCCGATGATCGCTACTTCGAAGCCATCCCGGATTCTCTCGGATACCGAGGCTCCTTTGAGATCATCCCGAATATCGGATACAACGCTACCAATGAGTTCCGTAACTTCTGGACTCACGTCCACAGGAACGTCCTCGTCAGCAAAGTCTATTGTTGCTTCCATCAAGGCGGCGGCCCTGATGAGCTGCGCCCGCCATACTTCCGTTTTGGCTGATATTGCGCCTGAAAATATCCTAAGAGCTTGTTTTCTTTGAATTTCTGTTTCCGCATCGATCAAATCCGCAAGTCCTTCGACCTGCGTCAGATCCAATCGGCCATTCTCCAGAGCCCGCCTTGTAAACTCCCCGGCCTCTGCAGGGCGAAGGCCGGGCTGCTTGTTTAAGGCTGATAGAACTGCGGAAACGACGGCAATGCTGCCGTGCAGATGGAACTCTACAACCCGTTCGCCGGTGAAGCTCCGCCCCGTGTCAAATACCAGCACGAGGGCTTCATCGATCAGATCGCCCGCCCATGTCAGCCGCCGAAGCGCGCTGCGCCGTGGTTCAGGCAGCGTCCCGGCAAGCGCGGCCGACGCCTCCCAGGCCAAAGGCCCGGAAATGCGTATGACCGCGACACCCGCACGTCCCCGTGCCGTCGCCAAGGCGTAGATCGTATCCATAACTCATTGATTCTAAATTAGAAATCACGCGTTCATAGACTCGAAAAATTCCGAATTCGACTTTGTTTGCTTCAGCTTCGAAATCAGGAATTCAACCGCATCGGTGGTCCCCATGGGATTCAGGATGCGGCGCAGCACATAGGTTTTCTGCAGGTCGGACTTGTCAACCAGCAGGTCTTCCTTCCGGGTGCCGGATTTGAGGATATCCATGGCCGGGAACACCCGCTTATCGGCAACCTTCCGGTCAAGCACGATCTCGGAGTTGCCCGTGCCTTTGAATTCTTCGAAGATCACCTCGTCCATCCGGCTGCCCGTGTCGATGAGGGCAGTTGCGATGATGGTCAGCGAGCCCCCCTCCTCGATATTGCGAGCGGCGCCGAAGAAGCGTTTCGGCCGCTGGAGCGCATTGGCATCCACGCCGCCCGTCAAGACCTTACCGGAGCTGGGAACAACGGTATTGAAGGCCCTGCCAAGACGCGTGATCGAGTCCAGCAGGATCACCACGTCCCGCTTGTGCTCCACCAGTCGCTTGGCTTTCTCGATAACCATTTCCGCAACGGCTACGTGACGCGTCGCAGGCTCATCGAAGGTGGATGAGATGACCTCGCCACGCACGCTCCGCTGCATGTCGGTGACCTCCTCCGGCCGCTCGTCGATCAGCAGGACGATCAGATAGCATTCCGGGTGATTACGCTCGATCGAATGGGCGATGTTCTGAAGCAGCACGGTCTTGCCCGTGCGCGGCGGAGCCACGATGAGACTCCGCTGCCCCTTCCCGATCGGCGCGACAAGGTCGATGATCCGCGCTGAACGGTCGCGGATGGTCGGATCCTCGATCTCCATCTTCAGACGCTCATCGGGATAAAGCGGTGTCAGGTTGTCGAAATGCACCTTGTGCCGCGCTTTCTCCGGGTCGTCGAAGTTGATCCGGTTGACGGCAACCAGACCAAAGTAACGCTCGTTCTCACGCGGAGCCTGGATCACACCCTCGACCGTGTCGCCGGTGCGCAGGGAATATTGGCGGATCATCTCGGGCGAGACGTAGATGTCATCCGGTCCGGACAGGTAGTTCGCTTCGGGCGAACGCAGGAATCCGAAGCCGTCCTGAAGCACCTCCAGAACGCCGTCCCCCCCGATCTCCCAGCCTTCCTCGGCATGTTCCTTGAGGATCTGGAACATCATTTCCCCCTTCCGCATGGAAGAGGCGTTCTCGATCTCCCACTCCTCCGCCATGGCGAGGAGGTCAGCGGGGCTCTTTGCCTTGAGATCTGCGAGGCTAAGACGTTCTTGGGTCATGGGGATAGGTTCTCGAAGGCGCCGGACGGCACGTTTGACAAAATTGTCTGCGGAAAACGCGAAGGACCGGACGGTCACGCAATGCGGCATATAGAGATCCGTCGCGGTCGAGTCAACGTTTTCAGTATTTCACTATGACCGAAATGACGATGACTATCATCAGGAGCGTTGGCACCTCGTTCATGATGCGATAGCTGCGCCCGCTGACGCTGTTGGTGCCTTGCACGAAGTCCTTCCGTCGTGCGGTCAGCCAGCCGTGAAAGGCGCTCATGGCCAGCACCGCACCCGCCTTCACCCAGGGCCACCCCAGCGACCAGTTCACGACCCCTGGCGTCATCACCAGGCAAAACCCGAACAGCCATGCCGCGATCATTGCAGGGTTGATGATGGCTCGCAGCAGCCGACGCTCCATCGTCTGGAACAGCAGATCCGTCTCACCGCCCGGCGGAACGCTCTCGGTGTGATAGACGTAGAGCCGCGGCAAATAGAACAACCCCGCCATCCAGGCGATCACGCTGATGACGTGAAAAGACAATGTCCATGGATAAAGGGTGGCCAGCAGCTCGCCCATCGGAACCTCGCTCTCATACCTTCTACTCTTAAATAAGAAAATAAAGAGAAGATGAAGTTGATGTAGGGCCTTGGGATAACTGAATCCCGGATGTTGCCCCGGATCTGTTCCACAGGACGACGGATCTGTCGATAAGAGTCACGGATCCCGGAACATGATTGTGGATAACACTAAATCAACCCGCAGGATCAAGGGGATGGCTTGTGATTTTTTTGTGGATAGCTGTAGCGAGCCAAAACGAATCGCACGGATCCCGCGAGTCGTCCACCGGCCCGTGACGGATCCGTCCCACTGTGGGAAAGCGGGCTGTTGCTTGACAGCGGATCTGGATTTCGTGGATCGGTGTGGATCACCTGCATGCCTTCCACAGAACTATAACGCGGTTGTCCACAGGATAATACATGATGATGCCTCTTGTCCTCGCCTCAGTTTCGGAAATTCGCGCGACGCTGCTGCGCAACGCAGGCGTGACCTTTGAGACTGTTCCTGCCCGGATCGATGAAGTGACCATCCGGGCTGCGCTGGAGGCAGAAGGCGCGAAGCCGCGCGACGTGGCCGATGCGCTGGCGGAGTTCAAGGCGCGCAAGGTGGCCGAGAAGCGGCCCGATGCGCTGGTGATCGGCTGTGATCAGGTGC
The DNA here is from genome assembly GCF_032102465.1 of Haematobacter sp. Classification (NCBI taxonomy): domain Bacteria; kingdom Pseudomonadati; phylum Pseudomonadota; class Alphaproteobacteria; order Rhodobacterales; family Paracoccaceae; genus Haematobacter; species Haematobacter sp. The sequence goes on along the minus strand of NZ_DAMDHB010000007.1, from coordinate 68,792 downwards.
TGGAGTGCGAGGGAAGGATCTATGGCAAGCCAGAAACCCGTGATGCAGCGAAAGCACAGTTGCTGGAGCTTCGGGGAAGGCGGCACCGGCTTCTTTCGGCAGCCGTGGTATATGAAGCCGCTGCGCCTGTCTGGCGGCAGATCGGAGAGGTCAGGCTGACGATGCGGACATTCTCCGACGATTGGCTGGACGGGTATGTCGCGCGGAACTGGGAGAGCATCCGGCACGCGGTCGGAGCCTACAAGCTGGAGGAAGAGGGCGTTCGCCTCTTCTCCCGGATCGAGGGAGATTACTTTTCGGTGCTTGGTCTGCCACTTGTCGAACTTCTGAACTATCTCGCTGCGCGAAAGGTCATCCCGTCATGACGGAGGGTGGAATTCCCCTCGCCGGGGTGATCGGATCACCTGTCGAGCACAGCAAATCGCCGGTTCTGCACGGTCACTGGCTCAGGACATACGGCATCCGGGGCTTCTATATTCCCATGAATGTCGCCCAGGCCGATCTGGTCGAGGTGATCCGCAGCCTGCCGAAGGCGGGATTCGTGGGTGTGAACGTCACCATCCCGCACAAGGAAAGCGCGTTGAAGCTGGCGGATCTCGTCACCGACCGGGCGGCCTTGATCGGCGCCGCGAATACGTTGATCTTTCGTCGGGATGGCAAAATCCACGCGGATAACACCGATGGCTATGGCTTCATCGCGAACCTGCGTCAGAATGCGCCCCTCTGGGATCCGAAGGCCGGCCCGGCTGCGGTGTTCGGTGCAGGTGGTGCAGCCCGTGCCGTTATCGCCTCTCTGATCGAGGTGGGCGTGCCCGAGATCCGCCTCTCCAACCGCTCCAAGCCGCGTGCAGAGGCGCTCCGGCACGATTTCGGTACCCGGATCGTCGTTCATGACTGGGTGCAGGCAGGGGCGATGCTGGAGGATTGCCTGACCGTGGTCAACACGAGCTCGCTGGGCATGGTCGGCAAGCCGGAACTACGGGTGCCGCTGGACGCGCTCTCACCCAGGGCGCTGGCGACAGATATCGTCTATACGCCGCTCCGGACCGGGTTCCTGCTGGAGGCAGAGGCCCGGGGGTGTACGGTGGTGGACGGGCTGGGCATGCTCCTTCATCAGGCCGTTCCGGGGTTCGAGCGCTGGTTCGGGCGACGGCCGGAGGTGGATGAGGAAACGCGGGAGGCAGTGCTGGCATCATGACGACGCCTTTCGTTCTCGGGCTGACCGGCTCCATCGGGATGGGAAAATCCACTACTGCCGCGTTTTTCGCAGACGCCGGGATTCCCGTATGGGATGCCGATGCGGCGGTACACCGTCTCTATGCGGCAGGAGGGCAGGGGGCTGAGGCTATCCGGTCACTTCACCCCACGGCGCTGGTGGATGGCGCAGTGGACCGGGACCGCCTGAAGCATTGGATTGCCGAAGACCCGCATGCGCTGGTTCAGATCGAAGCCGTCATCCATCCGCTGGTGGCGGTCGATCGTGCGCGTTTCATGGAGCAGGCGGAAGCAGCCGGCGCGGATATGGTCGTGCTGGACATTCCCCTGCTTTTCGAGACCGGCCACGACACCTGGATGGATGCCGTGGCAGTCGTCACCGTCGATCCTGCGGTTCAGCGGGATCGGGTGCTGGCTCGCGGTACGATGACGCCTGCACAGCTCGACGCGATTCTGGAAAAACAGATGCCGGATGCACAGAAACGTGGCCGCGCGGACTACGTTATCGAGACCAATAGCCTTGAAGAAGCCCGCAATGCTGTGCTTTCCCTGATCGAGCAGATCAGGAAAAGCCAGCATGCGTGAGATCGTTCTCGATACCGAAACCACCGGTTTTGAACCGGAGCAAGGCGACCGCATCGTCGAAATCGGCGCGGTTGAGCTGTTCAATCACATGCCCACGGGGCGGACGTTCCATGTCTACATCAATCCCGAACGCTCCATGCCGCCGGAGGCGTTCGAGGTTCATGGGCTGGGCGACGATTTTCTCCGCGACAAGCCGGTCTTCCGTGAAGTGGCGCAGGACTTTCTGACGTTTGTGGGAGACGCGCGGCTTGTCATCCACAATGCCGCCTTCGACATGAAGTTTCTCAATGCGGAACTGGGGTGGCTCGGTCTGCCGAGGATACCCTTCGAACAGGCGGTGGATACGCTCGCCATCGCAAGACGGCGGTTTCCGGGGTCACCGGCCTCGCTGGATGCGCTCTGCCGCCGGTTCGGCGTGGACAATTCGGCGCGGGAAAAACACGGCGCGCTGCTGGACAGCGAGATACTCGCCGAAGTCTATCTGGAGCTGATCGGCGGGCGGCAGCCGGACTTCGCGCTCGGTGTCGCTCAGGAAACGCGGCAGAGAACGGAGATCCGTGTCTGGCGCCCGGGCCCGCGTCCCGTGGCCCTCCCCCCGCGACTGACCGCGGAAGAGAAGGAAGCCCATGCCGCCTTTGTGGCGGGCATGGGCGAGGCTGCGCTCTGGCGCCGCTATACCTGACTTCAGTTCGGCGTCATCGCCGGCGGTTGCGTCGCCCGCCGCGCCAGTTCCTGCCGGTAAAGGGCAAGGAAGTCGATGTTGTCGAGCGACAGCGGAGGGAACCCGCCGTCACGGGTCACGTCGGAGACGATGCGGCGCACGAAGGGGAACAGCATGCGCGGACATTCGATGAGCAGGAACGGATGCATCTGGTCCTCCGGCACGCCCTCGATCGCGAAGACCCCGGCGTAATCCAGCTCCAGCAGGAACAGCGGCTCGTTGTTGGATTTGTTGCGCGAGGTGATCTTGAACTTGGTTACCACCTCATAGTGGTTGGTCGTCCCGCGCTTGCGGGCATCAAGGCTCACCTGCACCTGAATGTCGGGCTGCATCTCGCCGTTCTGAGCACCCTTCTGGGCGACGACATTCTCGAACGACAGGTCGCGCGTGTACTGTGCGAGCACCTGCATCCTGACTTGCGGCGCCTCGGGGGCCCCGCCATTCGCCACTTCAGCCATCAGAACCTCCTCAAGGTCGTTTGGGTTCGTGACTATCAGGTCGCAGAGCCTGCCTCAATGCCGCGTCCAGCCGGAATTTCCATGCGTGGGATTCTTGCCGGGAGGAATTTCCTCAAACTCCGCATCGATGACGATATCCTTGGGGCTCTGCTCATTCGGACGGCGCGTGTCACCTGCCGTGCGCATCCCGAAAGTGCGCACCTGGATGCGCCGCGACGCCTCTCTCAGAATGAAGCGCCGGACCGGCGGAATGAGCAGCAGGATACCCACCGCATCGGTGAAGAAGCCGGGAAGCATCAGCAGGAATCCCGCCATCATGATCATCGCGCCATGCGCCATCGGCGCGGATGGATCGCCCAGCGTCTCCAGCCGCCGCCGCATATCGTTGAGCGCGCCCTGGCCCTGCCGCCGCACGACGGCCATGCCTGCCAGCGCGGACAGGACGATCAGGCCGAGCGTTGGCCACACGCCGATCCATCCTCCGACAAGAATGAACAGCGCAATCTCGACCAACGGAAGGAGGACAAGGGCGAGGAGCAGATACATATCCGGTTCGAGGCCTTTAAGATGGGGTTGCGGCATTTGATCCGGGGCGCTGCGGTGGACTCAGGCCCCCTGCTCCCCTACATAGGTAGAACAGCCGCCGAATGCCATGTTCCGACCTCTTTTGACGCACCCCGAGGTATAAATGAGCTCCGCCGTTATCCAACTCATCGTTCTTGCCGGGATCGCCGTGTTCCTGATCCTGAGGCTGCGGAGCGTTCTGGGCAGCCGCGAAGGATTTGAAAAGCCGTCACTTCCTGTGGGAGATGAGGCCCGCCCGACGCCCCGCCGGAATTTCGAGGTCATTGATGGTGGTCCCGATCAGGACATCACGGATCACGTGCCTGAAGGGTCTCCTGCTGCTGTCGCGCTCGCCAGCATGAAGAAGGCCGATCCCGCCTTCAACGTGGGCGAGTTCCTGCATGGGGCCCGTGCGGCCTATGAGATGATCCTCATGGCATTCGAGCGCGGCGAGATCGAAACCGTGAAACCTTACGTTTCGGATCAGGTGTACGCCACCTTCGCGCATGTGATCGAGAGCCGCAGACGGGAGGGGCTGACCGTTCAATCCACCTTCGTCGGTATTCGCGAGCTTTCACTGGCCGACGCGACCTTCGATCAGGGGAGCGGGGAAGGGGCGGTCACCGTGCGGTTCACCGGCGAGCTGACCTCTGTCGTCCGTGATGCGGCGGGACAGATCGTTGAGGGCAATCCGAATGAGATCCGCCGTCAGCGCGATGTCTGGACTTTCGCTCGGATCATGGGATCGAATGACCCCAACTGGCAGCTTGTCGCGACCGGAGAATGACGGAGCGCTTGGCTGGGGCAGGCGCGGGATTGTCACCCGACGCCCTGCCGGGATGGAATGATGACGATCATGAGGCGGCCCTGGCCGCCTTTTTGGTCACTTCGGCGGCGGGGCACGGTCCCGCGCGACGCTATTGGGAGCAGGGGTTCCGGGCCGTGGAGCTTGCCGGAGACTGGATGTTCACCGGCTACTATGAGCCTGAACTTCCGGCTCGCAGCCAGCCGGATGCCCGTTTCCGCCATCCGGTTCACCGCCTGCCCGAAGGTTTGTCCGCAGGGAAACCGTGGTTCAGCCGTGCGGAGATCGCTGCAGGCGACCTGCTCCGGGGGCAGGAGATCGCGTGGCTGGACGATCCGCTCGAGGCGTTTCTCCTGCAGGTGCAGGGCTCCGGGCGGCTGGTGCTGGAGAATGGCCGCGTCCTGCGCCTCGGCTACGGCGGGTGGAACGGCCATCCCTATGTTTCCATCGGCCGGCAGCTTGTTCTTAGGGGAGAGATCCCGCTGGAGGCGATGTCCACCGAAGCCATTCGCGACTGGGCGCGCCGGAACCCTGACCGGCTGTCCGACCTTCTGAATACCAACCCGTCCTACGTCTTCTTCCGCCTGCTGGACCTCCCCCCAGCGACAGGTCCGCTGGGCGCGATGGAGCGACCGCTGACGGCTGGCCGGAGCCTTGCCGTGGACCCTTCTGTCGTGCCGCTCGGCGCGGCGGTCTGGGTGCGGGTGGAGGAGATGGCCCGCCTGATGGTGGCGCAGGACACCGGCAGCGCGATCAAGGGGCCGCGGGGTGACATCTTCTTCGGCTCGGGTGCGGAGGCAGGGCGGCGCGCGGGGCGCCTGCGGCACCCCGGGCAGGCTTTCCTGCTTCTCCCGCGGGAGGGCTGAGATGGCGCGCAAACGGCGGGACATCACCCCCGAGGAGGCGAAACTCTGGCAGAGCGTGGCGCGCTCCACCCTGCCGATGCATCGCATCGAGCCCCTGCCCGAGCCCGAAGAACGTCCCGTGCGGCCCATCGTGCCCCGTGTGCAGGAGCCTACACCAGCCGCGATACCGGCCGCGATTCAGGCGTTCCGGGTCGGGGAGAGGGCGGACGCAAGACGGCCCCATACCTTGCTTGGCTCTCTGCCGGAGCGGTTGGCCTCGGGTGGCGTCAGGATGGATCGGCGCACCTTCGACCAGATGAACCGCGGCAAGATCTCGCCCGAAGGGCGGCTCGACCTGCACGGGATGACGCTGGCAGAGGCGCATGGCGCGCTTGTCCGCTTTGTGATGGATGGCCACCGTCGGCAGCGTCGGCTGCTGCTGGTGATTACGGGAAAGGGTCGAAACCCGAGCGATGAGGGCCCTATTCCCGTCCGCATGGGGGCGCTTCGCCATCAGGTGCCGCAGTGGCTGACGCTGCCACCGCTGGGCGGGCTCGTCTTGCAGGTGACCCCGGCGCATATCCGCCATGGCGGTGCCGGGGCCTATTATGTCTATCTGCGCCGCAACCGGGCCTAGCAGGCGGCTTAAAAACCATTCCGGGTCGTCCTGAGGCGGAGATCTTCCCCACATTGTCGAAGAGCGCCCCGGACACCGCGAGTTTTGGCTCGTGACCGGAGCGATTTCTTGGCCCTCAGCGCAAGCCCAGGTAGATACCCGGCTTTTTCAGCGCCATGCCAGGCGTCAGGCGGCTTTCATCACGGCTGCCTCGATCGAGGCTTCGATGATATCCAGCGCCTCATCCACCTGCGCCCAGGGCGTGGTCAGCGGCGGCAGCAAACGGATGACGTTGTAGCGCGTCCCGCAGGAGAGGAGGATCAGCCCTCGCGTCTCCGCTTCCGCCACGATCCGGCCGGTAAGTGCGGCATCGGGGGCGCGGGTCTCCCGATCCGTCACGAGTTCAAACGCGTTCATCGCCCCAAGGCCTCGCACATCGCCGATGCACTCCATGCCCTGCCGTCGGGAGATGGCCTCCAGCCGGGCGCGGATCCGCTCTCCCATCTCGGCAGCGCGGAGGCAGAGCGCCTCCTCTTCCACGATGTCGAGGACGGCGTTCGCGGCAGCCACGGCCAGAGGATTGCCCGCATAGGTGCCCCCGAGCCCGCCCGCGCCCGGCGCATCGACGATCTCTGCCCGGCCCGTGACCGCAGAGAGCGGGAACCCTCCCGCCAGCCCCTTGGCCATCGTGACGAGATCGGGCGCCACGCCCGCATGTTCAAAGCCGAACATCTTGCCGGTGCGCGCGATACCGGCCTGAACCTCATCCCCGATCAGGACGATGCCATGGCGATCACAGATCTCCCGGACCGCACGAAGGAAGCCGAAGGGCGCGATGTTGAAACCACCCTCACCCTGCACCGGCTCCACGATGATCGCGGCCACCCGCTCGGGATCGACGGAGCTGGCAAACAGCCGCTCCAGATCGGCCAGAGCCTGCGCCTCGCTGACGCCGTGGTACTCGTTGGGGAAGGGGGCGTGGACAACTTCCGCCGGCATCGCGCCGAAACCCTTCTTGTAGGGCGCGACCTTGCCCGTCAGCGCCATGCCGAGCAGCGTCCGGCCATGGAATGCGCCGGAAAAAGCGATGACACCCGACCGCCCCGTATAAGCGCGCGCCATCTTGACCGCGTTCTCCACCGCTTCCGCGCCGGTGGTGACAAGCATGGTTTTCTTGGGAAAATCGCCGGGCGCGGCAGCGTTCAGCCGCTCGGCAAGCCGAAGGTAGGATTCGTAAGGTGCGACATGGAAGCAGGTATGGGTGAAGGACTGCGCCTGCTCTGCGACGGCGGCCATGACCTTCGGATGGCGATGCCCGGTATTGTTGACGGCGATACCGGCGGCGAAGTCGATGTAGCGCCTGCCATCCGCATCCCAGAGTTCGGCGTTTTCCGCGCGCACCGCATAGATGCCACGGGTGGAGACGCCGCGGGCGACGGCGGCCTCCTTGCGGGACGAAAGCGTTCTGCTGTCAGTCATCGGCGATCTCCATGTTGAGGTGGAAATATGTAAGATCGCTTCAAATTTTGAGCAACAGATTCGTTGGTGAAATTCACAGATAGGGGGGTGTGCAGGCGGATATCACCACCGTCCGTCCGGGATGGACATTGCGGAAACGGTGGGGAAGGCGGCTGTCGAACAGGTAGGAATCGCCGGGAAGAAGGACCCGCACGTCCTCCCCCACGGTCAGTTCGAGCGCACCTTCGATCACATAGCCGCCTTCGTTTGAAAAATGCTCCAGCATTGTGTTTCCGGTATCGGCGCCCTGCTCATAGACCTCATGCAGAATCTGGAGGTTGTGCCGCCGTGCATTGCCGATCTGACGGAGGGCCATCCGTCCCGTGAACTCCGCCCCGCCCGATACGGGCAGCTTGGAGGTGAGGTCCACAAGCTCCGCATCCGTGAAGAAGGGGCCTTCCGCCTCCTGCCGCTCCGCTTCAAAGAAATCCGCCATGCTGAGGCTCAATCCGCTTAATACTTTGCGCAAAGTTGAGACGGATGGGCTGGAGCGATTCTGCTCGATCACGGAGATCTGCGCATGCGGCACTCCAGCCCGCTCGGCCAGTTGACGTTGCGACAATCCCGCCGCCCGGCGCATCGCCAGCAGCCGCGCGCCGATGTCGAACTGTCTCTCCCCGTTCACGTCGCATCTCCCATGATCGTCTTGCCGGACCCTAGGCCGAACCACTCCCGGCGTCCATTAACCGCGGCTTGCCGCCTGCGTTCCCTCTGCCGGTGCAAGACGGAGAGAGCGGTTGACTTTTACCCCGAAGTTTTATTTACGAACGGTCGTCTTTTAAAAATCTGGAACCCTATGGGCCGCAAGCAGACCATAGACCGGGCGGAAATTCTTCGTGCCGTGGAAACCGTCGTTGCCCGTGATGGGGCGGCGGGGCTGACCATCGGCGCTGTGGCCGCCGAAATGGGCATCAGCAAGGCCGGTGTCCTTTACGACTTCGGGTCGAAGGAAGGGCTGATCCTTGCCTATACCGAAAGCCGCATCGACGGCTGGCGGGAGGAGGTCCGCGAGCGCGAGGTCGCCCGCGAGGGCGAGGCGAACCAGCGGTTGAACAGCATCCTCGACAAGTATCAGGCCTGCGCGGGCGTGGACGATTCCCAGATCGCGCTGGCCATTTCGGCGGCCATGGTGGCAAGCCACGGCTGTCGGGACATCGTGCGCCGTGCGCATGAGGATGACATCCAGACCATCATCTCCGAAGCGGTGCAGGATGCCGGAGACCCGGCTCCTGCCCTCATCGCCTATCTCGCACTCTGGGGGCTCAAGTCGCTTGAGTTTCAAGGCGTGTCGGGATGCGATCCCGGCCTGCGGGACAAGGTTGTCGCCGCCCTTCGCGCCCTTCCCTCTCTCTCCCTTCCCTCCCCCCTCGCATCGGAAAATACAGGCACCGAATGATCCGCTCATCCCTTGACCGCGCCTGGCGCGGAATTGCACTCGTCGCGATGCTCTGCCTGCCCCTCCCCGTGGCGGCTCAGCAGGGACAGATGCCCCCAACCTCCGTCAGCGTCATCACCATGACGCCCGAAGCTCTGCCCGTGGTCAACGAACTGCCGGGGCGCGTCTCCGCCACACGTATCGCCGAAGTGCGCCCGCGCGTTTCCGGCATCGTGGTGGACCGTGTGTTCGAACAGGGGAGCATCGTGAAGGAGGGCGATGTCCTCTACAAGATCGACCCCGCCCAGTTCGAGGTGCGTGTCCGCGCCGCCGAGGCGCAGCGCGCCCGGGCCGAGGCCACCGAAATGAACGCTGAAATCGAATATCGCCGTCAGCAGCAGCTCCGGGAGCGGAACGTTTCTGCCCGCGCCGATCTGGATACCGCCGAAACCGTGCTGGCGCAGGCCCGCGCCGATGTCGCCGCCGCAGAGGCGGCGCTGCAGGAGGCGAAACTCAATCTCGACTATACCCAGGTCAGGGCGCCCATCGCGGGCACGATCGGCCGCGCGCTGGTGACGGAGGGGGCGCTTGTCACCTCGCAGAGCGATATCATGGCGCTGATCCAGCAACTTGACCCGCTCTATGCCGACTTCACCCAATCCTCCTCCGATCTGCGCCGGCTCCGGCAGGCGATGGCGGCAGGCCAGTTGGTCGCGACCGCTCCGAACGAGGCGCAGGTGACGCTGTTCTTCGATGACGGCACGCAATACGAGCACCCCGGCAAGCTGCTGTTCTCCGAAGCCACCGTCGATACGACCACCGGCCAGGTGCTTCTGCGCGGTGAATTCCCGAACCCCAACGGGGAGCTTCTGCCGGGGCTTTATGTCCGCGTCCGTATCGAGCAGGCGATCCGTGACAATGCGCTCGCCATCCCGCAGATGGCCGTCCTGCGCGATGCGCAGGGCAATGCGCAGGTCTATGTCGTCCGCGATGACGATACCGTGGAGCTTCGCACCCTCCAGCTTGGCCCGACGATCGGCAACCGCTGGATCGTGGACGGCGGGTTGCAGGCGGGCGAGCGTGTCGTGGTCGTCGGTTCCCAGAAGCTTTTCCCGGATGCCAAGGTCGTGCCGCAGCAGTGGTCGCAGGCCGAAAACGGCGCGAACTGAGGACGTCAGATGCCGCATTTCTTCATCAAGAGGCCCGTCTTCGCCTGGGTGATCGCGATTTTCATCGTGCTCGCCGGTGTGCTGGCGCTGCCCTCCATCCCGATCTCGCAATATCCCCGCGTCGCTCCGCCGCAGATCCAGATTTCAACCAGCTATACCGGCGCCTCGCCGGAGGAAATCTACCAGTCCGTCGCTCGTCCCATCGAGGAAGAGCTGAACGGCATCAGCGGGATCATGTATTTCGAATCCACCTCGGATACCTCCGGCCGGATCGCGATCACCGCCACCTTCACCCCGGAAACGGATGTCGGCAGTGCGCAGGTGGACGTGCAGAACGCGGTTGCCCGCGTGCAGCCGCGCCTGCCCTCGCAGGTCGTGAACCAGGGGATCACCGTGCGGGAGGCCGGTGCGGGCTTCCTGCTCATGGTCGCGCTGACCTCCACCGACAACAGCTATGACGTGGTCGGACTGGGCGACTATATCAACCGCAATATCGTAGGCGAGTTGCGGCGCATCAACGGCGTGGGCGAGGCGCAGATCTTTGCCGCGCAACGCGCCATGCGGGTCTGGCTGGACCCGGACAAGATGACCGGGCTCAACCTCTCCTCCGCGGATGTCGTGGCAGCGATCCGGGCACAGAATGCGCAGGTGGCGGCAGGCTCCGTCGGTGCCGCGCCGAACCCGATAAACCAGCAACTCACCGCAACCGTTCTCGTCAAGGGCCAGCTTTCCACCCCCGAGGAGTTCGGCGAGATCATCCTGCGCGCCAATCCCGACGGTTCCGCCGTGCGGCTCCGCGATGTCGCCCGGGTGGAGGAGGGGGGGGAGAGCTACACCTTCGCCTCGCGCCTGAACGGGCAGCCTTCCGCCGCCGTCGGCATTCAGCTTTCCACCACCGGCAATGCGCTGGCGACGTCTGAGGCCATCCACGCCAAGATGGCTGAACTGTCCGGTTTCTTCCCGGAAGGCATCGAATACTCGATCCCCTATGACACCTCTCCCTTCGTGCAGGCCTCCATCGAAAAGGTGATCCACACGCTGATCGAGGCGGTCATTCTGGTGTTCCTGGTGATGTTCCTGTTCCTGCAGAACATCCGCTACACCGTGATCCCGACCATCGTCGTGCCGATTGCGCTGTCCGGGACGCTGGCGGTGATGTGGGCGACCGGCTTTTCGGTGAACGTGCTGACCATGTTCGCGATGGTTCTGGCCATCGGCATTCTGGTGGACGATGCGATTGTCGTGATCGAGAACGTCGAGCGCATAATGGTCTCCGAGGGTCTGCCGCCCCGGGAGGCCACCGAAAAGGCCATGCACCAGATCACCGGTGCGATCGTCGGGATCACGCTGGTGCTGTCGGCCGTGTTCATCCCGATGGCCTTCTTCCCGGGCTCGACGGGCATCATCTACCGCCAGTTCGCTTTGACGATGGTGGTGTCGATCCTGTTCTCCGCCTTCCTTGCCCTTACCCTGACACCGGCGCTCTGCGCGACCTTCCTGAAACCCGTCACGCATGACCATCATGCCAAGAAGGGGTTCTTCGGCTGGTTCAACCGGGGCTTCGACCGGACGACCGAGGGCTATACAAGCGGCGTGCGGCGGGTGGTGAACCGGCCCTGGCCGATGATGCTGGTTTACGTGATCCTCTGCGCGGCGGTCGGTTACGGCTTCCTGCAACTGCCGACCTCCTTCCTGCCGAACGAGGATCAGGGCTTCATCATCGCCGATGTGCAGGCGCCTCCCGCAGCCTCCGCCAACCGCACGAGCGCGGTGCTGGAGACGGCGGAGGGCATCTTCAGCGAGATGCCGGAGGTGGAGAACGTGGTGAGCCTTCGCGGCTTCTCCTTCTCCGGCTCCGGGGCGAACGCCGGGCTCATGTTCGTGACCTTCAAGGACTGGTCGGAGCGGGATCGTTCTGCCCAGCAGATCGCCAACGCCGCGAATGCGCAACTCTTCGGTGTGCAGGATGCCCGCGCCTTTGCCCTGTCACCCCCTGCGATCCAGGGCTTCGGCACCTCCTCCGGCTTCAGCTTCCGGCTTCAGGACAGGGTGGGCCACGGCCAGCAGGCGCTGCAGGCGGCGGCGAACCAGCTCATGAGCATGGCGGGCCAGAGCCCGATCCTTGCGGGCCTGCGCGCAGAGGGCCTGCCGGATGCCGCGCAGGTGCAGGTGACGATCGACCGGGAGAAGGCGAATACCTTCGGTGTGACCTTCGCCGACATCTCCTCCACCATCTCGCAGTATCTTGGGTCGCTCTATGTCAACGACTTCCCGAACAACGGGCGGATGCAGCGCGTGGTGGTGCAGGCGGGCGAGTCCGCCCGCATGCAGGCAGAGGGGCTTCTGGACCTGACGGTGCGCAACAGCCACGGCGGAATGGTGCCCTTCTCCTCCTTCGCGACGCTGCATTGGGAGCGGGGCCCGGCACAGGTGGTGGGCTACAACGCCTATCCCTCCATCCGCATCGCCGGTCAGGCCGCACCCGGCCATTCCTCCGGTGCCGCCATCGCGGAGATGGAGCGGCTGGCGGGCGAACTGCCGGAAGGCTTCGGCTACGAATGGACCGGGCAGTCGCTGGAGGAGATCTCCTCGGGCAACGCCTCCACCCTCCTGTTCGGCATGTCGATCCTGTTCGTGTTCCTGCTGCTCGCCGCACTTTACGAAAGCTGGTCGATCCCGATCTCGGTCATGCTCGTCGTGCCGCTGGGGGTCATCGGCTGCGTGATCGCGGTCATGCTGCGCGACATGCCGAACGACGTGTATTTCAAGGTGGGTCTCATCGCGATCATCGGTCTATCGGCCAAGAACGCGATTCTCATCGTGGAATTCGCGAAAGCGCTGCGGGAGGAGGGCAAGACTGCGCTCGAGGCGGCGGTAGAGGCGGCGAAGCTGCGCTTCCGCCCGATCCTGATGACCTCGCTCGCCTTCACGCTGGGCGTGGTGCCGCTCGCCATCGCCACGGGGCCATCGGCGGCCAGCCAGAACGCCATCGGCACGGCGGTGATCGGGGGCATGGTCGCCGCGACCGTACTGGCCGTGTTTTTCGTGCCGGTGTTCTTCGTGGTGGTCATGGCGCTCTTCGAACGTCGCAAGAAGGCGCCCGTCGCAGCCTGAGTGCTTGGCCGGCAACGCTGCCGGCCCCATACTCCACAGGGCGTCCGGGGAACCGGGCGCCCCTTTCGTTTCCGGGAGCCGCCCATGACGCGCCGTATCCTCGTCGCCGGAACCTGTCTGCTTCTCATCCTGCTGTCGGTCTGGCAGGCGGGGCGCATCGCGCTCCGACACTATCTGGAAGCGGACCGTCAGCGGGCCGAAACGGCGCTCCGTCTGACCACCGGCGCGATGACCGGCTATCTCGCGCGCTACGAGGTGGCGCCTGACCTGCTCGCCGCTCTGGATCAGGTGCGGGCGCTGGCGGCCGATCCCGCAAACCCTGCCCGCACCGCCGAGATCAACGCGATGCTTACGGAGCGGAACGCCGCGCTTCAGGCCTCCGACATCTATGTCATAGGGCGCGACGGCGTGACGCTGGCCGCCAGCAACCACGACCGGCCTGACAGTTTCGTGGGTCAGAACTTCAGCTACCGGCCCTATTTTCAGGACGCGATCTCCGGGCGGCTCGCGCGCTTCTACGGGATCGGCACCACCTCGGGCCTTCGGGGATACTACTTCTCCGCGCCGATCCGCCGGGGCGGGGATATTCTGGGCGTGGTGACGGTGAAGATCGGCCTCGACGCGCTGGAGGAGAGCTGGTCCGGCAGCGAATACCGCATTTTCGTCACCGACCCGGAGGGGGTCGTCTTCATGTCTTCCGTGCCGGAGTGGCTCTACGGCGGCCTGATGCCGCTGACGCCGGACCGGGTGGCGCGAGAGGAAGCCTCCCGCCGCTATGCGGGGGAGCGGCTGTTCCCCCTGCCGCTCACACGGCAATCGGTGGCGGGGGTGGAGACGCTGCGCGAGGCAGGCGGACGGCGCAACGATTACACTGCCGTGGCGCAGGTCTCGTCCGACGCCGGATGGCAGGTTCATGTCCTGCTCGACAGCGCCTCCGCCCGGGCACAGGCGGCGCTGGCGGCGCTGGCCACGGGGCTTCTGCTCTGCCTGCTGCTTTCCGCGGCCATGGTCATCCGGCAGCGCAGCGCGGGCCAGCGGGAACGGCTGGCGCTGCAGGAACGCGCCCGCGCGCATCTGGAGCAGCGCGTCGCACGCCGGACATCGGCGCTCAATGCCGCGAACCTTCGGCTGGAGGCGGAGATCGCGGAGCGCCGCGAGACGGAGAACGAGCTTCGCCGCACGCAGGCGAGCCTCGTTCAGGCTGGCAAGCTCGCCGCGCTGGGCCAGATGGCCGCGGCCCTCTCGCACGAACTCAACCAGCCGCTGGCCGCGGCGCGGAACTATGCCGATAACGCAATGACCCTCATCGACAGGCAGGATCTTCCCCGGGCGCGCGACAATGTGGGCCGCATCCACGCCCTTGTGGATCGCATGACCTCCATCGGTCAGCATCTGCGCAATGTCGCCCGCAACCCGGAGGAGAAGCTCGGCCCGGTCGATCTCGCGCCGCTCATGGACGAAACCCGCGCCATCGTCGCCCCCCGGCTGGAGGCGGCGGGTGCGGTACTGGAAATGGAGATCGCGCCCGACCTTCCCGCGCTCCGTGCCGGGGCGACGCGCCTTCAACAGGTGCTGGTCAACCTCATCGGCAATGCCGCCGACGCGGCAACGGAGGCGGAGGACCGCCGCATCCATCTGACCGCGCATCTGGAGGAGGGCCTCGCCATCATCCGCGTGCGCGATCACGGGCCGGGAGTGCCGGCGGCGATCATCGACCGCATTTTCGATCCGTTCTTCACAACCAAGCGGGTGGGGGCGGGCCTTGGGCTGGGGCTTTCCATCTCCTATAACATCGTCAAGGATTTCGGCGGCGATCTCCGGGTGACGGACACCGGCCACGGCGCGGAATTCGCGGTCATCCTGAACGTGGCGGAGCGACGGGGAGCGGCGGCGTGAGCATCATGCGGATATTGCTGGCCGACGATGACGCGGAAATGCGTCATTCCACGGCGGAGGGGCTGGACCTTGCGGGTTTCCAGGTCGAGGCATTTGCCTCCGCGGAGGAGGTTCTGGCCCTTGCCGCCCCGGGGTTCAACGGCGTCATCGCCAGCGATATCCGCATGCCCGGCATGGATGGCATGACCCTGCTGGACCGCGTGCGGGAGATCGACGCGGAAATCCCCGTGGTCCTCATCACCGGCCATGCAGAGGTGCAGCTCGCCGTCGAGGCCATGCGGCGTGGGGCCTACGACTTCATCGAGAAGCCCTTCACCATGCAGGCGCTGGTGGCGGTGCTGCGCCGCGCGCTCGACCACCGGGGGCTGGTGCTGGAGAACCGGCGGCTCCGTGCGGCGGCGGGCAAGCGGGACGATATCGAAACCCGCGTGCCGGGCCGCTCCCAGGGGATGGTGGACCTGCGCTACCGTCTGCGCGCCATCGGCGCCTCGGATGCCGATGCGCTCATCATCGGGCCGACGGGGGCAGGGAAGGAGGTCGTCGCGCGGGCGATGCACGACCTGTCCTCCCGCGCGCAGCGGCCGTTTATCGCCATCGATTGCGCCGCGTTGCCCGCGACGCTGATCGAAAGCGAGCTGTTCGGCCATGAGATCGGCGCCTTCCCCGGGGCGCTGCGGTCGCGGTTCGGCAAGTTCGAACATGCCCGCGGAGGGACGATCCTGCTCGATGAGATCGGCTCCATGCCCTTCGATCTTCAGGCCAAGCTGCTGCGGGTGCTGGAGGCGCGGGTCATCACCCGGCTGGGGTCGCACGATGCCATCCCCCTTGATGTCCGCTTCATCGCCACCAGCAAGGTCGATCTGGCGGAGGAGGTGGCCGCAGGCCGCTTCCGGGAGGATCTCTACTACCGGCTGAACGTCGCGACGATCCGGCTGCCTTCGTTGATGGAGCGCCGGGAGGACATACCGCTCCTCTTCCTCCACCTCGCTCGCGAAGCGGCGGCGCGGCATGGCGTGGCGGAGCGGGAGGCGCCTCCCGGCCTGCTGGCCAGGCTCTCCACCCGCGACTGGCCCGGAAATGTGCGCGAGCTACGCAATGCCGCTGAACGCTTCGTGCTCGGAATCGAGGGTATGGAGAGCGCGACGGGCGAGGGCTCCCGGCTGTCGGACCGGGTGGCGGAGTTCGAGCGGAGCCTCATATCCGGCGCGATCAGCGCCCATGGGGGCCGGTTGAAGCCGGTCTATGAAGCGCTCGGGATCTCTCGCAAGACGCTCTATGAGAAGATGCAGAAATACGGTCTGGACAGAAAGCTTCTGTCGGAAACGGCAGAAGCCACGGAGCTGGAACCCGAATTTTCCGCCCGGCAATAACATTTTGGTGACCTGTCGTTCCGGAAATGCCATCCTTTCCCGGAGGGTGCGGCCAATCAGCGCCCCTGAGGGAGGATACCATGACGAGGAAACTCATCGGCGGCTTGGCTGCCGGCTTTGCGATGCTTGCCGGTGCGGCAATGGCGCAGGACTATCCCACGCGGCAGATCACGATGATCGTGCCCTTCTCGGCGGGTGGCCCGACCGATACCGTCGCGCGGCTTGTGGCGGAGTCCATGTCCCGCGATCTCGGCCAGCAGGTCATCATCGAGAACGTGGGCGGTGCCGGTGGAACGCTTGGCGCGGGCCGGGTTGCGACGGCGGATCCTGACGGCTACACGCTGCTGCTCCACCATATCGGCATGGCGACCTCGGCCACGCTGTATCGCAAGCTGGCCTATGACACGCTGGGCGACTTCGAGTATGTGGGCCTCGTCACCGAAGTGCCCATGACCATCGTTTCCCGCAAGGACATGGAAGCCGCAGACCTCAAGGGCCTGATCTCCTACGTCAAGGAACACGCGGACGAGGTGACGCTCGCCAATGCCGGGATCGGCGCGGCCTCGCATCTCTGCGGGATGATGTTCATGTCGGCCATCGACACGCCTCTGGTGACGGTGCCCTACAAGGGGACGGGCCCGGCGATGACGGATCTGTTGGGCGGGCAGGTGGATCTGATGTGCGACCAGACCACCAACACCACCCAGCAGATCAAGGGCGGCACGATCAAGGCCTATGCCGTGACCTCGCCCGAACGGCTGGCGATCTTCCCCGATCTGCCCACCGCGTCCGAGGCGGGCCTTGACGGCTTTACCGTGGGCATCTGGCACGGCATCTATTCGCCGAAAGGCACGCCGGCGGCGATCAACGAGCGCCTCTCCGTCTCGCTGCAGAAGGCGCTTGCCGATCCGAACGTGATTGCACGCTTTGCGGAACTTGGCACCACGCCCTCCTCCGCCGCGGAAGCGACCCCGGCGGCGCTCAAGGAGAAGCTGGAGACGGAAATCGCCCGCTGGAAGCCGGTGATCGAGGCTGCCGGCGTCTATGCCGACTGACCCCCGATGGTCGATCTGCTGCGTCCGACTCTGTCGGGCGCTCCCCATCCGGAGATCCGAATGTCACGTCATCTGAACACCAGCAGTCTGATCGGCGGCGCGCTGCTGGTCCTCACCGCCCTGTTCTTCGCGCTGGAATCGCTCGACCTGGAGCTTGGGACATCGCGGCGCATGGGGCCGGGTTACTTCCCGTTCGTCCTGTCGCTGGTGCTTGGTCTCCTGGGGCTCATCATCCTTTTCGACGGCTTTCGCACCAGGGGCGAACCGATCGGCGAAATCGCGTGGAGGGGCATGCTGTTCATCCTTCCTGCGCCGATCTTCTTCGGGCTGACGGTGCGGGGGCTGGGCTTCGTGCCGGCGCTGTTCGTCACGGCGCTCATCGCTTCCTTCGCCTCCACGCGGATGCGCCCTCTGGGCGCGGTGGTGCTCGCCGTTGCCATCACGGTGTTTTCGACCCTTGTGTTCAGCTATGCCCTCGGCCTGCCGTTCCGGCGTTTCGGCCCCTGGCTCCCGTTCTGAGGCCCGACGATGGATCTGCTCTCAAACCTCGCGCTGGGCTTTGCCACGGCATCGACGCCTGCGAACCTGCTGTTCTGCCTGATCGGGGCGCTGCTCGGTACGCTGGTGGGCGTGCTGCCGGGGATCGGCGCCACGGCGACCATCGCCATGCTGCTGCCGATCACGTTCCAGCTGGAACCCGTCTCCTCGCTCATCATGCTGGCGGGCATCTACTACGGCGCGCAATACGGCGGCTCGACCACGGCCATCCTCATCAACATGCCGGGCGAATCGTCCTCTGCCGTGACGGCGATCGACGGCTATCAGATGGCGCGCAAGGGAAAGGCGGGCACTGCCCTTGCCATTGCCGCGCTGGGATCCTTCTTTGCCGGGACGGTTTCCACCCTGCTGGTGGCGATCTTTGCGCCGCCGCTCACCGCCATTGCCCTGCGCTTCGGCGCGGCGGAGTATTTTTCGCTGATGCTCCTCGGCCTCGTCATGTCCATCGCGCTTGCGCATGGCTCGGTGCTCAAGGCGCTGGCCATGGTGGTGCTCGGGCTGCTGCTCGGGCTGGTGGGCACGGATATCTACACCGGCACGCCGCGGTTCACTCTGGGCATCCGCGAATATGCCGACGGGCTGAACTTCGTCGCGCTTGCCGTGGGCGTTTTCGGCATTGCGGAGATCCTGCGCAACCTGGAGTCTGAGGGGAGCCGCTCCATCCTGCGCACCACTGTGGACAGGCTCATGCCCAACCGGGAGGAGTTCCGGCGCATGGTGGCACCGGTGTTGCGCGGGACGGCGCTTGGCTCGGTGCTGGGCATCCTGCCGGGGGGCGGGGCGATCCTTGCCTCCTTCGCCTCCTACACGATGGAAAAGCGTCTCGCGAAGAACCCTGCGGAATTCGGCCACGGTGCGCTGGAGGGCGTGGCGGGGCCGGAATCCGCCAACAATGCCGGGGCGCAGACCTCCTTCATCCCCTTGCTTACGCTGGGGATTCCCGCAAATCCCGTCATGGCGCTGATGATCGGCGCGATGATCATTCAGGGCATCGTTCCCGGCCCCAATGTGGCGACGGAGCAACCCGCGCTCTTCTGGGGGATCATCGCCTCGATGTGGATTGGCAACCTGATGCTCGTCGTGCTGAACCTGCCGCTGATCGGGCTTTGGGTAAAGCTGCTGACGGTCCCCTACTACGTGCTGTTTCCCATCATCATGGCCTTCTGCTCCATCGGTGTTTACAGCGTCGCCTCCAACACCTTCGACCTCTATGCCGTCGCGGCCTTCGGTCTGCTCGGCTATGTCATGGCCAAACTGGGGTTCGAGCCCGCGCCGCTGCTGCTGGGCTTCGTCCTCGGCCCGATGATGGAGGAGAACCTGCGCCGGGCTATGATTCTGTCGCGGGGCGATCCCATGACCTTCGTCAACCGGCCGATCAGCCTGACGCTCCTGCTGCTGACGCTGGCCGTGCTGGTGGTGCTGTTCCTGCCCAACATCCGCCGCAAGCGGGAAGAGGTGTTCGTCGAGGAATGAACCCGATCCGGCCCTGCCTCGGGCTTGGGTCTTTTCCCCGGGGCCGGGCCTGTGGTAGCACGGGCCCGGATTTTCCCGGAGAGATGACATGGACGGTTTGGACGCACTGAGGGGCAGGTATCTCGACGGCATCGCCGGGGCGTCGGATGAGTCGTCGCTGGAGGATATCCGCCTTGCCGCGCTGGGCAAGAAGGGCGAGATCAGCCTGAAGATGCGCGAACTGGGCAAGATGACCCCGGAGGAGCGCCAGACCACCGGCGCCGCGCTGAACCGCCTGAAGGACGAGATCGACGCCGCCCTTCGCGCCCGCAATACCGCTCTCGGCGATGCGGCGCTCGACGCCCGGCTGAAGGCGGAGTGGCTGGACGTCACCCTGCCCGCCCGCCCCCGCCGTCAGGGCACGATCCATCCCGTGAGCCAGGTGACGGAGGAGGTCACCGCCATCTTTGCCGACATGGGCTTCGCCGTGGCGGAAGGCCCGCAGGTGGAGAGCGACTGGTACAATTTCGACGCGCTGAACATCGCGCCCGAGCACCCCGCCCGGCAGGAGCATGACACCTTCTTCATGGCGCGCGATCCGGGCGACAACCGCCCGCCGAACGTGCTGCGGACCCATACCTCGCCCGTGCAGATCCGCGCGATGCAGGAACGGGGCGCCCCGCTTCGCGTCATCTGTCCGGGGCGCGTCTATCGCATGGACATGGATCAGACCCACACGCCGATGTTCCATCAGGTCGAGGGGCTGGCGCTCGGCCGCGACATCAACATGGCCAACCTCAAATGGGTGCTGGAGGAGTTCTGCCGTGCCTTCTTCGAAGTGGACAGCGTGGAACTGCGCTTCCGCGCCTCGCACTTCCCCTTCACCGAACCCTCGGCGGAGGTCGATATCCGCTGCTCCTGGGAGGGTGGCCAGCTCAAGATCGGCGAAGGCGACTCGTGGCTCGAAATCCTCGGCAGCGGCATGGTCCACCCGAAGGTTCTGGCCGCGGGCGGCATCGACCCGAACGAATGGCAGGGCTTCGCCTTCGGCATGGGCATCGACCGGATCGCCATGCTGAAATACGGCATCCCCGACCTGCGCGCGTTCTTCGAAAGCGACCTGCGATGGCTCAAGCACTACGGCTTCGCCGCGCTCGATGTGCCGGGGATTGTGGGCGGGTTGAGCAGGTGAGCCAAGGAGTAGGGGCATTCGTCACGACTAGCGACATTGCAGCTGTGGTTTCTGCAGTCGCGGCTGTGGGGACACTTCTACTGACTTCCGGGGCGATTTGGATTGGCTTTCGCCAGTTGAGCAGTTGGCGCGATGAGGCGCGCTCTATGAAACGGGCAGAAGCGGCAGAAGCTCTTATTATGGCAGCGGTAAATGTTGGAGATTCGTTCGATTTCATCCGTAGTCCCGTTCGTGAACTGGACGCAGAAAATCCAGATGCCGAATTTGAGGAATATATTGGTCGGCTCAAACAGGAACGCGATTTCTTTGAAATACTTCAGCAGGCAAAAGTTGCCGCTCAAATCCGTCTTGACCTGGCTCTCGATAGCCCTGCGGTATCGGCTGCCGAACGCCTGCTAACTTTGCGGAACTCGCTCCGTTCAAGCTTGAAGGTAGCCTATAATCTTCGTGATAGGTCTCCCAACGAATATCGCCGTAAGCTCTACAGCTTTAATTCGGGGACTGACGAGTTTCGAAATGAACAGATCGAGCTGATCGAGACAATCAAAAAGCAGCTGCTGTCTACCGCCCATCTAGAGGCGAAGGAAAACAAAAAATGAAATTCACCCTCTCCTGGCTGAAAGACCATCTCGACACCACGGCCACCGTCGAGGAAATCGCTGAGACGCTGACCGATCTCGGGCTGGAGGTGGAGGAGGTGTCCGATCCTTCCGCCCGGCTGAAACCCTTCACGCTGGCGAAGGTGCTCCACGCCGAACAGCACCCCGATGCCGACCGGCTCCGGGTCTGCCGCGTGATGACGGACGAGGGCGAGAAGCAGATCGTCTGCGGTGCGCCCAATGCGCGGGCGGGGATCACCGTCGTGCTGGTGAAGCCCGGTGACTATGTGCCCGGGCTCGACATCACGCTCGGCGTGGGCAAGATCCGCGGCGTGGAAAGCCATGGCATGATGGCCTCCGAACGCGAGCTGGAACTGTCGGACGAGCATGACGGGATCATCGAACTTCCCTCGGGCGAGGTCGGCGAGAAATTCGTGGACTGGCTGGCGGAGAACCGTCCCGGCGCGGTCGATCCGATGTTCCACATCAAGATTACCCCCAACCGCCCCGATGCGCTGGGGGTGCGGGGCGTCGCGCGCGATCTGGCGGCGCGGGGCCTTGGAACGCTGAAGCCGCTGGCCGTCGAAAAGGTGCCGGGCGCCTTCCCGAACCCGATCCCGGTGAGCATCGAGGGCAATACGCTCCCCTTCTGCCCGCTCTTTGCCGGGCGGGTGATCCGCGGGGTGAAGAACGGCCCCTCGCCCTCATGGATGCAGGCGCGGCTGAAGGCCATCGGTCTGCGGCCCATTTCCGCGCTGGTGGACATCACCAATTACTTCACCTTCGATCTGAACCGCCCGCTGCATGTCTTCGACGCGGACAAGGTCAAGGGCACGCTGACCGTGCGCTCGGCCCGGGAGGGGGAAGACCTGCTGGCGCTGGATGGCAAGAGCTACGCCCTGACGCCCGGCATCACAGTGATTGCCGATGATGCCGGTGTGGAGAGCCTGGGTGGCGTCATGGGGGGCGAGGCTTCGGGCTGCACGGAGGAGACGGTCAGCGTCTATCTGGAGGCCGCGTATTTCGACCCGATCCGCACGGCAACGACGGGTCGCGCACTCAAGATCATCTCGGACGCGCGCTACCGGTTCGAGCGTGGCATCGACCCGGACTTCACGCTGGAGGGGATGGAGCTTGCGACGCGCATGATCCTCGACCTCTGCGGGGGTGAGGCGTCGGAGGTGCAGGTCGCGGGCGCGGTCCCCGATACCGCCCGCGCCTATCGCTGGCAGCCGGAGCGGATCATCAGCCTCGTCGGCATGGATATCCCCGCGACGGAGCAGAAGCGCACGCTGGAGGCGCTCGGCTTCACCTTCACGGGCGATATGGCCAGCCCCCCCTCCTGGCGCCCCGACGTGCTGGGAGAGGCCGATCTGGTGGAGGAGGTCGCGCGCGTGGCCTCCCTCACCAAGCTGCGGGGTCAGCCCCTGCCACGGGCGACGGCGGGGGTGCCCAAGCCGATCCTCTCCCCCCGGCAGCGGCGGGAGGGCGCGGCGCGGCGCACGGCGGCGACGCTCGGCTACAACGAATGCGTGACCTACAGTTTCATCTCCGAAGCGGCGGCAAAGCTGTTCGGCGGCGCAGAGCCGGCCACGCGGGTGGAGAACCCGATCTCCTCGGCCATGACGCATCTGCGCCCGTCGCTCCTGCCCGGCCTTCTGGAGGCTGCGGCCCGCAATCAGGCGCGCGGTTTCGCCGATCTGGCGTTCTTCGAGGTCGGGCCGGTGTTCACCGGCGGTGAACCGGGCGAACAGGCGACGGAGATCACCGGGCTTCTGGTGGGCGAGGCTGTCGGGCGCGATGTGCACGGCGGCCGGCGCGGTTTCGACGTGTATGACGCCAAGGCGGATGCGGAGGCGATCCTGTCGGCCGCGGGCGCGCCGCAGCGGGTGCAGATCAGCCGCGACGCGGGCGATGCCTTCCACCCCGGCCGGTCAGGCCGCATCGGCCTTGGCAAGAACGCCATCGCCACCTTCGGCGAGGTGCATCCCCGTATCCTGCGCGCCTTCGACGTGAAGGGCCCGGCGGTCGCCTTTACCGTTCATCTGGACGCGATCCCGCTGCCGCGCGGCAAGGGCACGACGCGCCCCGCGCTCGTGCTCTCCGATCTGCAGGCGGTGGAACGGGACTTCGCCTTCGTGATCGACCGCTCCGTGGAGGCCCTGACGCTCGTCAACGCCGCGCAGGGGGCGGACAAGGCGCTGATCGAGGAAGTGCGCGTATTCGACGAATTCTCCGGCGAGAAGGCGGAGGCGCAGATGGGTGCGGGCAAGAAGAGCCTCGCCATCACCGTGCGCCTCCAGCCCAAGGACCGCACCCTGACGGAGGAGGAGATCGCCGCCGTTTCCGCCAGGATCGTGGAGAAGGTCGCAAAGGCCACGGGTGGCGCGTTGCGCGGCTGACCCGCCCCCCGTCTGCCCCCGTCCGGCCCTCCGGCCGGGCGGGGAGCCGCCCGCGGCGGGCGCAAATGTCGCGCAGCCTTGAAGACCGGCGTGGGATGACGCACATCTGGCCCGTGCAACAAGCCCGGATGATGCAATGAAAATCGCCCACCGTGAGATCGGACCCGGTCAGCCGCCGCTGGTGATCGCCGAGATCGGGATCAACCACGGCGGCAGTCTCGCCGTCGCCAAGGAGATGGTCCGCCTCGCCGCCGCTTCGGGCTGCGAATGCATCAAGCATCAGACGCACATCATCGAAGACGAGATGACGGAGGAGGCGAAGTCCATCTTCCCGCCGAATGCCGATGTCTCGATCTGGGAGGTGATGGAGCGGAATGCCCTGAGCCGCGAGGACGAGATCGCGCTGAAGGATTATACCGAGGGGCTGGGGATGATCTATCTCTCCACGCCCTTCTCCCGCGCGGCGGCCGATTTTCTGAACGACATCGGCGTGCCGGCCTTCAAGATCGGCTCCGGCGAGGCCGACAACCTGCCGCTCATCCGCCACATCGCCCGTTTCGGCAAGCCGGTCATCATGTCCACCGGGATGCAGACGATCCAGTCGGTCAGCGCCTCCGTGCGGATACTTGACGAGGCGGGGATCGACTACGCGCTGCTCGAATGCACGAACCTCTATCCCTCCCCGGCGGAGATCGTGTCCCTGAAGGGCGTGACGGAGTTGCGCGCCGCCTTCCCGAAGGCGGTCGTGGGTTTTTCCGACCATTCCATCGGGCCGGAGATGGCGCTCGCTTCCGTGGCGCTCGGCGCCTGTATCCTGGAGCGGCACTATACCGATACGCGCTATCGCATCGGGCCGGACATCATCAACTCCATGGATCCTGCGGAGCTGCGTTTCCTGATCGACCGGTCCCGCGAGATCTGGATCGCCGCCAACAACCCGAAGGAACGCACGCAGGCGGAGGAATCCGTCTATGCCTTCGCACGCGGCAGCGTGGTGGCGGATCGCGACCTTCCCGAAGGCCATGTCATCGCGGAGGCCGACATCTGGGCCCGCCGCCCCGGTTCGGGCGAAATTCCCGCCTATGAGTTCGACAGTGTGGTGGGCAAGCGGCTGACCCGTGCCGTCACCCGCAACACGCAGCTGAAATGGGCGGACCTCGCATGAGTCTCACGCGCGCCGATATGGGTTGCTGGCTCATCAACCTGCCCCGCGCGGTGGAGCGGCGGCGGAAGATGGAGGCGCAGCTTGCCGGGATGGACCTGCCCTATACCGTCTTCGACGGTGTGGATGGCAAGGCGCGGGCGGAGGAGCTTCTGAAGACCGTCGATCTGGAGCAGTTCGAACGCAACCTCGGGCGCAGGATTCTGATGGGCGGGATCGGCTGCTACCATTCCCATCTGGGCGTCTGGGGGGAATTTCTGGCCTCCGACAAGAAGGTCGCGTTGATCCTTGAGGATGACGTGGTGTTCCACGACGATTTCCTCTCCGCCGTCGATCTGGCGCTGGCGCATGACGGCGCCTGGGACGTCCTGAAGCTCAACCGGATCCGGGCCAAGATGCCGATCTGTCAGGGCAGGATCGGGCCGTATCATGTCAACGCCTATCTTGGTCCTGCGACCGGGACTGGAGCATATCTGGTGAAGCGGGAGGTGATCGAGCGCCTTCGCCCGGAAATGATCCCGATCACCCGCGCCACGGATCATGAGATCAACCGGTTCTTCATCCACGACTATCGGCTGTTCGGTCTGGAACCCTTCCCCAGCCATGTGGACGATGGCGGCCAAAGCCTTATCACCGGCTCCGGTTTCGCGGATGTGACGCGGCTGAAATGGTATCAGCGTCTTCCCTATTACCGATTGAAAGCTGCCAATTACTTTCGTCGCGGCTGGTGGTTGCTGAAGAAGGGCTATCTCTGGCCGCGCTGCGGGCGTCAACTTTAAGGATTTTGCATTGGAAACAGATGCGTGCTGAAACCTGAAACCAGAAAGTTGAATTCAGCCAAAGGTTGCTTGAAATAAAAATCAATGCGCTAGCCGTTGCAGACCTTATTATGGGTGCCGGAGCGCGTTTATTTTTCGGCAGCGATGGTTCTGTGGCAATGGCGGACGAGTTTTACGAAATTTCTTCGCTTTCCCTGCCGGAAGATTTCGAGACGTTCAGGCATCCGCCTGCGAGAACCCGGATCAGTGAACCCCAGTTCTGGGATGGATATGACAGGACGACGCTGATCTACGATGCCGTGTATATCGCCGACGATAATATCCTGCGGATCTGCTGTCCAAACCCTGTAAATCTTGCATCTATATTGCTGCGCGGCAGCTTTTCCATAGATGGAACTGGCGCAAGACCTGAGAGAGTACGTCGACAGGGGCAGTTCTGGACGCTGGATTTCCGGGTTTCTGCGAATCCGAAAAGTTTCGGGCTTCGGTATCGGCATTTATCTTTTGATGCTCCGGTTAATGCGACAAATGGTCGCGATTTTGCGGGGAAGAACTGCCTCTATTCCATGGTGAAGAATGGGGATCCGAAATGGATTCACGACTGGGGCTGTTTCACCGGAATGCCCACGGGGCCAATGCGGCTGTCGTCGTGAATAACGGGAGCAGGGATTTCACCAGCGCTGATATCGCTGCCGCCCTCCGCGATGCGGGACTGACGACGGTGCGGGTAGTGGAGGCGCCGCTTCGCTACGGTCCGGTTTCGGGCGCGCGGCGGGGACTGGGCCGGGCGGAGTTTCTTCAGGTCGCAATGATGAACCACATGCGGGATACGCTGTTTCGCGATGCCCGCGCGGTTCTCCCCGTCGATATCGACGAACTGGTGGTTTCGGAAACCGGGGAAAGCATCTTCGATCATGCGGTTCGCAGCCGGAGCGGTTATGTCACCATCCCGGGCCGGTGGCGTCATTCCGGCGGGCAGGAGAGCCGGCCGCGTCACGCATCCCACCGCTTCCGTGACCCGCAGGAGGAGCGGTGTGAGCCGAAATACTGCATCGTTCCGGGGTCTGTCCTGGGACGCTGGGTCTGGGGTGTGCACAGCCTTGCGGCGGTTCCGCGGAACCTGTTTCGCGGCCGGGGCTTCCACTTTCTTCACTGCCGGCAGATTTCCACATCCTGGAAGTTCGCTCGCGCGTTCGAGGCCGACCGGGCGCTCGAGGCCGATCCTGCCGCCGGGGCCGTGCTGGAGCGATTTCTGCCCGCGATGTCTTCAGAAGCGCCGCCAATGAATGACGCCCGTGAAGACGCGGCCTAGACCTCCTCTCCCGAGACGCCATATTGGGGGCCGCGAACGGCGCTGAGGGAACGCATGGCTGTGAAATCGGGACTGGGCTGGCGCGGCAAGGCGCTGCGGGAGATCAACCGGCTGCGTCATCAGGTGACCGATGCGTTGAGCGTTCTGCCTGATCGCTCCGCGACCCGGCGGCATGACGCGCGGTTCCCGGCGGCTGTGACGCTTCAGAAGGGAGCACAGGTGGCCGGGAGCCGGGTGGCGCTGGTGCTGCTCTATCAGCCTGCGGGGATCGCACCCTCGACCCTCGCGATGCTCGATCACCTGCTCGGGCGGGGCTACGTGCCGCTGGTGGTCTCCAACGCCCCGCTGGACGGGGGTGCGGAGGCTGTTCTCGCCCGCTCGGCCTTCGTTATGGAGCGGCCGAACTTCGGTTATGATTTCGGCGGCTACCGGGACGGGCTGAGAGTGCTGGAGGAACAGGGGCTGGACCCGGAGTGGCTGCTCATCCTCAACGACAGCATCTGGTTCCCGCTGCGCGAGGATGAGACGATGATCGCGCGGATGGAGGCCTCCGGCAGCCGCTTCCTTGGAGCGATGTATGAGTTGAAGGGCAACCGCGTCCATCGCTCCCATTACGAGAGCTACTTCTTCCTCGTCTCCCGCGCCGCGCGGCGGAGCACGGCTTTCCGCGACTACTGGCGCGATTACCTGATGTCCTCCACCAAGCGGAAGGTGCTCCAGCGGGGCGAGAAGGGCTTCTCGCAGGCGATGTTCGCGGGCGGCTTTGCCCCTTCCGGGCTTGCCTCGCGGCAGGCGTTTCTGGACCATGCCGCGACGGCGGATGACGGATGGCTCCGCAAGACGCTCGACTACGCCGCCTATTCGGAAGATGCGCTGGAGCAGGAGCGGGACGCGATCCTCGCGCTGCCCGATGGGAATGGCTTCCGTGACCGGGCACGGGACCATATCCGGCGCGCTTCCGCGGGCGGCACCTATCACGACACGTTCCACTGGGGGGCCGCGGTGCTGTTCGGCCTGTCATTCATGAAGAAGCGCAACCGGGCCCAGACGGTGGAGATGCGGCGGCAGTATCTCCGCGCCGTCGCGGCGGGCGATCTGGCCCCGCCGTTACCGGTCATGCTTGCCGAGATCCGGGCTTCCGTGCCAGAGGGCAGGGCATGACCCGCTCGCTCCTCTTCGTCACCGGCACGCGCGCCGATTTCGGCAAGCTCGAACCGCTCGCCGTCGCGGCGCGGGATGCGGGCTTCCGCGTGTCCTTCTTCGTGACCGGCATGCATATGATGGACCGCTACGGGCGCACGAAGATCGAGGTGCATCGTCTCGCCGGGGTCGAGGTGTTCGAGTTCCTGAACCAGCGGGAGGGCGATCCGCAGGACATGATCCTTGCCAAGACCGTCGTCGGATTTTCCGATTTCCTGGCGGAACACCGGCCCGATCTGGTCATCGTCCACGGTGACCGGGTGGAGGCTCTGGCCTGCGCGCTGGTCTGCGCCACGAATTACGTCCGCTGCGCCCATATCGAAGGCGGAGAGGTGTCGGGCACGATCGACGAGATCTTCCGCCACTGCAACACCAAGCTCGCCTGGTGCCATTTCGTCTCCTCCGAACAGGCAAAGGCGCGGGTCATGGCTCTGGGAGAGGCGCCGGAGGCGATCTATGTCATCGGCTCGCCCGAACTCGACAAGCATGGCGCGCCCTCCGGCGTGACGCTGGCGGAGGTGAAGGCGCGCTACGACATTCCCTTCGCCGATTACGGCATCGCGGTGTTCCATCCCGTCACCTCCGAAGCGGCGACCATCGGTGCGCAGGCGGAGACCCTGTTCGGAGCATTGGCGGAGTCGCGGCGGAATTTCGTCGTCATCCTGCCCAACAACGATCCTGGGTCGGAGGATATCTTCCGCGCCATCGACCGGCTTCCGGCGGAGCGCTTCCGGCGCATCCCGTCCATGCGCTTCGCCTATTTTTCCGAGCTGATGAAGAATGCGGCCTGTCTCGTGGGCAATTCATCGGCGGGCGTGCGGGAGGCGCCGTTTCTCGGCATCCCGTCGCTGGATATCGGCACGCGGCAGACCAACCGCTCGGAGGCGCCCTCCATTGTCCATACGCCTGCGGATCGGGCCGCCATCCTCGATTTTCTCACCACGGAGTGGGGACGCCGGTTTCCGCCGGACACGGCCTTTGGCGAAGGCCGCGCGGCGGATCGTTTCGTGGCCATCCTGAATGACGAGAGCTTCTGGGCGCGCGGCTTCCAGAAGGCCTTCCGCGACGTTGGCTGATCGGGGGAAGGGCGTGACGCAACACACCGGCCTGGCTCTGCGGGGCTACCTTGCCGCCTCCGCGCTCATGGCCCCGCTGGCGCGGCGTCATCTGAAGAAGCGCCTCGCCCGCGGCAAGGAGGATCCGGCCCGCTGGCGCGAGAAGCTGGGAGAGGCCAGCGTGCCCCGCCCCGAGGGGGTTCTGGTCTGGATGCACGCCGTGGGCGTGGGGGAGCTTCTGGCGCTGCCGGGGCTGGTCAACCGCATCCGTGCGCTCCGGCCCGATGTGACGGTGCTGCTCACCTCCTCCTCCCGCACATCGGCGGAGGCGATCGCGAAGAACCTGCCTGCCGGTGCGATCCATCAGTATCTGCCTCTGGATGCCCTTCCTTTCGTGCGCGCCTTTCTGGATCACTGGCGGCCCGACCTCTCCGTCTGGGCGGAGCGCGATGTCTGGCCTGCATTCATCCGGGAGATCGCGCGGCGGGATATTCCGCTGGCCATCGTCAACGGCAAGATGAGCGCGGCCTCCTTTCGGCAGAAGGCCCGGGCGCGGGCGTTGTTCGCCGATCTCTACACCCGCTTCGCCTTCATCGGTGCGCAGGAGGAGGAGAGCGCCCGCCACTTCGCCGCCTTCGGCGGGGAGCCGTCGCGCATCCATGTCACCGGCTCGCTGAAATCGGCGGCGCCCCCGCTCGCAGATCAGCCGGAAAGCCGCCATGCGGTGGAGAACGACCTTGGCGGTCGCCGCCTCTGGCTCGCGGCCTCCACCCATCCGGGCGATGAAGGAGCGGTGATCGAAGCACACCAGAGGCTCCTGCGGCGCGACCCCGGTGCAGTGCTGGTCGTCGCGCCCCGCGCGCCTGATCGCGCGCCGGAGGTGGTCGCGACCTGCCGCGCTGCCGGTCTGGCGGTGGAGCTGCTTCCGCCCGACAACCGTCTGCCCGCCCGGGCGGAGGTCTATGTCGTGCAGCGGATCGGCCAGCTCGGCCTGTGGTATCGGGTGGCCGATACGGCCTTCGTCGGCGGTTCCATCGCCGCGGTCGGCGGCCACAATCCCTATGAGGCGGCACGGCTGGATTGCGCCATCCTGCACGGACCGAACGTGTGGAACTTCGAGGAGGATTACGATGCCTTCGACCGGGCGGGGGCCGCGCGGCTGACCCTTCACGCCGAGGCGATGACGGAGGCGCTTTCCGATCCCGCAACGCTCGCCATGCGCCCCCGCGCGGCTGCGCTGGCCGAACGGGGAGAGGCGCAGCTTGACCGCACGGCCCGGCACCTCATCGCGATGATGGGGGCACCATGACCCTGCGCCAGCGTCTCGCCCTTCGCCTCTACCGGGCGCTGTGGTATCCGGCCCTGCCGTTCGTGCGGGCCTATTTCCGGCGGCGCGGGCGAAGGGATCCGGCCTATCTCGACCATATGGAGGAGCGTTTCGGGCAGGGCGAGCCATTTGCGGCCACCGTCTGGGTCCATGCGGTGTCGCTCGGCGAACTCCGCTCCGCCGTGCCGTTGATCCGTGCCTTCCTTGACCGCGGGGAAAGGGTGCTCATCACCCATCTGACCCCGGCAGGCCGGCGCGGCAGCGAAGCCGCCTTTGCCCCGGAGATCGCTGCGGGCGATGTCGCCGTGCGCTATCTGCCGCTGGAGCTTGCGGGGGCATGGCGGCATTTCTTCCGCAACGCCCGCCCGCGCCTCGGCCTCGCGATGGAGATCGAGATCTGGCCCGTGATGATCGACGAGGCCCGTCTGGCAGGCGTGCCGCTCTGGCTCGCCAACAGCCAGATACCGGAGCGGAGCTTTGCGCGCGCCCGCCGCTGGTTGCCGTGGATCGGCCATCCAGTCCGGGACGTGGCCGGGGTTCTCGCCAAATCGCGGATCATGGCGGAGCGGTTCCGAGCACTCGGCGCGCCCAATGTGCATGTCGTGGGGGAGCTGCGCTTCGATCAGCCCATTCCCGCGCGCCTGACAGGGGCTGCCGCCCGGCTTCTCGACGGGCCAACCGGCATGGTGCTTCGCGGTCGGCATGTCGTGGCGCTGGCCAGCGTGGTGGAGGGCGAGGACGACCTGTATCTCGACGCCTATCGTCTCGTGCAGGAGCGGTTCCGGGCGGCGGGGCGGGTGCCGCCGCTCTTCATCCATATCCCCCGCGCGCCGGAGCGGTTTGCGCAGGTGGGCGACATGCTGGAGGCATCCGGCCAGCGCGTCCTGCGGCGCTCCCGCGCCTTCGATGCGGATCTTGCCCTCACCGATCCGGGAGTGGCAGAGGCCGATATCCTGCTCGGTGATTCACTGGGAGAGATGTATTTCTACCTCGCCCTGTCCGAGCTGGCGGTCGTGGGCGGGGGCTTCGTGGAGAAGGGGGCGCATAACGTGATCGAACCGCTCGCCCTGCGCAAGCCGGTGCTCGTCGGGCCGCATGTCTGGACGATCGAATATCCGGGCCGGGAGGCGGAGGCCGCGGGTGTGTTGCGCATCTGCCCGACGATCCCCGATCTCGCGCAGGTCATGGGCGATCTGCTGCTGGATCCCAACGCGCTCGCCGCCATATCCCGCCGGACGGAGAGCTTCTTTGCCGACCACAGCGGCGCGACGGCGCGCAGCATGGCCATCCTCGAACCGCTGCTGGACACCACGCCATGACAGACCTGCCGCTTATCGCCATCGTGCCCGTCCGGGGCGGGTCCAAGGGGCTGCCGGGCAAGAACGTCCGGCCGCTCGGGGGGGTGCCGCTCTACCGCCGCGCGGTGGATCAGGGTCTTGCAGCGGGCGCGCAGGAAGTCATCGTCTCCACCGACATTCCCGAGATTCTGGCGGCTCCACAGCCCCGAACACGGCTGATCGCCCGGCCCGAGGCGCTTGCGGGCGATGGCGTGCCAATGGATCCGGTGTTGCTTCACGCGCTGCGCGACGCGGGGCCTGCCCTTGTGGTGCTGCTGCAGGCCACCTCACCGCTCCGGCAGGTGGAGGACATCAGACGCGGCGTGGATGTCTGGCGGCAGGGCGGGTTCGACCTCGTCATGTCGGTGACGGAGGCGCCCTCGACCGTCCTGAAATACGGTCTTGCCGAGGGTGATCGTTTCGTGCCTGTCGCCCGGCCGGAATACTGCTTCATGAACCGTCAGCAGCTTCCGCTGGTCTGGCGGCCCAATGGCGCGGTCTATGTCTTCTCCGCCGAATGGTTCCGGCAGAACGGCGGCCTGGCGACGGATCGGATCGGCATGGTGCCGATGCCGGCCGAGCGGTCGATGGATATCGACACGCTCGCCGATTTTGAACGTGCCGAGGCCGCGCTCAGCCGCTCAGAGCGATGAGACGAGGTGCCCGCCGTCCACCGGAATCGCGGCGCCGGTAACATAGGCTCCCGCGTCGGAGGCCAGTAACAGCAACGGCCCGTCGAGATCCTCCATGCGGCCCAGCCTGCGCTGGGGTATCCGTTTGACCAATGCCTCTCCGGGGGGGGAGGCGAAGAAGTCGCGATTCATTTCCGTTTCAAAATATCCCGGGCAAAGCGCGTTCACCCGGATGCCGTAGCGCGCCCATTCGAGCGCGAGCGCCGAGGAGAGCTGCACCACCCCCGCCTTGGACGCGGCGTAGGAGGCGACTGCCCCCGCAACCCGGACCCCCAGAATCGAGGCCACGTTGATGATGGATCCGCCCTGTTTCGCCTGCCGCATCCGCCGCGCCGCCGCCTGCGCCACGAGGAATACGCCACGCAGATTGGTATCGACGACACGGTCCCAATCCTCGGCGGTGATGTCCAGCGCGGGGCCGGGCATGCTGATACCGGCGTTATTCACCACGATCTGCGGTGCGAGGGCGAGGCCGGTGAAGCACTCCGTAATGGCGTCCGGTTCGGTAACGTCGAGGGAGACGGCCTCAGCCTTGCCGCCCGCAGCCGCGATACGCTCGCACAGCGCCTCCAACGCTGCCGCGCGCCGGGCCGCGACGATGACATGCGCCCCCGCACCTGCAAGAAGCTCGGCGAAATGGGCGCCCAGCCCGCCCGACGCGCCGGTGATCAGCGCGGTTTTGCCCTTCAGATCCTCGAACATCCTCATCCCTTTCGCGGTTCTCCCTCCATCATTGCGATTGTCGGACGATTTTTCCAGCCCTGACCGTAGAACACCTACATGTAACTGCGTACCAGCGCGCCGGAGATCAGGGTCCAGCCATCCGCGACCACGAAGAAGGCCAGCTTGAATGGCAATGCAACGATCGCGGGCGGAACCATCATCATCCCCATCGACATGAGCACCGCCGAAACGACGAGGTCGATGATCAGGAACGGCAGAAAGATGACGAAGCCGATCTGGAAGGCGCGGGCGATCTCGCTCAGCAGAAAGCTCGGCACGAGCAGGGGCAGCGGCGCTTCCATTGCGGGGGGAGGCGGCAGCCCCGGAGCGCGGAGCGTCGCCAGTTCCGCCAGGGTGGAGGGGTTCACGCGATGGGCCATGAAGCCCTGAAACGGCCCGATGATATGGGGAAGCGCTGCCTCCACCGTCGTTTCTCCGCGGGAGAGGGGGCCGATCCCGGTTTCCCACGCTTCCGTCAGCACGGGGTCCATGACGAACCAGCTCAGGAAAAGCGCCAGCGTCACCATGAGCATGTTCGGCGGTGCCTGCTGCAGGCCGATGGCCTGCCGAAGGATGGAAAGCACCGTGACGATGAAGGGAAAGCAGGTCACTGTGACCGCCAGGCCGGGCACCAGGCCCAGAAGCGTTATCACCGCGATGAGTTGCACCGCCCGCCCGGCGAGCGAGGCTCCATCCGCCGGGATCAGGCCGTCCTGTGCGAAGGCTGCCCCCGCGAACAGGGCGAAACCCGCGGTCCAGATGAGCAGCGCCGGATCAGGCGCCCCCCGCCACATCGATGACCTCCGTCAGCTTGACGGCGAGTTGGCCGGCCTGGTCGCCCTCAAGCTCCTGAAGCTCGCCGCGCGCGATCAGCCGCTCACCTACGTAAAGCTCCACGAGATCGTCCACGCGCCGGTCCAGCGGCAGGACGGTATCCTGCTGGAGGCGGAGCAGGTCGCGCACCAGCGGGCGCGCCTTGCCGACCGAGACGGTGATCTCGATGGGGATCTGTCCAAACAGGCGCTGCTCGGGAAAGGCCTTGTCATCCATGGGCGCGAAGCTCCGGTCTTTGGGGGTAATGATTGCGGATTTCCTCGGTCAGCCTGCGGGTGAGGCCGTCGAGATCGAAGAGCGTCTCCGCCGCGGAGCGCAGGACGCACTGGCCGGGCAGGAGGGTGTCGTCGGCGACGATCTGGAAGGGCAGGTCGTCATGGTCCAGAAGCCGCTCCTGAAGCGCTGCGACATCCTCGGGGCAGACGGCAAGGGCCACCGGCTTCCGGGTTGCCTGTCGGGCGATCGGTGCGAAATGTTCGAGGATTAGGTCCGCAAGCACGGACCGCGCCACGGCGGGCAGGACTTTCGCGACCAGCGCATCCAGCACCGGAGAGAGTGCGTTGAGAGCGTGGTCCCGCGCCTCCTGCCAGGTGAGGGACAGATCCTGAAGCCGTGCGTCCAGATCCGTGCGGAGCCGCGCGCGCTCCGCAACCTCTGCCGCCACGGCTTCCTCCCATCCCGCGGCGAAACCCTCGTCATAGGCGAGGGCGCGCGCCTTCGAAGCGTCCTCCTCGGCCAGCTGCGGGTATGTGGCGAAGTTCTCCAATGTGAGGGCGAGGGGTTTCATACGCGCTCCTTGCGGTCTTCAAGCCAGCCTCTAAGGATTTCCACCGTTTCGTCCTGACGCTCCGCGATGAGTCGGCGCAGGCGGTGAACGGGCTCCTCGGGTTCTGAAATATCTGTGGGGGCAGGGAGGCCCGGACCAGCCAGCGTCTCTCCCGCCGCGAGTATCCTGACGGGGCGGCTGTCGTCCAGCTCGCGACTGGTCTTTCTGGTGCCGGTGAGGATTGGTCGGATGACGAACAGCCCGATGAGCAGGGCAAAGAGGCCAAGGAGCGCGGGTTTCACCAGCGTCGTGGCATCGAAACCTGAGAACATTCCCGTCTCGGCCGTCATCTCTGGCGTATCGACCGGCTGAAACGGCATGGATTTCAGGGTGATCACATCGCCTCTTGCCTCGTCATATCCGACTGTGGAGGCGACGAGATCGCGGAGCGCCGCGATCTCCGCCTCGGGCAAGGGTTGCCATGTCGTCGTGCCGTCGGTCCCCGCCACCTGCATTCCGTCCACCAGCACCGCGACCGTCAGCCGGCGCAGCGCGCCCGGTGCCCGCTCCACCGCACGTTCGGTCTGGGAAAAGTCGAAATTTGTCCGCTCTCGCGACCGGCTGTCCTGATTGCGTGAACTGCCGCCTTCCGACTGCGCCTCGCCATCGGGCAGGTTGCTGGCCACGCCCACCGGCGCGCCGGGGCTTTCGGAAGAGCTGGCCGTCGTTTCTTCCGCATCGTGGCTGACCGCGATGCGGGAGGCCGGATCGATCCGCCGTTCGGTGATGGTCTCACGCTCATTGGCGATGTCGAGGCTGACTTCCGCAACGGCCCGGCCCGGGCCCAGACGGGCTTCCAGAAGCCTGAGGATGTTGTGACGCAAGGCCTCTGTCCGCTCCGCCATCGGACCCGCTCCGGGAGGCTCTACGCCGGAGAGGACCAACCCGCGCTGACTGTCGATGACTGAAACCGCTTCGGGGAGCATCCCCGGCACGGCGGAGGAGACCAGAAACCGCATCGCCCGCGCCTGATCGCCGCCGAGCGGCATGCCGGAGGTCGTGACCGTGACGGAGGCCGTGGGCGGCATATCCTGCCGGAAGGGTTGGGCGCGCGCGGTGGCGATATGCACACGCGCCGCCCGGATGCCGTTGCTTGACAGAATGGTCCGGGCCAGCTCCCCCTCCCGCGCGCGCCAGTAGGCCGCGTCGAACATCTGCGACGTCGTCCCGAAGCCGGAGAGCGAATCGAGTATCTCATAGCCCCCGCTGCTGTTCGCCGGCATCCCCTCTGCGGCGAGAGCCATGCGGAGCTGGTCGCGCGCCTGTTCGGGCACAAAGATCGCGTCACCCCGCACGTCATGGACGATCCCGCGCTGGGCCAGCGCATTCACCACCTGTCCCGCCGCCGCCGGTTCCAGCCCGGAATACAGCAGGGTCATTCGCGGACTGGCCACCCCGCGTGCCATCAGGAGTATCGCCGCGAACATGGCGAGCGTGGCTGCCGCCACGGCCACACGACGCGCCAGTGTCAGCCCATTCCAGATGGCCACGATCTGCTGCACGACGATTCTCCCTGATCCGGTCTGCGTGACTCTGGTTTTGCATTCGCAGCCTTAAGAAAGCGTTAGTCGGCTTGCGCTATGACGATGTGGTGCAGATTCGGAGGCAACATGTCGGACGTGGCCGATCGTGGGACGGAAGATGCGCCCCGAAAGGGGGGCAAACGCGGGCTGATTCTCGCCGGGGTGCTGGCGCTGGCATTGGCAGGCGGGGGGTTCATGGCCGCCCGGACGGGGTTGATACCGGCGTTTTCCCCGAAGACGCCGGAGAGCGGTCTGGGCGATATCGCCTATGTGACCATTCCGCCGCTCGTCCTGTCTCTCGGGCCGGGAATGGCGGGCCGCCACCTGCGATTCGCCGCCGATCTGGAGGTGAGACGCGCGGATGCGCGGGAGGTTACGCTGGTGATGCCCCGGATTCGCGACGTGCTGAACGGCTATCTCCGCGCAGTGGAGCCGGAGCGGCTGGAGCAGCCCGCCATGCTGATGACGCTGCGAGCCCAGATGCTGCGCCGCGTTCAGATCGTCGCGGGTGAAGGTCGCGTGCGCGACCTGCTCGTTTCGGAATTTGTCATAAACTGAGGAGACGGGCATGGATTTCATCGCCGATCTGCTATTGGCGACGGGCGCTTTCGGCGCGGGTCTCTATTGCTTCGTGCTCTCCCGCCGTCTGAAGCGCTTTTCTCAACTGGAAGGCGGAATGGGGGGGGCGGTCGCCCTGCTGTCCACGCAGGTCGATGACCTGACGAAAGCCGTCGCGCTGGCGCGGGAGACGGCGGGAGCGTCGGAGCGTTCGCTGGAGGAGGTGACGGGTCGTGCAGAGGCGGCAACCCGGCGACTGGAGGTCGTTCTGGCCGCGATGCACGATCTGCCCGCTCCCAGGCCGCAGCGACGCCGGCTTCGCCTTCGCCAGCGCAGGGACGATATCCTTATGGCCGCGGAATGAGACGCCCCGGCCCGCTCTCCCTGGTCACAGTGATGTTCCTCGCCTCCGCGGCGATCCGCCTTGCGGGGTGGGGCGGAAGCGCACTCGCGCTTGAGGCGTCACCCGCGCTGGTCGAAACATCCTGCACCTCGCTACCGGGTGCGGCAGAACTTCTGGCAAATCTCCGCGATCGCGAGGCCCGCGTGGTGGAGACGGAACGCGCACTCACTGCCCGCAAGGAGGCGCTCGACCGTGCCGAGATGGACGTTCGCCAGCAACTCGCCCGGCTCGCGGCCGCAGAAGATAGTCTTGATGCCCGAATCGCAGCCTCCCGCCAGGCGAGCGAGGCGGACCTTGCCCGTTTGACTGCTGTCTACGAGGCAATGAAGCCCAAGGAGGCGGCACTGCTTTTCGAAGAAATGGAACCCGATTTCGCCGCCGGATTCCTCGCACGCATGCGTCCGGAGGCGGCCGCCTCCCTCATGGCGGGCCTCAACCCCCGCACGGCCTATTCTTTCAGCGTCCTGCTTGCGGGCCGTAATGCGCTTGCGCCGGTTGAGTGACGTCGCAAGCGAATATTAACCCGCGTCCTCTATTCTGGGGATCACGCTGGAATGGAGGCTTCAGGAATGCTCGGCATCATCGGGATCGCTGTGATCTTCGTCATGGTCTTTGGCGGCTACATCCTCGCAGGCGGCAAGATGTCGATCATCCTTCATTCGCTCCCCTATGAGATGGCGATGATCCTTGGCGCGGCCGTGGGCGCCTTCCTGCTGTCAAGCGACATGGCGCTGGTGAAGGCAACGGTTCGCGATATCGCGCGCGCCTTCAAAGGCCCGAAATGGCGCCAGACCGACTATCAGGATCTTCTTTGCCTGCTGTTCGAACTGGTGCGCCTTGGGCGTCAGAATCCGGTGGCGCTGGAAGAGCATGTGGAGGCGCCGGAAAGCTCCTCCATCTTCGCGCGGTATCCGCGGATCGTCGCCGATCATGAGGCGGTGGATCTGATCTGCGACACGCTCCGCTCTGCCGCCATGAATTATGATGACCCCCATCAGGTGGAGGAGATTCTGGAAAAGCGGATGGAGGTAAGTCTCCATCATGCGCTTCACACCAGCCATGCACTCCAGACGATGGCCGATGGGCTGCCCGCGCTCGGCATCGTCGCGGCCGTGCTGGGCGTCATCAAGACGATGGCCTCCATCGACCAGCCGCCGGAAGTCCTGGGCAAGCTGATCGGGGGCGCGCTTGTCGGCACATTCCTTGGTGTATTCCTCGCCTACGGAATCGTCGGTCCCCTCGCCGCGAGGCTGAAGGCGGTGACGGAGGAGGATGCGCAGTTCCATCGCCTGATCCGGGAAGTTCTGGTCGCCAACCTCCACAACCACGCGGCCAACATATGTGTCGAAGTCGGGCGACAGAACGCGCCGCATGCGGTTCGTCCGTCCTTTGCCATGCTGGAGGGTGCGTTGCGCGAACTGAAGCCGGAGGTCGCCTGATGCGCCTGCTGCTTGCCGCCCTGCTTTTGCTGCCGTGCCTTGCCTCGGCCCAGTCGATCCGTGTGCGCTCGGGCGAGCATGAGACATTCAGCAGGATTGTCATTGCTCTCCCAAAACCTTCCGCATGGTCGCTCACGCGGGCTGGAGAGGGGTATCGGCTCGACATGGCGGCGAAGCCTCAGCTCGACATCAGCCGCGTGTTCGAGCTCATTCCGCGCCGGAGGATCGCCGATATCCGCAAGACGCCCGAGGGGCTTCGCCTGTCTCTCGGCTGCGAGTGCCATGCTGTCGCGACGGAGATGCGACCGGGGCTCATCGTGCTCGACGTGACGGACGGCCCCCCGCCGGAAATTCCGGTGGCCGCCGTCATGCCCCGTCTTCCGCTTCCCCTCCGACCTCCGTCCCCGCTGCCTCTGCCGCTCGCGCCAGATCAGCCGCTGGCCAAAATGCGTTCGCTGATCGGCGCAGAGCTGACGAGGGCGGTGGACCAGGGGTTGGTAGAACTTGAAGGAGCGCCCATCACATCCGAAACCCCGGTGACCAACAACGACGCCCCGGGCCTTGCCGTCATTACCGCGTTCGACAGGGATGTTCGTGACGATGGGCCCGCTGCTCCGGGGCTGTCCGCATGTCCGGCTCCTGAACTCCTTGACCCCACGGCCTGGATGAAGGCCGAGCCCCTTGCCGAGACGTTGGGAAAGCTGCGTGCGGAACTGGTTGGGGAATTCGACCGGCCCGGCATAGAGGCCGTGAACACTCTCGTACGATATTACCTCGCCATGGGCTTCGGACACGAGGCGCTGGCGGAAATGCAGCTCAACCCCGATCTCATCAGGGACCGCGAGTGGCTTTTGCCGCTAGCCGCGCTCGTCGATGGCGAGATCCCCCGGGACATCGGGCCGCTTGCGGCAATGGCGGTCTGCGACGGCTGGACGCCGCTTTGGGCGCTCCTTGCCGACCCCCGCCTTGGGGCGGGTCGCGAGGTGAACAGGGGCGCTGTCCTGCGCAGCTTTTCACGGCTTGCCCCGTTTCAACGCGACCTGCTCGGCCCCCGGCTGGTTGAGCGGTTCCTCGCGCGCGATGACGATGAGTCCGCGCTCTCGGTGCGTTCCGTCATGGCTCGTGCCGATGAGGGACCTTCGGTCGCAATCGCGGACGGGCTGATTGCCCGTGAGGAGAGGGAGCCTCCCGGCCTCGCGCCGACCTCCCGGACCTCGGGAGTGCTTGGGGCGGAAGCGCTAGCGCTGCTTATTGAAGGCCGCGTCGCGCGCGGTGAGCCGGTGGAACATGAGCGCGCCGTTCAGGCCGCTGCCCTCGCGATGGAGATGCGCGGGGCGCAACTGGGAGACAGATTGGCGCGTGCGGAAGTCCTTGCACTCGCTTCCACGGGCGATTTCGACGCGGCCTATGGCGCGTTCGACCGCTTGCCCGCCTCGCTCCGGCGTGAGACCGGGGAGACGCTGGCAACACTTCTTCTGCGGATCGCCGATGACGTGACTTTCCTCCGTTTCGCACTCGGTTCCCGGCTGACCGCGCCTGATCTGCCAATTTCGGTGCAGGCGGGCGTGGAGGAGCGGGTAACCGCGCTTGGTTTCGGCAGGAGCGAGACAGTGTCGGGCAGGGCAGAGACCCCGGTCACGGCTGCTGTGCAAGCAGGAACCTCTCGGGCAGGAACTTCTGCGGCCCAACCCTCCCTGAGTCTTGCGGGAGCTGGAGCGCTTCTGGAAGAAAGCAGGGCTTTCCGCCGGGATCTCGTTCTGATCTTGAATGATCCGGCAAACGGGTCATGAAAGTGACATGCGAAGAGCATAGAGGATGCGGATTGCCGGACCTCCGGCGCCATGATCAAGAATATGACAGACCATACGCGATACGCCATTTACTGGACGTCCCCTCCCGGCCCTCTCACCGATTTTGCGGCGGCTTGGCTGGGATGGAATCCCTGGACATCCGTGGAAACCCCACCCACCACCCCCTGGTTCGGCCAGCCGCTCGGATTGGCGCAGATCACGGAGGAGCCGCGGCGTTATGGCTTCCACGCCACACTGAAAGCCCCCTTTCGTCTGGCTGAAGGGCGCGATCGCGTAGGGCTGGAGGCTGCACTTCAAAGCTTTGCGGAAGATCAGGCAGCCGTCAGACTGGATGGTCTGGCTTTTAGCCTGCTGTCAGGATTTGTCGCGCTCCGGCCAAAGGGAGATGCGGCGGAGCTGAACAGATTTGCGATGAGGGTCGTGGAGTTCTTCGATGATTTCAGGGCCCCGTTGACCGAGGCGGAAATCGCGCGCCGCAGGCCGGAAACACTCTCGCCGCCGCAGCGCCAGAAGCTCCTTGACTGGGGCTATCCCTATGTCGGCGATGACTTCCGGTTTCATCTCACGCTCACCGGCAGAGTGTCGCAGGACGTCGGCGTGGAGGTGATCGAGAAGCTCGAACCACATCTTGCGCCGCTTCTGCCGGAGCCGCTGATCATTGATCGCATCTATCTCTTCGGCCAAAGGCCGGATGGAAAATTTGAAGTTCTCAAGGAGTGCCCACTAACAATGCGCTCTCCCCTGGTTTGAGAACACCTCATCTTCGACATGTTCTGTCTCGGGAAGCACGGGGATGGAGGGATTTATTTCTTCGCCCGCTGTCTTCGGCCGGCGAAAGGTCGGTTATGTCCGACGCAGTGGCTTTGAATCGCGTTGAAAGCCCTCTGGATTGGTCAGCGGGAGGTGGTGCACCAAAGCCCGGTTCCAGCCTTCGTTGTCCACGCACCGGTCTCGGTTCAGCCAAGCGTGTAGCCTGACCACGGGATCTGAGGGCCTCCCAGACTCAGGTGACGGGCCCGATCTGCGGGGTGCCCGGCATGAAGGCGAACCTCATATCACCTCACGCGCAAAAAAAGCCTCCGCCCTCTTCGGGATGTCAGGCTGCGCCCGATTCCGGGTGACCTTTTTCTTCATGGCGCAATCTTGGCCAGGTTGGCCCACATCTGACCGTTCCAGGGAAAGACGGCGGCAGGGCTAGGCTCCATTCTCGCATCCATCGCCCGAAATACGCTCTCGGCGATACCAAGGTCACGCGCGACCTGCGTCATCGCAACGCTCCGGTCTGTTACCTGCCTCACCGCGTCCCGGCTGAGCTTCCGCCTCACCATGTCCGCTCTCGAGGTTCTCGGTCACGACCTATCTTCGTGCTGCCGAAACCGGCAGTCGGCCAGTGCGGGGCGCCGGTTTCACAAGAAAAGGGCCTGCTTTCGGTGCTGTGCCTTATGCGTAAATCCGCTCAGAAAAGGGCAGCGATTAGGATCGGGCTACCCCATAACCCGGCGCGGCACCCGGTCCAGCTCGTGAAGAAACTGCTCGACGGCAACCTCCAGCGCCCCGCCATTGTCAATCGTGCTGACAGCGAGGTTTCGCGGGAGAGGCGCGGTATCGCGGACAAGGCGTTGCGCGATTTCCCCTGCGGTTTCCCGCCCGCGCTGGGCAAGGCGGTGGGCGAGCACTTCCGGCGGGGCGGTGATCTGAAGAATTCGCAGTGCGGGAAAGACCTCAACGGCCCTTTCCACCATCGCGCGGGAGGCGTTGAACAGCACGTCTCGCCCGGAGATTATTTCCGACCACGGAATACCATAGGACAGGCCGTGCGCCTGCCAGTGCAGGGCGAAATCGCCTGCTGCCAGCCGCTTCTGGAATAGCGCTTCGCTCACGCCCTCGAAGTCTTCCCCGCCGGCTTCGGTGGGCCGCGTGATGACGCGGCGGACGCGGTGGATCTCTGGCCTGTGCGCGAGCGCCGCGGCGATCACCGTGTCCTTGCCGGCGCCCGATGGGCCGACCACCGCGAAGATCGCTGTCCTCATCTTATCCTCCTGACCCCTTCGCGGCCGTTCGCCGGCGAGGGGTGTCAAACGGTTACGGCGCACTCGCGGCATTCTGCAATAATTATTTCGTGAATATTTGACGACATTTCAAAGACATACAAATATCTGCAGAGCCGTGGAATTTTTTCCGCGAGGTCTTTGTATTTCATCTTGCCGTCATAGTCTGCAGCTATTCATAATTCATTCGAATGACTCGGAGGCTCACATGGGGCGCGAGAACTGGCAGATGATCCGGGACAGGATTTCGGAGGAGATCGCCTCGGGCAGCTTTTCGCCCGGCGACAGGCTGCCGACAGAGCCCGAACTGTGCCAGCTTTTCGGCGCGGGCCGGCATTCGATCCGCCGCGCTGTCGCCGCCCTTGCGGTGGAGGGCAAGCTGCGCGTGGAGCAGGGGCGGGGAACTTTCGTGGAATCGGCCCCGCTCATCAACTATCACATCGGCCGCAGGACCCGCTTCCGTCAGAACCTTCAGGAGCAGGGTCTGGCGCCGGGGGGCGATCAGATTTCGGCGGAAATCGTGCCTGCGCCCGCCCGGATCGCCCGTGCGCTGGCGCTGGAGGAGGGTGCCGCCGTTCACCGGCTGCTGAACCGGGGGTTGGCCGATGACGTGCCGATCAGCCTCGGCCTCTCCTGGTGCTGCGCCGCGCGGTTTCCTGATTTCGCAGAGCGCCGCGCGGCGGGGCAGGCCGTCAGCGACATCTATGCCGCTCATGGCGTGACCGACTATTTCCGGCGCTCCACCACCATCTTCGCCCGCCGGGCGGAGGAGGAGGAAGCGCGCCTGCTTGCCCAGCATCCGTTGCTGCCCGTCCTTGTCGTGCAGAAGACCGACGTGGACGAGGCAGGCCAACCGATCGGCCATTCCGAAGCCGTCTGGTCGGCGGAGCGGGTGCAGTTCACCTTCGACACCGATCCGCCGGGCGCGGAACGGCCTGACGACAGCCGGTTCTGACCGGCAACAGAAAGAGGACAAGATGTTCGACCAGAACAGCCTCCCCCCCGCGGGGGGAGACGATCATGCGCGCCTGCTCGCCACACTGGCGCGGGCCGATGCCGCGGCGCTGAAGGCGCTGGCGGAGGGGCTGCTTCCCCGGCTGGGGGAGGTAGAAGTGCTGGCGAGCCGCACCGGCCTCGTCATGCTGCCGATGCGCGACACGGTGAAGGGGACGGATTTCCACCTGGGCGAGGTTCTGGTGGCGGAAGCCCATCTGCGCCTCACCTCCGGGACCGAGGGCTACGGCATGGTGATCGGCCGCGATCTGGAGCGGGCGATGGCGATGGCGCTGACGGATGCCGCATATGCCGAAGACGTCGGCCGGCCGGAGATCGAGCGTTTCGTGACAGCTGAGGCCGCGCGTCAGGCCGCCGGGGACCGTGACACCCTCCGCGCCGTTGAAGCGACTCGGGTCGAAATGGAGACGTTCTGATGGCTGCTCCCCTGCCGAATATCGACGAAACCCGTGACAATGCCACGTTCGAGGCGCTGATGTGGGCTCTGTCCCGCCCGGGCGTGGAGCGGCGGCTGCCGGAGCCGGGACTCGCCCCGGTGGCGCAGGCGCTCGTGGATCTGGAGGTCACGGCCTTCACGGATGACGAGGGGCTTCAGCGCCTCATCGACCGCACGGGCGCGCGGCCTGCCCGTCTGAACACTGCCGATTACCTGTTTCTTGCCAGCGGCGCGGAGGCGGCGTTCCGGCAGGCTCGGACCG
The DNA here is from genome assembly GCF_032102465.1 of Haematobacter sp. NCBI lineage: Bacteria > Pseudomonadati > Pseudomonadota > Alphaproteobacteria > Rhodobacterales > Paracoccaceae > Haematobacter > Haematobacter sp. The sequence goes on along the minus strand of NZ_DAMDHB010000007.1, from coordinate 24,542 downwards.
GCTCCGCGATCCACCCTGAAGCGGGGGCGACGCTGGTCGTCGCCGCGCCGCTGGAGGGCGGGCCCCGTCTGCGGCTTGCCGGTCCGGGGATCGACGGTTCCGTCACCATTGCCCCGGCTCTGCCCCCGGAGCTTTGGGACATACGTGCCGAACGCGTGGCCTACCCGCTCGGCTTCGACCTGTTCCTCGTGGACGGAGACCGGATCACCGGTCTGCCCCGCTCCACCCGCATCGAGGTGCTCTGATGGCTTATGTTGCAACGCGCGGGGGAGAACGCGCCATCGCGCAGGCGGAGCGGCTTTACCGGGAGGGACTTGGCACCATCGATCAGAGCCGTGTGGCCGCTGTTGCCGCGGCGCTGCCCTGGCTCGTGGACCGGGTGATGGGCGAGGCCTCGCTCTATGAGCCGGAACTGGCCGCGCTCGCGCTCTCCCAGACGGGCGGCGATCTTTACGAGACGGTGCTTCTGCTCCGCGCGTGGCGCACGACCCAGCCCCGGCTGATGGTGGCGGAGCCGGTGATACAGGAGGCGCTGTTCACGCACCGCCGCATTTCCGCGGCCTTCAAGGACATTCCGGGCGGTCAGATCCTCGGCCCGACGCTGGATTACGCCCACCGGCTTCTGGCGACGGGTGTTCTGGAAGGCGCGCCGCTGGTGCCGGAGCCGGTGGAGCGCGCGGCGATGCCTGCTCCGGCATTTCAGCCCTCGCTTGCCGCCTGGCAAAAGGCCGAGGGCCTCGTGGCCGACCCGCCGCGCGAAAATGTGGCGCCGGAAAACATTCCAGATCTCACGCGGGAGCCGCTCCTTTTCCCGGCAAAACGCGCGCATACGCTCCAAAGCCTTGCAAGAGCTGACACTGGCGGCGTTCTGGCACTGGGCTATTCGGCCATGCGGGGCTACGGCAATGCTCACCCGACGGTGAATGAGCTGCGGCTGGCGGAGGCGGAACTGCGCGTGCGCCATCCGCGCGGAACGGTATTCGCGGCAGGACGTGTCAGGGTCTCGCAGGCGGAGGTCGCGGCAAAGGACACGTCCAGCCAGATCCGGCTGGGTTTCTCCGCCACGCTGGGCTGGAACGAGGTGAAGGTGATCTCGGCCGCGACGCTCGACCTGAACGCGCCGGGCGCGGCAAAGGGATCGCCGACGGAGGAGGAGTTCTTCCTTTACCACACCGAGCCGGTGGAAGCCTCCGGCTTCTGCATCCACTTCAAGCTGCCGCACTACGTGACCTTCCAGTCCTCGCTCGACGCAATGCGGGACGCACGGGCGCTGAAGGCGGCGACTGTCCCTGAAGCCGATCCGCAGGCCAGCCCGGCCGAGGAGAAAATCGAGGAGCCGACCCCATGACCGCCCTGAGCGACCTTACCCGCCCTTGGGAGGCGATGAGCTACGGCTTCCTCGACGCCTCCGCCAAGCGCGAGATGCGCCGCGCCATGCTGAAGGCCATCGCCGTGCCCGGCTGCCAGATCCCCTATGCGAGCCGCGAAGTGCCGATGGCGCGCGGCTGGGGCACGGGCGGCCTTCAGGTGACGCTGACGCTCGTGAACCCTGCCTCCGTGGTGAAGGTGATCGATCAGGGCGCGGATGACAGCGTGAATGCCGTTTCCATCCGCCAGTTCGTCGCCCGCGTGGCGGGTGCGCAGGGTACGGAGGACACGGCGGAGGCCACGATCCTGCAATCCCGCCACCGCATCCCGGAGGAGGTGATGCGCGAGGATCAGGTGCTCGTCCTCCAGGTGCCGAACCCGGAGCCGCTCCGCCCGGTGGAGCCGAACATCTCCGTGGCGCGGCAGATGCACGCCGATGCCGATTACGGGCGTCTCTGGCTGGTGCTCTATGAGCAGATCGTGCGGTCCGGGCGGATCATGCAGGGTGCCTCATACCCGGCGCTGGTCAACGGGCGGCACGTGATGACGCCGTCGCCCATCCCGCGCTGGGACGTGCCGAAGCTCAACATGGCGCAGCATCTGACGCTGCTGTCGGCGGGGCGGGAAAAGCGCATCTTCGCCGTGCCGCCGTTTACGCCGGTGGAGCCGCTGGCGTTTTCCGACGTGCCCTACCGGGTGGAGGATCACGCCGGGCTCACCTGCGGGCGCACGGGCGTCAAAGCCTTCTTCATGAACGAAATTCCGCAGGCCGACGGCGGCTCGATCCATGAGCTGTCGGACTCGGGCTATGCCGTCAAACACATCCGGGCGGCGGAGGGCGAGGGCGTCGCCCCCGGAGAAACATGGTATGTGAACGGGGTGATGAAATGACCCGGATTGCTGAAGGAACGCGCCGCGCCGCGCCGCGCCTGATGACGACGCCGCCGATCATGACGATGACCGGCATTTCCCGCCGCTTCGGCAGGGTGACGGCGCTCGACGATGTAGATGTGACGGTCTATCCCGGCGAGGTTCTGGGCATCGTCGGCGAGAGCGGGTCGGGAAAATCCACGCTGCTCCGCATGATGAACCTTGAGGACACGCCCGACACCGGTGACTACAGGCTGGCGATTCCGGGGGCGGAGGGCAACCTCTTCGACCTCGACCGTTATGCGCGGCGGATGCTCTGCGCGCGCCATGTGGGGATCGTCTATCAGAACCCGCATCTGGGGCTTCTGATGCGCAACTCCTCCTCCGGCAATGTCGCCGAGCGGCTGCTGATCGCGGGGGAGCGTCGCTTCGCCACGCTGCGCGAAAAGGCGAAGGAGGCGCTGGCGGCGTCCGAATTTCCGCTGGAGCGGATGGATGCGCGGCCGATCGAACTGTCGGGCGGGATGCAGCAACGGGTTCAGCTCGCCAAGGCCATCGCTCTGGAACCCGCGCTGCTGCTGCTGGACGAACCCACCACCGGGCTTGATGTATCGGTGCAGGCGCTGGTGCTGGACACGCTGAAACGGCTGCAACGCGACCGGTCGATCACCATGGTGCTGGTCAGCCACGATCTGGGCGTCATCCGCACCATGGCGGACCGGGTGATGGTGATGCGCCGGGGACGCGTGGTCGAGCAGGGACTTGCCGACCAGATCTTTCAGGACCCGCAGCATGACTACACCCAGTCCCTTGTTCATGCCAAACTGTGAGGTGACCATGATGCACCGCTCCCTCCCCGTGCTCGAAGTCGAAGGGCTCGCCAAGCATTTCGACATGCACCATCTCCACCAGCGCCTCCCGGCATTCGAGGGGGTGAGCTTCCGTCTGCATCCCGGTCAGTTCCTGCTGCTCAGCGGGCACAACGGCGCGGGCAAGTCCACGCTGCTGCGGACGCTCTACCGGACCTATCTGCCGAAGGGCGGCCATATCTGGCTCAACACTGCGGAGGGGAGGATCGACCTTGCCACTGCGGCGGATGTCGATGTGGCGCTGCTCCGGCGGCGGGAGATCGGGTTCGTCACCCAGTTTCTCATCGCCCGCCCCCGTGTCGCGGCGGAGGATATCGTGGCCGAACCGCTGCGCCTTGCCGGGCGCCCCGCTGCCGAGGCGCTGGAAGCCGCGCGCGCGGCCCTTGCGGAGTTCGGGGTGAAGCGCGAGCTTTGGGCTGCCTATCCCTCCACCTTCTCGGGCGGGGAGCAGCAGAAGGTGAACCTCGCCCGCGCACTCATCCTGCCGCAGCGGCTCCTGATGCTCGACGAGCCGACGGCCTCGCTCGACGCGGGCGCGCGGGGGGCGCTGGTGCGCCGGTTGCGGCAACTGAAAACCGAAGGCGTCGCGATGATCGGCGTCTTTCACCATCCCGGCGATGTGGCCGGGCTGATCGACGCAGAACTCGACCTGTCCACGAAGGAGTTGGAACATGTGGCTCAGTGATTTCCGGGTCATCCTGCCGGATGACGTGCTGGAGAGCGGCTCCGTCCGTGTGGAAGACGGCCGGATTGCCGATATCGTGGAAGGCCCTGTCGCGGGCGCGGCGGTTGCGGGCGACGGGCTTCTGCTCATGCCGGGCTTCATCGACATGCATGGCGACATGATCGAGCGGGAGGTGGAGCCGCGCCCCTCCGTCCACATGCCGCTGGAGCTGGGTATCCGCGATCTGGACAGGAAGCTGGCCGGCTCGGGCTTCACCACCGCCTATGCCGCGCTGTCCTTCAGCCCTGCCTCCACCTATGGGCACCTCAGGAGCTATGACCACACGACGGAGGTCATCCGGGCGCTTCGCCGGATGCGGGGCGATCTGCTCATCGAGCATCGGGTTCATGCCCGGTTCGAGATCACCTTTCCCAAGGCGCTCGACGTGGTGCATGAACTGATCTCCGAGGGGAGCGTGGAGCTTATCTCCCTCACCGATCATACGCCGGGGCAGGGCCAGTACCGCGACATCGAGCGCGTGGTGGAGCGGACCATGGCGGAAAAGGGACTCTCGGCGGAGGAAGCCGCCGCTGCCGTGGCCGAACGCATCGCCGAACGCACACGCCCGGAGGAGGAACTGGCCGCGACGCTCTCCCGCATCTCCACTGCCTGTCACGCGAATGGCGTGGCGCTGGCCAGCCATGATGACGATACCGTGGCGAAGGTCGGCATCATGGCCGCGCTTGGCGTCTGCATCAGCGAATTCCCGGTGACGGAGGAAGCGGCGGTGGAGGCGCGCAGTCGCGGCCTGGCCACGGTGATGGGTGCGCCGAACGCGCTGCGCGGCCAGAGCTATTCGGGCAACCTCTCGGCCCGCGCGGCGCATGCGGCGGGTCTGCTGGATATCCTCGCCTCCGACTATCACCCCTCCGCGATGCTGCCCGCCGTTCTGGAGCTGGCCAAGAGCGATCCGAACGGGCTGGCGGGTGCCGCTCGACTGTCCGCCGGAAACGTGGCGGATGCGCTGGGGCTGAAGGATCGCGGGGCCATCGCCGTCGGCCGCCGTGCCGACCTGATCGCCGCGACGGACGAGGGTCTGGGCCATGTCGTCGCCACGTTGCGCGGCGGGCGGATGGTGTATTCCAACGGTCGGCTGGACAGCGGGGCCTTCCGCGCGGCGCGGCCGGTCAGGGCGGTCGCGGCGGCGTCCTGACGGTCAGGGCGCGGTGGCGGCGAGATAGGCAGCGCAGCCCGTGAGGGCTGCGAAGTCGTCCTCGATCACCGACAGGCCGAAGTCGGCCATGAAGGGGCCGAAGCGCCCCTTCTCCCGGAAGGCGTCCGACAGGCCGAAGGGGTCGAACCACGGCAGGAAGGCGCGCGCCACCCCGCCGATCAGGTAGATCCCGCCAAAGGGCAAGTGGATCAGCGCCAGATCACCGGCGACGGCGCCAAGCAGGCTAACGAAGATCCGCCCTGCCTCCACCGCGCGCGGCTCGCCTGCTTCCAGTGCGGCCATGATGGCGGCGGTATCGCGGGCCGGCGCGCCATGGCCGAGCCAGGCGTCGATCCGGGCCACGCCGCGCCCGGAGAGGATGTCCTCCACCCCGACGAAGCCATGCACGCCCTCCAGCGCGCGCACGAGGGACAGCGCCTTTTCCGTGCGGACCGGCAGGGTGACATGGCCCGCCTCCGACGGCAGGACGACCCGTCCCGCGGCGGTTTCGTGCACGGCGGCGGCGTTGAAACCGGTGCCGACCCCGATCACCAGCCGAGTGGCACCCGGCCCTGCGTTGCTCCCGGCAAAGACCGGGGTGATCTCCCCCTCGGGTATCGCGTCGAGCGCATAGCCCTGCGCCACGAGATCGTTCAGCACCGCCGCCCGGGCTGCTCCCGTCGCGTCGCGGAGCAGGTCGGGATCGGCGGACCAGTCGAGATTGGTCAGCCGCCCGACATGATCCCGCACCGGCCCGGCAATGGCCGCGCAGGCGCTGTCGCAACGCTGCAGGCCCATGTCCGCGCCGAACTGGCGCAACACCTCCGCCAGCGAGCCATGCCGGGTATTGGCGAAGCGGCGGATGGTGGCCGCATCGACCCTGCCGCCCCGGGCGATGGCGACACGGGTATTCGTGCCGCCCACATCGGCAACCACATCGATCCGTTCGGGTGTCTGCATGTCCGGCCTCCGCTCGGTTTTCCCCTGTTTGCACCGGGTGGGCGCGCGGTTCCAGCCCGTCGGACCAAAAGCCGCGCGGAAACGGAGCGGGATCAGGCGGTCAGGGCGCGGAAATGCAGATAGGCGGCCGCGCTCCAGGAGAAGCCCTGTCCGCCCAAGCCCTCTCCCGTCCCGGGGTGAAAATATTCGACGAAACCCGCGGTTTCCATCGCCCGGCTGACGGAACTGCGGAGCGTCCGGGCCAGGTCCGGCACCCCGTTCCGGTCAAGCCCGGCGGCGAGCAGCCAGTCGATGATGGGCCAGACGGGCCCCCGCCAGTAGCGGCGCGGCTCATAGGCCGGGCTGTCGGCGGGCGTCGTGGGGAAGGCCACGCGGAGCCCCTGCATCCACTGCCGCATCTCTGCCACCGCCGCATCACGGATGTCGGCGGGCAGATCAAGTGCGAGGAGCGGGATGAACCCCGCCTGCGTGGGCGTGGCCACATCGGTTCCGGCGATCAGGTCACGGATGAGAAAGCGGCGATGCTCCGGCGACCAGCGGGACAGAAGCGCCGCGCGGGAGCGGGCTGTCATCGCGCGAAGCTCCTCCCCCGCGTCCGGCAGGGCCAGCGCCTCTGCTACCTTCAGCAGATCCTCCCCCGCTTTCAGCAGTATCGCGGTCGTCTGCACGCAGCCCATGCGGAAGGGTGCCGCCGCCCACTGCCGCGCCGGTTCCCAGCCGCACTCCGCGTAGGTGTCCACAAGGTGGATGAACCGCTGGTAATCCTCATCCCGCGGCCGCATGGCGGGGTCCACATGGCCGGTGTCCTTGCGACGCACCGGTTCCCGCGTGGTCGTGGGCACGCGGGAGAGTGCCTCATCCCATGCGGGCGAATTGTCCGATCCGCTCTCCCATGGGTGGAGCAATGCCACGAGGCCCGTCCCCTCCGGGTCGCGGGCCGAATACCACCAGCGATGCCAGCGGAGCGCCGCCTCGAACAGCGGGCGGATGCGGGCCTCCGGGGCGCCCTGCTCCTGCAGCACGCGGACCGCCATGCCGAAAACCGGCGGCTGGGTGATGCCGGACGTGGCCACGGCATTCCCGGTGCGCCAGACCTCGGGTCCGGGGTAGTAGCTGTCGCTTGGCTGGTGGAACACGATCTGCGGGATCATGCCATCCGGCCACTGCCCCTCCGCGAGGCGTTCCAGCTCGCGGCAGCCCCGGTCAACGTCATAGGTTGCGAACCCCATGGCGACAAAGGCGGAATCCCAGTTCCACTGGAAGGGATAGAGCCGATCGGTCGGCAGGGTATATCCGCCCCTGTCGTTGCGGGCGAGGACGGCCTTGGCGGCGGCGATGTGATCGGGTGTCATGGGAATGTCCGGTCAGGCTGAAAGGCTGCGTCCGCTCTCGGGCGAGAGCCAGACAAGGCGGGCGGTGTCCGGGGCAAGGGCGATCTCCTCCCCCGGTCGGATGTTCTCTCCGGGCGGCAGGCTCACGCGGACCGGCTCTCCGGCAATGGTGCCGGTGAGGAGGAGGTGGGAACCCATCGGTTCGGCCACGCGGACGGTCATCGGCAGACCCTCGCCCGCCCTTGCCCGCCGGACGGCTTCTCCGCGCAGGCCGAGCGTCACGGCCGCGCCCGATCCGGGCGGGGCGGCGACACGAAAACCGCCGAGCGCCACCGCACCGCCCTCCACGGGCAGCGTCAGGAAGTTCATGGGCGGATTGCCGATGAAGCCGCCGACGAAGCGCGTCGCGGGCCGGTCGTAAATCTCCACGGGCGAGCCGATCTGCTCCACCACACCGTCGTGCATCACCGCGATCCTGTCGGACAGGCCCATCGCCTCCGTCTGGTCGTGGGTGACATAGAGCGTGGTGGTTCCGGCCTCCGCCAGCACCTGCTTCAGCTCCGTCCGCATCTCCAGCCGCAGCAGCGCGTCGAGGTTGGAGAGCGGCTCGTCCATCAGCAGCACCGCCGGTTCGACGGCAAGCGCCCGCGCCACCGCCACCCGCTGCCGCTGGCCGCCCGAGAGCTTGTTCGGATAGCGGTCCAGATAGGGCTCGATATGCAGCAGCGCCGCAGCCCGGGCGACCTGCGCGGTCACGCGGGCCTCCTCCGCCTTCTGCATCCTGAGACCGAAGGCCACGTTCTCCCGCACGGTCATGTGGGGAAACACCGCATAGTTCTGGAACACCATGGCCAGTCCCCGGTCCTTCGGTTCCAGCCCGCGGACGGAGCGGCCGCCGATGCGGACATCCCCGGAGGTCGCCGTCTCCAGACCCGCGACGATGCGGAGCAGCGTGGTCTTGCCGCAGCCGGAGGGACCGAGGAGGGAGACAAACTCTCCGTCCCGGACGGTGAGAGACACTTCCTTCAGCGCGTCGGTCGCGCCGAAACGCTTCCGTATGCGGTCGATGACGATATCAGCCATGAATGGGTCTTCCGGTCATTTCGACGAAACGCCCCAGATCGCGAACAGGTAACGCCGAACGGCGAAGATGAACGCGACGGAGGGCACGATGAGCAGCAGCCCGCCCGCAAAGCGGTAATGCAGCGGACTTTCCGACAGGACGGTGAGCAGATAGGCGGTGAGCGTCCGGTTGCGGACGGTCAGGACGGAGGCGGCGAACACCTCGTTCCACGAGATGACGAAGGCGAAGACCGCCGTCGCCGCGAATCCGGGCAACGCCAGCGGCACGACGATGCGGAAGAACGCCTTCAGCCGCGAGCAGCCGAAGACCCATGCGGCCTCCTCCAGCTCCCGCGGGACGCCCATGAAGATGCCCTGCGTCACCAGCGCCGCAAAGGGCAGCGCGAGGATGGTGTGGATCAGCCCGACGCCCAGCACGGTGTCATAAAGACCGAGCCGGATGTAGGACACCGTGAGCGGCAGGGCCAGAACCGCCAGCGGGAAGGCGCGGGTCAGCAGCACCATCACCCGGAACAGGTTCTTGCCGCGAAAGTCGTAGCGGGCAAGCGCATAGCCGGCGGGCGCGCCCAGCAGCAGCGACAGCAGCACCGTGATCCCCGCCGCCCAGAGCGAATTAAGCAGGGCCGTGATCAGCCCCTCCGTCTGGAGAAAGACCATGAACGCATCGAGCGAGACATTGGTGGGCAGGATGGTCTTGGGCCATTGATAAACTCCCTGCCTGCCTCCGAAGGCGCCGAGCGCAAGCAGATAGATCGGCACCAGAACCCAGGCGCAGAGCGCGGCGATCCCGGCCCAGAACAGCAGGCGGCGCGCGGCAGGCACGCTGGGAGGGGCGGCGGTCACGGGGGTATTGCTCATGGCAGCCGCTCCGGGTCAACCTTGATGGCTTTCAGGTAAACGAATGTCGCGGCGAGCGAGATCACCATGATCAGCACGGCATAGGCCCCCGCCACCGCGTAGTTCTGGTTGTCATGCTGCCAGACGTAGGTTTCGCCCATCAGCACGGGGAAGTTCCGTCCGCCGAGCGCATAGACGACCGCAAACACCTCGAACGCCAGAACGGTGCGCAGGATGAGCGCGGATTGCAGCGCCGGACGGATGAGCGGCAGGGTGATCTTGGTGAACCGCGTCCAGCGCGACGCGCCGAAGACCGCGGCCGCCTCGCCGAAATCCTTCGGCACCTGGTTCAGCCCGGCGACGATCACGATGAGCACGATGGCGGTGGAGCGCCAGATCTCCGCCGCGACCACGCCGAAGAACAGCGCGACCGGCGTCTGATAGGTGAGCCAGGCCGTCTGCCGCGGGATCACGCCCAGCATGTAGAGCAGGCTGTTGAGATAACCCGAGTTCTGCAGGATGGAGAGCCAGACCAGCCCCGCCGCCAGATCGGATATCGCAAGCGGGATCGTCCAGATCCACAGGATCGTCTCCCGCCCCCGCCCGATCTTGGCCACCATCGTGCCCATGAGCAGCGACAACGCCACCTGCACGGGAACGACGATCGCCGTCAGCAGTAGCGTATTGCGAAGCGCCGGGGCGAAGTTCAGATCTCCCGCCATCCGCCGGACATGGTCGAGCGTCGGCTGCCCGCCGTCGGAGAAGGCCAGCCAGACCGTCTGCACCAGCGGGATGAGGAACAGCACCACCAGAAACACGCTGGCGGGCAGGATGAGCAGATAGGGGGTCCAGCGTCTTTCGGGCATGGTATCCTGCGTGAATAGGGCTTCCCGGGCGACGTTTCAGGTCAGAAGGGACCAGCGACAGTGGCGGGAATGCACACCGGCCGGCGAAGCGGGGGGTCTCGACCGGGAGGTTTCCGGGAAGGGCTTTGCGGGTCTCCGGGTTGCGGGGAGGGAGCTTATACGGAGGCCGGTATGGGGCCTGATGCGGGAGGCCGGGGGCCTGATGCGAGCCCGGGGTCCGGCGGGCGGCGAACCGCCCGCCGTCCGTCTCTGACGGATCAGGGGGGAGGGATGATCCGCCGGGACAGCGGCGCGCCGGGGAGGGCGGCGCGATCCGCCGGTGCCGTCATGTCAGGGGGCGCGGCACTCATCGCTCATTCCACCGGACAGGGTCCGTCGCTTTTCGCATCCGGCGCCCAGCAGGGTGCCTTTGTCGTCTCCATGAGGCCGCTCAGCGCCTTGGCCTCCGCGTCCAGCACGGTCTGGATATCCTCTCCGTTCAGGACGATGCGCTGGAAGGTGTCGGTATAGACCTTGTTGAACTCACCCCCCTTGTCGCCCAGCCCGACCGGCAGGAGAGAGATCATCCCGTCGCTCGCCGTCTGCGTGGCGGTGACGGCTGCGGCCATCGCCGCAATGCCAGGATCGCCGCCTTCGGGCAGCGGCACGGAAAGGGTCGGGAAGAAGCCGACCTTCTCCGCGGTCATGAGCTGCACCTCGGGCGTGACGAGATGCGCGATGACCTTCTCCGCCCCGGCCACATCGGGCGAGCCCTGCGGTATGGCCAGCCCCGCGACGACCGGCATGTAACCCCGGCCCTTCGGGCCTGCGGGCGCGGGGAAGACCTTCACTTGATCCGGCATGGAGACGACGGCCTCCTTCAGGCGCGCGACGTGATCCCATGCGACCCATACCTCGTCGGCGAGCAGCGGCTCCTGCATGAACCCGTAATTGGTGGAGGAGGGATTGGTCACGGCCCAGAGCGCCTTCATCATCTCCCAGCCCTTCACGGCCTCCGGGGACTTCAAGGTCCGCACCACGCCGCCGGTGTAGGAGGGGTAGAGATAGCCCTGGAAGAAGCGGGAGAAGAGACCCTTCGGCCCGGCGGGGAAGCCGATCCGTGCCTGCCCCGTCGCCTCCTGCATGGCCTTGCCCCAGGCGATGAGCTGCTCATAGGTCAGCGCATTCAGATCCGCGCCTTCGGGCAGGAATTCCAGCGCCTCCTGCTTGGCGACCATGACATAGGTCGCCTGCATCCACGGGATATACTGCTGGTGGTCGTGCCCGAGCTTGCCGAGATCCATCAGCGCGGGGGTGATCCCCTTGTCCTTCAGCGCCGCGGCGATGTCGTCGAGCGGGGTGAGCATGTTCCGGTCCGCCAGCGGGGCAAGCTCGCCATGCGTTGCGCCGACGAGGCTGATGGTGTGTTTTCCGGCTTCCGCCTCCGCCGCCATGCGGACGGCGAATTGCGGCGGTTCCTCCACCACGTAGTCCACACCGTCGAGACCTTTCAGCAACTCCTGCCGGACGGCGGTCGCCTCCTCGATCGGGCGGAGCTGGGTGGACAGGAATATCGTCTCCGCCGGTGCGGCGCTTGCCGTCGTCGCGGCGAGGATGGCCAGCGCCAGCCCCTTGCGGGTTGCAGTCGTCATGATGTCTCCCTCCCTTGATTGGCCTTGCCCGGCCAAAGATGGCTTTCCCGATCCACGAAGCGGACGGGGCGCAGATCCTGAAGTTCCGCCGCAGGGCGTCCGGCCATGGCGCCGATGATGAGCTCTGCCACCCGGTGCCCCAGCGCCTCGCCCTGCATGCTCATGGTGGAGAGCGACGGATGGGTGAAGGCGCCGAGCGGCAGGTTGTCGTGCCCCACCACCGCCGCGGAACGTCCCGCGGCGCGCAGCGCGCCAAGCGCGCCGATGGCCATTTCATCCGTCGTGCAGAGAAGCGCCGTCGGCGGATCCTGCGTGGCGAGCAGCGCCTGCGCCGCGTCGAAGCCGCCCTGTTCCGACAGCTCCCCCACCGCCAGCAGATCGGCGGGAAGGCCCGCCGCCGCCATTGCGCCCTGCCAGCCCGTCGCGCGGGCATGAGCAAAGAAGAAATCCTGATTGCCGGCGACATGACCGATCCGGCGATGCCCGTCCGCGATGAACCGCTCCGTCGCGCGGCGAAAGCCGTCCTCGCCATCGCCGTCGAGCCACGGGTGTGGCTGGGCATTCTCCGTCCGTCCGTCCGTCACGAAGGGCACGCCGCGGGATTGCAGGAAGGCCACACGCTCATCCTGCCTGCGGGTGCGGACCAGCAGGATCGCGTCCACCCGCCGGCCGTCCACGAAGCGGCGGCAGATGTCGATCTCGCTTTCCCCCTTCGGGACCGGGGCGATCATGAGGTTGAGCCGTTCCTGTGCCAGCCGCTCCGCACAGCCGGACAGCAGGTCGAGCAGGTGCGGCGTCCCGATCCGGCCCGCAGCGATGGGGAGCGGAACGGCCACGACTTCCGCCCGCTGACGCCGGAGCCGCCGGGCCGAGGCATTGGGGCGGTAGCCCGCCGCATCCGCCGCCTGCCGCACGCGGTTCCGCGTCGCCTCCGCCACGTCGGAATAGCCGTCCAGCGCCCGCGACACCGTGGTGATCGACAGGTTGAGGGATTCGGCGAGTTCGCGCAGGTTTGTCATGGCTCCTCCGACGAGAAGTCTCTCCAAAACGTTTTGGGCTGTCAAGGAAGGCGTGCAGGGGAATGCATGGAGGAGGCCCACGAGACGTGAAAAAACCCCCGGAGCGGAGGCTCCGGGGGTTTCATGGCTGTCCGAACGTGCGGGCGGGATCAGGCGGCCAGAGCGGCCTTGGCCTTTTCCACGATCGCACCGAAGGCTTCCGGCTCATGCACGGCGAGATCGGCGAGCACCTTGCGGTCCACCTCGATCCCCGATTTGGCGAGGCCGTTGATGAAGACCGAGTAGGTCATATCGGCATCGGCAAGCCGCACGGCGGCGTTGATGCGCTGGATCCACAGCGCGCGGAAGTTCCGCTTGCGGACCTTCCGGTCGCGCGTTGCGTACTGGTTCGCCTTGTCCACCGCCTGCGTGGCGGTGCGGAAGTTGCGCGAGCGGGCGGAGTAGTAGCCCTTCGCGGCCTTCAGGACTTTCTTGTGAGCGGCGTGGGTGACCTTGCCGGATTTGACGCGTGCCATCTGTCAGCCTCCCTCAGCGATCGTACGGCATGTATTTCTTGACGATCTTCGCATCCGAATCGGACAGGATCATCGTCCCCGTCACTTCGCGGATGAATTTCGTCGAGCGTTTGATCATGCCGTGGCGTTTCCCGGCGGGACCGGCTTTTACCTTGCCCGTCGCGGTCATCGAGAACCGCTTCTTGGCGGCAGACTTGGTCTTCATCTTGGGCATTTCCATCTCCTCTTTCGAGTGGTCTTCCGCGCGACTCGGCATGCCACACTGGCCGGCCGCACGATTTCGGAAGGGGCCGCATACACGGGACCGACGGAGGAGACAAGGGCGATGCAGCATTTTCCCGGAAATCCGTCGTGGTGCGGTCGCCCTAACAGGCTGCTGAAAACTCGGGCACCTACCCGGGTTTCCGTTGAAAGCCAGGAAATGGTCCGCTCCCGAGGCGAAACTTGCGGTTTTCGCGGCACTCTTCAACAATGTGGGGAAAGATCTCCGCCTCAGTGTAAAACCCGGAATGCTTTTTCGGCAGCCTGCCAAGGATCGCCGGGGAATACGGATCATGTCGCGCCCCCCAAGTTCGGGATTCCCGTTTCGGGATTCCATCCGTTCAGGACAGGGGGCGCGACGGAAGCGAAGTCGCCTCGGCTCCGGGATCAACCGGGCGGAAAGGGCGGACGCGCTATTCCGCGTCCTCCTCCACCTTCATGATCTGGCGCACCTCGCAGGGCGCGATGCGCAGGATGTTGGTCGTGCCCTGCGTGTTGAAGGGTACGCCCGCGATGACGATGATATTGTCCTGCGGGCTGGCAAAGCCGTGGTTGATGGCCGCGCGCACCCCGTTCAGCACCGCCGTGCGGAACCGGTCAAGCTCGCCCGTCATCACGCAGTAGGTGCCCCAAGTGAGGCAGAGCTGCCGCGCGACCTCCGGCGTCATGGTCATGGCGATCTGCGGCACGCGCGAGCGTTCGCGGGCCACCAGCCGCGCCGACCGCCCCGTCTGGGTGAAGCAGCAGATCGCCTGAAGATCGGTGGATTCCGCCACTTGGCGCGCAGCGGCGACGATGCTTTCCGCACGGCCCGGATGGGGCACCTTCCGGGAGCTTTCGATGATCTCGCGATAGGTCGGATCGGTCTCCACCTCCTCCGCCACGGCGTTCATCGTGCGGACCGCCTCGACCGGGTATTTTCCGGCGGCACTTTCGGCGGAGAGCATGACGGCATCCGCGCCCTCATAGATCGCGGTCGCGACGTCGGACACCTCCGCCCGCGTCGGCATGGGCGATTCGATCATGCTTTCGAGCATCTGGGTCGCGATGATGACCGGCTTGGCCGCGGCCCGGCACTTCCGCCCGATGCGCTTCTGGATCGGCGGCACGTTCTGGACGGGCAGTTCAACCCCCAGATCGCCGCGGGCGACCATGATGCCGTCCGACACCTCCAGAATCTCGTTCAGCGCCTTCACGGCGGCGGGCTTTTCGATCTTGGACAGAATCAGCGCCCGGCCTCTCGCCAGCTCCCGTGCCTCTGTTACGTCGGCGGGCCGCTGCACGAAGGAGAGCGCGAGCCAGTCCACGCCAAGCGCGCAGGCGAACTCCAGATCGGCCCGGTCCTTCTCGGACAGGGCGGCGAGCGGGAGCACCACATCCGGCACGTTCACGCCCTTGCGGTTGGAGATGGCTCCCCCCGCGATCACCGTGCAATCGGCGTAATCCACGCCGCAGGCGGTAACGGAGAGCCGTATCTTGCCGTCATTGACCAGCAAGGTCGCACCGGGTTCGAGGGCCGCGAAAATCTCCGGATGGGGAAGGCACACCCGCTGCTGGTTGCCCGGAGCGGGGTCGAGGTCGAAGCGGAATGCCGCGCCTTCCTCCAGCACTTCGGAGGCGTTCGCAAATACCCCGCAGCGCAGTTTCGGGCCCTGAAGATCGGCGAGAATGCCGATCGGGCGGCCGATATCCGTCTCCACCTGCCGGATGATGGCGTGGCGCGCGGCCTGTTCCGCCTGACTGCCATGGCTCATGTTCAGGCGGAACACGTCCGCACCCGCCTCGAACAGGGCGCGGATCGTCTCGTAATCGCTGGAGGAAGGGCCAAGCGTGGCCACGATTTTAACGTTGCGTTGGCGTCTCATCTGTCCTCGTTCGCGCTAACAGGCTTGTTCGGGCGCACTATTGCCCCATTGCGGCGTTGCGGCAACTGGTCGTTTGGCGGAGGCGGATCTATGGTCCGATCGCGGAGGCCCGAATGACATACCAGCCCTATCACATTCTTGGCGCGGATCGCCCGTCCCGATGGCTCGTCACGGTGGATCACGCGGCCAATACCGTGCCGGATGCCGTCAACGGCGGTGATCTGGGCATCGCTTCCGCCGACATGCAGCGCCACATTGCCTACGATGTGGGCGCTGCAGGCGTGGGCGCGCGGCTGGGGGAGCTTCTGGACGCGCCGGTGATCCTGTCGAACTTTTCCCGCCTCGTCATCGACCCGAACCGGGGGGAGGACGATCCGACCCTGCTGATGAAGCTCTACGACGGCACGATCATTCCCGCGAACCGCCATGCCGACGCGGCGGAGGTGGAGCGCCGGCTCACCGCCTATCACCGGCCCTATCACGCGGCGCTGGAGGAGCTGGCGGCGCGGCGGGAGGATACCGTGATCCTTGCCATTCACAGCTTCACCCCCAGACTTCAGGGGCGGGAGCCGCGGCCGTGGCATCTGGGGGTGCTCCATGCCGGAGAGGATGCGTTTTCGCAGGCGGTGCTGGCGCGGCTGCGGCGGGAAAACGATCTCTGCATCGGCGACAATGAACCTTATGCGGGGCATCTGCCGGGGGATTCGATCGACCGCCACGCGCTTGCACAGGGGCGGGCCAACACGTTGATCGAAGTCCGCAACGATCTTGTCCGGGAGGCGGAGGGGCAACGCGGCTGGGCGGAGCGGCTGGCACCGCTGCTCACCGACGCACTTGCCGACTCCGCCGTCTGAGGGGATGCGTCCAGCAGGCTGCTGAAAAAATTATGAAGTCTCACGCCTAAGCTCTGGAAATCTGTAAATCGGCCCCGGTATGCTCCCGAAATGTCCGGATTTCGCGCTGGATTTCGTCAGATTGCGAATGATCTCCGCTCCAACGCAGACCCAAAAGCCTTTTGCAGCAACCTGCTAAGGCGGATCTGTCTGAGGGAACCTCGTGAGCGGAACCCGGAGGCGCTCTGCCGGAAGATCGAAAACCCATCTGCACGCAAACGATACAATTATTGGAGGATGAACATGGTATTGGAGGATGAACATGGACGACCAAACCCGTATCGAACTGGAGGCTGCGGCCTTTCGCGCGCTTCGCGACCATCTTGCCGCGCATCCCGAGGTGCAGAACATCGACCTGATGAACCTTGCCGGGTTCTGCCGCAACTGCCTGTCGCGGTGGTATCAGGAAGCGGCGGAAG
This sequence comes from Haematobacter sp., assembly GCF_032102465.1. Classification (NCBI taxonomy): domain Bacteria; kingdom Pseudomonadati; phylum Pseudomonadota; class Alphaproteobacteria; order Rhodobacterales; family Paracoccaceae; genus Haematobacter; species Haematobacter sp. Next base: position 7,878 of record NZ_DAMDHB010000007.1, on the reverse strand, counting down.
CGCGGGGCATCCCGATGGACAAAGAGCAGGCGCGCACGGCCTTCTACGGGATGCCTTACGAGGACTGGAAGGCACAGCATCAGCAGGAGGCCGGTGCCGCGCAGCAGGCCGCCTTCGATGCGGCGAAGCATGACTGAACCTGCGCCGCGTGACCCAACGGAATACGCCGAACCCTCCGCAACGCGACAATGAAGTTCTGGTGGTTTTGCCGGCATTCGTGCCACAAAATGCGGAATGAGGCGCCCGAAGGGGCGCATCCGGTCCAAGGGGGAGGATTACTGGATGCTCGGCGGAATGATGTACAAGCCGCTCTTGATCAGCAGCCTGATCGAACATGCGGCGCGCTGGCACGGTGATACGGAGATCGTCTCGGTGGAGACGGCGGGCGGGATCGACCGTTCCGACTGGGCAACGGTGGAGGCCAATGCGCGGCGGCTTGCCTCGGCGCTGGAGGCGCGGGGGTTCGAGCGCGGCGACCGTATCGCCACCCTGGCCTGGAACAACCGCCGGCATCTGGAGCTTTACTACGGCATCGCGGGGGCGGGGATGGTCTGCCACACGCTGAACCCGCGTCTGCCGCCCGATCAACTCATCTATATCATGAACCACGCCAGCGACCGGCTGATCTTCGTGGACCGGACCTTCCTTCCGCTGATCGCCAAGGTGCTGCCGGAGCTTCAGACGCTCCGGGGTGTCGTCCTGATGGGGCCACGGGAGGAAGAAGCGGCCGCGATGGTCGAGGGGCTGCTCTTCCACGACGATCTGGTGGCGGAAGGGGACGACGGTTACACATGGCCGGAGTTCGACGAACTCAGCCCCTCCTCCCTTTGCTACACGTCCGGCACCACGGGTAATCCGAAGGGCGTGCTCTACACCCATCGCTCCACGGTGCTGCATTCCTATGGTGCGAACCAGCCGGACGGGCTGGCGCTCAAGGGGTCCGACACGGTGATGCCGGTGGTCCCGATGTTCCACGTCAATGCCTGGGGTGTGCCCTATGTCGCGGCGGCGATGGGCTGCAAGATGGCGCTGCCGGGGCCGGGGCTGGATGGCGAGAGCCTCGTCAGGCTCATCAATGCGGAGGAAGTGACCGTCGCGCTCGGTGTGCCGACGATCTGGATGGGGCTGCTCGGCGCGCTGGAAAAGGCGGGCGAGACTTCCCTCAGCCTGCAGCGCACCATCGTCGGCGGATCGGCCCTGCCGCCCTCCATGATAAAGATATTCCGCGACCGCTACGGGGTGGAACTGATCCACGCCTGGGGGATGACGGAGACAAGCCCGATCGGCTCGCTCAACCAGTTGAAGCAGAAGCACCAGCATCTGAGCGACGCAGAGAAGGAAGCGATCCGGCAGGGGCAGGGACGGCCGCCCTTCGGCGTGGATCTGCGCGTCGTGGATGCGGAGGGGCATATCCTCGCCAATGACGGGGAGGAGCAGGGCCAGCTTCAGATCCGCGGTCACTGGATCATCCAGAACTACTTCGGGCAGGAAAAATCCGCACTGACCTTCGACGGGTGGTTCGATACGGGCGACATCGCCACGCTGGACGAGGATGGCTACATGATCATCCGCGACCGGGCGAAGGACATCATCAAGTCGGGGGGAGAGTGGATCTCCACCGTGGAGCTGGAGAACATCGCCATCGCCCATCCGCTCGTGGCCAATGCCGCGGCCATCGCGGCGCGCCATGAGAAATGGGACGAACGGCCGGTGCTGATCGTGCAGAAGCGGCCCGCCGTCGAGGTGACGGAGGCAGAGCTGCTGGCCTTCTACGACGGCAAGGTGGCGAAATGGCAGGTGCCGGACCGCGTGATCTTCGTCGAAAGCCTGCCGCTCGGCGCGACGGGCAAGGTGGTGAAGGCGAAGCTGCGGGAGCTTTACGGGGATATCCTGCTCGGTCAGGTGGCCTGACAGGCGGGTTCAAAGGGCTTTGCGGTGGGACGGGCTCCTGAAAGGGTGCCTGTTTCACTGCAACTCGCCCACACCGGCGTTGATTTCCCGGAGTGCGGTGGCCGTGACCCCGGATTTGCGGCCGTCTGCCAGCAGGCTGCTGAGGAAGCATTCCGCGGTTGCGCCGGGGCGGAGATCGTCTCCACATTGGTGAGGCGCGCCCCGGAAACTGCACGTTTTGCGTGTGACCGGATAGATTTTCCCGCTTTCAATGCAAGCCCGGGGAGGGGCCCGGCCTTTTCGGCAGCCTGCTAGGCTTTCCGGCGGATCAGGGCGGTTGCGGCGAAGATCAGCGTCGCGGCGGTCACGATGGAGGGGCCGGCGGGCGTGTCCAGCCGGAAGGAGGCCCAAAGCCCCGCCAGCGTCGCCACGGCGCCCGCCGCGACGGCGGTCAGCGCCGCAGATTCCGGCGTCCGGGCAATGCCGCGGGCGGTCGCGGCCGGGATGAGCAGCATGGCGGCGATCAGCAGGGCACCCACCACCTTGATCGCCAGCGCCACCACCAGAGCGAGCGCGATGGTCAGCACCAGCCGCTCCTTGTCCGGGCGGATCCCCGAGGCCACTGCCAAATCGCCCGACAGCGTGGTCAGCACCAGCGCGTTCCAGCGCAGCCCGATCAGCGCCAGCGTCAACGCCGCGCCGATCCAGATCGTCGCCACATCCCCCCAGCTTACGGCGAGGATATCGCCGAACAGATAGGCGTCGAGGCTGACGCGCACCGGCAGGAACGACACGGCCACCAGCCCGAAGGCCAGCGCCGAATGCGCGATGACGCCGAGCGTCGTGTCCAGCGCCCAGCCCCGCGCCGCCAGCGTGGAGACCGCAAGCGCGGCGAGCAGCGCCACCAGCAGGATCCCCGCCTGCACCGGCAGGGTCAGCGCCAGCGACAACGCAACTCCGAGGATCGCGGCATGGGAGGTCGCGTCGCCGAAATAGGCCATCCGCCGCCAGACGACGAAACAGCCGAGCGGCCCCGCCGCCGCCGCGACGCCCAGGCCCGCAAGGGCCGCGCGGATCAGGAAGGGGTCAAGCATGTTTCCTCTCGCCGTCATGATGGCCGTGGTCATGCGGGTGATCGTGACCCTGTCCGTCATCGCCGCCGTGGTCATGGTCGTGGTCATGATGGTGACGGTAGAGCGCCATGGTGCCGCCGGTGCCGTCGCCGAACAGCGCCCGGTATTCCGGCGCAGTGGAGACATGCCGGGGTGCCCCCTCGCAGCAGACATGCCCGTTCAGGCAGATCACCCGGTCGGAGGCCGCCATGACCACGTGCAGGTCGTGGCTGACCATCAGCACCGCCGCGCCGGTTTCCTGCCGGACCGTTTCGATCAGCCGGTAGAAGGCGCCTGTTCCCGGCTGGTCCAGCCCCTGTGTCGGCTCGTCGAGCATCAGCAGGTTCGGGCGTGACAGCAGGGCGCGGGCCAGCAGCACCCGCTGAAACTGTCCGCCCGAGAGACCGGAAAGCTGCCGGCCACCAAGGCCCGGCACGCCCACCCGCTCCAGCATCGCTGAGGCCTCGGTATCGGTGACGGGGCGGGGAAGCGACAGAAACCGCCGCACGGTCATGGGCATGCCGGTATCGACATGCAGCTTCTGCGGCACGTAGCCGATGGTGAGGTCCGGCGCGCGGGTGACCCTCCCGGTGGAGGGGATGGCGCCGAGCAGCGCCTTGAGCAGCGTGGACTTGCCCGAGCCGTTCGGGCCGATCACGGTCACGATCTCGCCCGGCTCGATGGCGAAATCCACCCCGGTCAGCACGGGCGCGCCGCCGTAGCTTACATTCAGGGATCGCGCGGTGAGCAGGCTCATGCCGCGCTCCGGCAGGCGGGGCAGAGGCCGACCGCCTCGATGCTGGACCGCTGGACGACGAAATCCCCGGCCGCGGCTTCCAGCGCGGCGCGAACCGTCTCGCCAGGCGTTTCCGCGACCGTGCCGCAGCCCTCGCAGATCAGGAATACCGGCGCGTGGTCCTTGCCGGGGCTCATGCAGGCAGTGAAGGCGTTCAGGCGGCGCACGCGGTGGGCAAGCCCGTTCTCCACCAGGAATTCCAGCGCGCGATAGGCCACCGGGGGCTGCTTGCCGAACCCCTCCGCCGCCAGCCGCTCCAGCACGTCATAGGCCCCCATGGCGCGATGGGCTTCGAGCAGGATTTCGAGCGTTCTCCGGCGCACCGGGGTAAGCCGCACGCCGTGTTCGAGGGCAAGCATCTCCGCCCGGGCGAGGAGATCGCCGGTGCAGTGGGAGTGGTCATGATCCGCAAAGGCGCGCGGCCCGGGCGTTTCTGTGCTTGACATGTTATATTATAACTCAATACGAAGCGTTACAGAATAACATATGCACTTGCAGAGCGACCGCAAGGAGAAACCGGATGCGCTACCTCATACCTTTGCTGACCGCCTTTGCAGCGCCCGCCACCGCTGCGCCTACCTTGGTCACGGACATCCCGCCCGTGCATTCGCTGGCCGCGCAGGTGATGGAGGGCGTGGCGGAGCCGGTGCTGCTCCTCGACCGGGGGGCGGATGCGCACGACTTCCAGCTCCGGCCCTCGCAGGCACGGGCGCTGGGGTCGGCGGATCTCGTGGTCTGGATCGGGCCGGAGATGTCGCCGTGGATGGCGCGGGGCATCGGCAAGACGCCCGCCCTTGCGCTCCTGCACGCGCCCGGAACCGAAGTGCGGAGCTTTGGGGAGGACGGTCATGCCGACGGTCATGACGACCATGGTCACGATCAAGAGGGACACGGGCACGATAGCCACGGTCATAATGATGACGGTGATGAGACGGATCATGCCGCGGGCGATGATCATGCCGGCCATCACCATGAGGGCCATCACCATGAGGGCCTTGACCCCCACGCCTGGCTCGACCCCGCGAATGCCGCGCATTGGCTGGAGGCGATCGCGGCGGAACTGTCGCGCCTCGACCCGGAGCATGCGGCAACCTATGCGCGCAACGCCGCCTCCGCGAAGGAGCGTGTCTCCGCGCTGGACGCACGACTGAAGGCGGAACTGGCCGTGGCGAAGGATCGGCCCATCGTGCTGTTCCATGACGCCTACGGCTATTTCGCGGCCCATTACGGGCTCGACATCCTCGCCACGGTCTCGGACGGAGAGGCGGCGACGCCCGGCGCCCAGCGGTTGAGCGCGCTGCGCGGAGAGATCGCGGATGCGGCCTGCATCTTCCCGGAGGCCAACCACGACCCCGCCTATCTCAGACTGCTGACCGAAGGGACGACCGTGAAGATAGGCGGCGCGCTGGACCCGGAGGGCAGCCGGCTGGAGCCGGGGGCCGCGCTTTACGCCGACCTGATGACGGGTCTGGCGGATACGGTTTCGGCCTGCCTGAAGTAACTTGGCCTGAAGTAACTTGGCCTGAAGCAATGCCCGCCTGAAATAGTCTGGCCCGAGGTACTGGCCCTAAGCAACTGGCCCGAAGTCAGGACCCGTTTGCGGCGCGATACCAGGCGATGATCCGGGCGCGCTCCTCCGGCTCCATGAAGGAGACGTTGGCGGGCGGCATCGCATGGGTGATGCCCGCCTGCAGGTAGATGTCCTTGGCCTGCCGCGCGATATGGCCGGGCGTGTCCAGCCGCACGCCGCGCGGCGCCCACAGGATCCCTTCATAGCCCGGCTCCGCCGCGTGGCACATGGAGCAGCGCCCCATCACGATGTCGGAGACCTGCTGGAACCCCTCCGCCTGCGCGAATTTCGCGGCCCCGCCCTGCAGCAGCACCTCATCCGGCGGATCGGTGCGGAACATGGGCGCGGTGGAAAGCCAGGCGATGATGAGGAAGATCACCGCCGTCACCGCCCAGGTCCAGTTGGGCTGACCCTTCCGCGCGTGCATCGTGTTGAAGTAGTGACGGATCGTCACCCCCATGAGGAACACGAGGCTCGCGATCAGCCAGTTGTATTCGGTGGCGAAGGCGAGCGGATAGTGGTTCGACAGCATCAGGAAGATGACCGGCAGCGTCAGGTAGTTGTTGTGGGTCGAACGCTGCTTGGCGATCTTGCCGTATTTCGGATCGGGCGTGCGCCCGGCCTTCAGGTCTGCCACGACGATCTTCTGGTTCGGAATGATGATCATGAACACGTTGGCCGACATGATCGTCGCGGTGAAGGCGCCCAGATGCAGCAGCGCCGCACGACCTGAAAAGACCTGCGTATATCCCCAGGCCATGCAGACCAGCAGCACGTAGAGCAGGATCATCAGCCGCGTGTTGTCATCGCCGAATTTCGATTTGCAGATCAGGTCATAAGCCAGCCACCCGAAGCCGAGCGATCCGAGCGAGATCAGGATCGCCCCCCAGGCGGGGATATCCGCCACCGACGGATCGACGAGAAACAGCGACGCGCCGTGATAATAGACCACGGCCAGCAGCGCGAAGCCCGACATCCAGGTGAAGTAGCTCTCCCATTTGAACCAGGTGAGGTGCTCGGGCAGCCGTTCCGGCGCCACGAGATATTTCTGGATATGGTAGAAGCCGCCGCCATGGACCTGCCATTCCTCCCCATGCGCGCCTTCCGGCATGCCCGGCGCCTTCTGCAGGCCGAGGTCGAGCGCGATGAAATAGAAGGACGATCCGATCCATGCGATCGCCGTCACCACGTGAAGCCAGCGGATGGCAAATTCCAGCCATTCCCCGAGGACGGTCAGATCGAACATTGGCAAACTCCCGGCTATGCGCCGGGCAGGCTATACCGGGGACGACCTTCCTGTTAATTCGATAAATCTCCCAGCACTTTCAAAATCCGGCGCAAAATAAACCCATGGCCTATGTCGAGAACGTCCGCATGTTCGTCCGTGTCTATGAATTGGGCAGCATGAGTGCGGCAGCACGGGATCAGCGCACCTCCCCCGCCGTCGCATCGGCGCGGATTTCCGATCTGGAGCGGCATCTCGATACCCGGCTGTTCAACCGCACGACCCGGACCCTGACGCCGACCGAGTCGGGCCGGATCTTCTATGAAGGCGCGCTGCGGCTTCTGGAGGCGATGGAGGCGGCGGAGGCGGAGGTGCGGGACGCCGCCAATACCCCGCAGGGCACGGTGTTCGTCGCGGCTCCGCTGGGGGTGGGACGGCGGCTGATCGCGCCTTTCGTGCCGGAATTCCATGACATGCATCCCCGTGTCGATATCCGCATGCGGCTGAGCGACCGGGGGGTGGACATGGCGGGAGAGGGGCTGGATGTAGCCTTTCATCTCGGGCGGCTGGAGGACAGCGAACTGAAGGTGCGGGTGATCGCCGAATGTCCGCGGCTTCTCTGTGCGGCGCCGGCTTATGTCGCGGCGCGGGGAAATCCGGCGGATGGCGCGGCGCTGGTCCGGGATCGCCATGCCTGCCTCAACCTGCGCTTTCCGGGCGCGCGGGAGTTCCGCTGGACGCTGATGACGCCGGAGGGGCCAGAGCGGTTCCAGGTCTCCGGCCCCTATGAGAGCGATGACGGCGATGTGCTGACCGGCTGGGCGCTGGCGGGCCGGGGCATCGTGATGAAGCCGGTGTTCGAGGTGGCCCGGCACCTTGCCTCCGGCGCGCTGGTGGCGGTGGCGGAGGCGACGCCCCCGCTTGCCATCCAGCTTTCCTGCCTGACCCCGCATCGCCGTCTCCGGGACCCTAAGATCCGCCTGTTCGTGGACTTCATGGTTCAGCGCTGCCGTGAAGGCCTCACCCGGCGGATGGAGCTTCTGGGGAAGTGAGCGGTCTTCGGCCCGTAATGCGCTGAGGGGGGCACGGCGAGTCGAGGTCTTGGGAGAGAGGCCTCTGCGGTAGCCGATAGCTCGCGGCGTCCGGCGGACAGGGTGTTACCAGCTTGCTGCTTTATTCATACGGTGCCCCAGTAGCCCACCGTTGTTGTTGACTTGGTCGGCGCGGTCCGCCCCGCTGCCCCGCTGCCCCGCTGCCCCGCTGCCCCGCTGCCCCGCTGCCCCGC
>NZ_DAMDHB010000006.1:0-163389 GCF_032102465.1 Haematobacter sp. | reverse complement strand
AATTACACCACGTGCGCGGACGCTAACTCTCGCCCAGCCAGAAACAGCGCGCCCCTCAATCACGGCATGAAAGCAAAGAGGCGACCGGTGTTGTTACAATGCCGGTGACCAGGACCCACACGCCTACCTGACCTAGGTGTTCGAATAGTCGCGGCCGAACTACCGCGATCATAATATGACAGGCTGCTCCTTTGGCACTGTCCGAAGGGCCGTCACAGCAGTTAATCGGCAGCGTCACACGTCATACATGTATCGACCCACTGATTTTCTGCTCATGCTACAAGGAGACAGGTAGCAATGAGTGTGGGTATGGAAGACGGCGTTAAACGTTGGACCGCGAAGCGCAAGACGGCGCTGGTGATCGAGATCAACGGTGGCGGAGGCGAGCCGGTCGTTCGATCTGTCGCCCTCTGAGATCGAGAGCTGGGTCGATGACGCGAAGCGGGGGATGGAGAATTCGCTGCGGGCGACCCGCTCGACATCCGCGAGCAATACGAGAAGCAACTGAAGGAACTGCGAGGCAGGCCTACGACGAGGCTATGCTGGAGCTGCGTGCGCGAAAAAAGTTCCAGGCCCTGCTGGATGCTCAGGACGAGAAATGATCCGCAGCATTCATCGGGGCCTGCTCGCGGACGGGTTTGCGGTGCCGCTGACCAAGCTCTGCGCCTGGTTTGGCGTCCCGCGGCGCACGGTCTACTATCTGCCGACGAAGGGTGCGCCGAAGATCGCGGCGCGCTTCGCGGAACCGATCAAGGCGATGATCGAAGGCAATCCGTCCTTCGGCTACCGCACCGTAGCGTGGCTGCTGGGCTTCAACAAGAACACGGTCCAACGGATCTTCCAGCTGAAGGGCTGGCAGGTCCGCAAGCGGGCGCTCGGCATGCGGCCGCGGATCGAGGCGATCCCTTCGGTGGCCGCCGCGCCGAACGAGCGCTGGTCGACGGACATGTGTCGGGTCTGGGCAGGACGCGACGGTTGGACCACCCTGGCGCTCGTCATCGACTGCCACACGCGCGAGTTGCTGGGCTGGCACCTGTCGCGCTCGGGCAAGGCCACGACGGCCGCCAGCGCGCTGGAGCACGCACTGATCACAAGGTTCGGCACGCTCGACCGGGTGCCACAGCCGTTCCTGCTTCGCTCCGACAACGGCCTGGTCTTCACCAGTCGCAAGTTCACCGCGCTGGTGCGCGGCTACGGGCTGAGGCAGGAGTTCATCACCCCACATTGTCCGCAGCAGAATGGCATGGTGGAGCGCGTAATCCGGACGCTGAAAGAGCAATGCATCCATCGTCAACGCTTCGACAGCATCCAGCACGCCGCCCGCGCAATCGGCGACTGGATCGGCCTCTACAACCATCGGCGCCCGCATCAGGCGCTGAAAATGAAAACGCCAGCACAGGCATTCAGATTAGCGGCTTAACCTGAGCAGATTCAGATGGGTCATTACAATGCCGCGGCCCTTCGTCTGCTGCTCACGTTGCTGATCGACTCGGCCGTGTGATTTGGTCAAGCACGTGCGACAGAATGGGGTTGTCGCCCTTGTCGCCTAAGGTCAATTTCACCGCACTGATGTCGCCGGTGGCCGTGTCATCGCTAAATGCACTTTGCGATGTTGGCGTCTGCGTAGGGTTCCATACTGGTGCGTGAGCCAGCTTCCATCACAGGAGGAATTTGATCCCGTGCTATCCTACCAGCAGGTTCAGCGGCACCGGCGCGTGCCGCATGAAGTTCTCCACCTCGGCCGGCTTCTACCAGCGCCTCAGCGTTGGGAAGTCAAGGACCAGCCAGTGTGACCGGCAAGCGACAGAATGCTCGCGACCATCCGGGCGTTTGCCTCAGCGCCGGCCCGGATAGGACCTTCACCGTTAAGCGAAGCTGTACCGCTGCATCACTGAGCGCCGGCGGTCGGCCACTGGCTCTGACCTTGGGCGCGAGTTACACCATATCCTTGTCCAGCCAAACCAACAGAAAGCCACGCCACTTCAGTGCCCCATTGTGACTTTCCAGTTCGTCGTACGGCAGTCGCACCACCCTAGCAGGTTGCTGAAATAGTCACTCTGCCGGGACGTTTTCCTGTTCGGGCAGCTGGGAGCTTATCGCCTTGCGGCTGTTTCAGCGAGTAACTGACTTCAGTTCGACGCAATGGTCAGACGACGAGGTCAGACGGCGAGCAGCCTCGGGAGCCGGCCGAGATTGTTGGGGCCCTGGTCAGGATGAAGCGGGAGCGCACCTTTTCGAGGCCACGACGGACGGTCTGGGCCATGCCGCCCAACGGTCTTGGCCCAGCCGAAAGCCTCTTCGATGCGTTTGCAATGACGTTGGGATGTGGCGGAGCCGTTGTGCAGGGTGGTTCGCCCGTCTATCCCCGAATACCTCGATCTCTGGGCGACATGGGGCGTAACGCAGGCCTCGCGCAGGTGGTGACACAGCCTGCAGCATCGAAGCCCCGGTCGGCACCCAGCGTGAGCCTCCTGGTCGATCCCGGGGAATGGCGGTGGATCATGTCGCGCGCCGTTCGGCCCGGCCATCGGCCTGTGTGAGGTCGACCTGCACGATAAGGCCTGACCGATTCTCCATCAGGGCATGACCAATGAAGCACAGCATCGCGCCGGTGCCGAGGGGCTTCCTGTAGAGCCGCGCATCCGGGTCGGTGACCGCTCTAGGGGTGGCATTCGTCCGCCTCTGCCCCCGGAAGTCGACCTCGGCATTGCAGCTGTGGCGGGGGTCTCGGGGCATCGGATCGGTCTTGATTGCTGCGGTCGAGGTGGATGGATCGGGAGCGTGGTCCCATGATCCCGCGCGAGGTCTCGGTGCTCAACAGCCGTCCCGGTTTTTGGTGAAGACCGTGAGCACCCACACGGGATCATCAATGCTGAGGCCGGCAAACCAGCGAAACAGCAGGTTATACTGCATCTGCTCCATCAGCTGCCATCGGAGCGGACCGAATAGAGGATCTGGAGCAAGCTGGCCCGGATCAGCGACTCCGGGGCAATCGAGGAGCGACCGAAGGGGACGTAAAGGCTCCGAAATCGGTGTCGACACGGGCCAGCGCGTCGTTGACCACCTGCCGGATCCTGCTAAGGGAATGCCTGCCGGGATGCGGTCTACGAGATCGACATAGCTGAAAAACGACCCGCTCGTCTCGTCCGTACCCCGCAGCGTGATCTCCCTTCGCCGTGGGAAGGGGTGACGCATGTTCTCCATCCAAGGTCGAGGCCGACTATTTCAGCAACCTGTCGGCAGGTTGCTGAAAAGGGCCTCTGGGTCTGCGCGGGAGCACGCAATCGTCTGTAATCTGGGAAATGCACCCCGAAATCCATGCATTACTGGTGATTCTGAGGCTGATCTCCGATTTCGGGAGCATGGACATGACACTTCAGAGCTTTTTCAGCAGCCTGTTAGTCATGGCAGACCATAAAGCACATAGGCTCGGTTTGCGATTCTCCATTGGCAGGGGTTTCCGTAACTACCTCGTGTTAAAAGCAAATAATATCAATGATTGAATTCGATCCAATGGCGCGTCGCGCCGTCGCGCCAGTGTACCACCCTGAAGAGCTAAGTGGAGCCTTGAGATCGGTGGTCAGATGCAGCGCTTTCGATTCAGAGGCGCCTATATGCGTTTCAGGCTCCGAAGTCGCCTTTTTGCCCGAGCAGCGCAAACCGCTGATCGCGCCTCCGCCATTTGCTTGTCAGACCCCGCAACCGGTCTTGTCGCGCTTTAGTCCACCCCTGCGGCCGCCAGCGCATATTTGTCCGACCCCGTGCCCAGCAGTCTGGCGCAAGCTGTGCTTGACCTGATTGCTGTCCGCACGACTTGCCCTGGTGGCAGTGAGATGTTTGGTCTTGCCATTGCCATTCACGGCGGGTCTTCACAGGTTCATCGCATAAGTCACTGCCCGTCCGCCCGCTTCGGAACGAACAAGGGCTCCCTGACGTTCGAGAGCGGTCAGATCTCGGGTGGCGGTTGCGGCTGAAACGCCGGTAATCTTGCGGTAGCTCCGGGCGCTGAGCCCAGCAGCCACGCGTTTCGGGCCTTGCGCGAATACCACTTCAAGCGCGTGACGTTGCCGGGGGGAAAGCGCGGGGCCGTAACGAAGAAAGAAGGCGTTGCGGCGGAGGAGATAGCGTGCTTCTTCCCGGCTTGCCTCAGCGCCCTTTTGCAGGCAGCGGAGAAACCACAGGACAAAGGCCGTGGCGTCCACGGCCCCCTCCCCTTCCCTACGTCCTGCCTGGAGCGCCTGATAATAGGCTTTTTTCTCCCGCTCGATCTGTCGCGAGAGCGAGAATGGAAGGGCACGCCCGGTGGCAAAGACATGTTCGATAATTGCTCGACCGATGCGCCCGTTGCCGTCCGAGAAGGGGTGGATCGACTCGAACCAGAGATGCGCGATAGCAGCGGCAATGGGCACGGGCAGCGGCCTTGGCTGCGCGAGCCAGTCGAGGAAACCACGCATCTCGTCGGCGACGCGATCCGGCGGCGGTGCGGCATAAAGCACCTCCTGTTTGCCCGCTGCGGCGGAACGCACGATTTCGATATCGAAGCGCCGCCAGCCGCCCTTGTCCTCCACCTCCATCCCGTAGAACAGCAGGCGGTGCCACTCGAAGAGATCCTCCTCCGTCAACGGGCCGGTTGCCTCCCGCGCGGCAAGCATCAGCGCCACGATCGCATCGGAGCGACGGCTCAGAACTGCCCGCTCCCGGTGGCGAAGCGACGCGATGACGGAGGCCTCTATCTCGGCGGCGTTCAGCGTGACGCCCTCTATTCCGAAGGAGGACAGGGCCTCCTGCACGATCTGGCCGAGCCGCAGATTTTCCAGATCATCGCCGGACAGGCCGGCCTGCAGCCCCTGCGCCTCGCCCAATGCCTCCTGCGCATCAGCAAGGGCAAGCTCCACGGCCGCGGGATCATAGGTGAACTGCGGCCAGAATGGGGATTGCCAGATATGGGGCATGAGGTGTTTCGCCTTGTTATTCACCTCTCAATATGCTGAATTGTGAGGTGAATACAGCGTGAAAACGCCTCATGCGGAAAGGGCGACGGGAGTCACCGCCGCCCCCCATGTCAGATTGCGTTGGCCTTCAACTGCCCCGCAATATGCTCCGCCTGACGGATTGCCAGCGAAACGATAGTCAGCGTGGGGTTTTCCGCCGCCGATGTGGTGAAGACCGAACCGTCGGAAACAAAGAGGTTCGGCACGTCATGGCTCCGGCCCCATTTGTCCACCACCCCGTCGCGCGGGTTCTCCGACATCCGGTTGGTCCCAAGGTTGTGGGTGGAGGGATAGGGCGGCACCGGCATGGTCCGCACCGCCCCCGCGGCACGATAGATCCGGTCGCCCGCCGCATAGGCATGGTTGCGCATGGTCACATCGTTCGGGTGATCGTCGTAATGCACGTTCGCGACGGGCTGGCCGAACTTGTCCTTGACGGAGTGGTTCAGCGTGATCCGGTTGGTCTCCTGCGGCATGTCCTCTCCCACGATCCACAGCGCCGCCAGCTTGTCGTAATCGTCGAGAATGGAGGTGAAGCTCCGCCCCCAGCCGCCCGGATTGACGAAGGCGGCGGTGAAGGGCAGGCCCAGCGATATGGTCTCCATCTCATAGCCGCCGACATAGCCCCGCTCCGGTTTGTGACCCACCTCGTCCTGCACGATCCCGGCCATGACGGTGCCGCGCCAGAACCTCACCGGCTGCTCGAACACCGCAAAGACGGATCCCGTGGTGTGGCGCATGTAGTTGCGTCCCACCTGACCCGAGCGGTTCGCCAGCCCATCGGGAAACATCTCGGAAGCGGAGGCGAGCAGCAGGCGCGGGCTTTCGAGGGAGTTGGCGGCAAGACAGACCACACGGGCCTTCTGCACCTGCTCCTTTCCGTCACGGTCAATGTACCGCACACCGGTCGCGCGGCCTTGGTCATCGTGTTCGATGCGGGTCGCGCGGCACTGGTCGCGCACCTCCAGAAGCCCCGTCGCCTCACCCTTTGGGATGTCGGTATAGGCGGCGGACCATTTCGCACCCCATTTGCAGCCCTGAAAGCAAAAGCCGGTCTGCTGACAGGGTGGCCGTCCGTCGTTGTCCACGGAATTTATGGCCATATGGCCCGTGGAAACCTCCTTGTAGCCTGCAGCGGTGGCCCCCTTCTCCAACACCTTGAAGTTGTTATTGCCAGGCAGACCAGGAAAGTCGTTGGTGCGGGTGACGCCCAGCTTCTTTTCGGCCAGGTCATAATACGGGTCCAGATCGCCCCGGGTGATCGGCCAGTCCAGCAGGTTCGCCCCGTCCACGCGCCCATAGGTGCTGCGCGCCCTGAACTCATGCTCCTGCAGCCGGAGCGATGCGCCCGCCCAATGGATCGACGTGCCGCCCACCGCCTTTACGATCCAGGCGGGAAGGTCGGGAAAATCCTTTGCCACGCGCCATGAGCCAGAGGTCGAACGCGGCTCTCCCCAGCTCAACTGCGTGAAGCTGTCCCATTCGTCGTTGATGTAATCTGCCGGAAGGAGCCGTGGGCCCGCCTCCAGCGCGACGACCTTCACGCCGTGCTGCGCCAGCTCGTTGGCCAGCACCCCGCCACCCGCGCCGGAGCCGATGATGACCACGACGGAGGCATCGTCATGCGTGTATTTCGCTGTATCCACCATGATTGCGCCCTCCCCTTACAGCCAGTCGATGTCGTCGAAACCGCGGTCGATGTAACCACCCTTGGAGAAACTTTCTCCCTCGTAGCCGAAGAGCGGCCATATCTCCTTCTGGTTATAAAGCCCCGTCACGAGGCCGGAGCGCACCTGTCGGAAGAACGGCGTCTGCTCCACCACCCTGAGAACCGCGACGCGCTCCTCCTCCCAACCCGCGTTGAGGTAGCCGGTAAGCCCCTGCCCCACTGCGGCATCGTTGAGCAGTTGCACCCCCGCCTCCACACCGGGCGCCTTTTCCGCCGTGTCATAACCCTTGACCGCGAGGGCGTAGAACCGGTCTCCCAGACGGTCGTGCGGATAGATGTCCCGCGCCATCTGGATCAGGGTCGCCATGGTTTCGGGTTTCAGCACCTGCGTCTCCAGCGCCCAGGCCGCATCCCGGCCGGACACGAACCCCGTACCGATCATCAGCGTGGCCCCCGCCGCCACGGCACGCCCGAGCAGGGCACGCCGGGTCAGTCCCGCATGGCGCAGGCCATGCGGAGAGACAGCCGTCAGGCTAGTCGTCATTGGTCTTTCCTCCTCCTCGGGTCGCCCCCTCCTCCGGGGCTGCCTACCGCCGGGGTGGACCCCGGCGGGCCTTCATTACAGGTAGCGACCGGCGCGCTGCAGCACCTCGATCTCGTAACCGTCGGGGTCCTGAATGAAGAAGAATTTCGCGATCACCTCGCCCCCGGGCGCGAAATCGACCAGCTTGCGGGGCGCAAGGCCAAGTTGTGTCAACCGCGCGTGCTCGCTGACGACATCATCGACGGAAACGCCCAGATGACCATAGCCGTTACCGCGCTCGTAGGGCTCCTCCCGCCCCTTGTTCACGGTCAACTCAAGCTCGAAGCTGCTTTCGGCATTCGCGAGATAAAGCAGCGTGAAACTGTCGAAATCCAACTTGTCCACCAACTCCAGCCCGAAGGCCCGGTGGTAGAAATCGACAGACCGCGCCTCCTCCATCACCCGGATCATGGAATGGATCATTTTCGCCATGGTCATTCTCCTCGCAAGTAAGGAAAACCGCTTTCGACCGGGCCGGGGTAGTATCATCTTACCCGCCGGGATTTTTTGTAGGCCCCGGGCGGTCGCAGTCCTGATCAGGGCCATAAGGCCCCGCGCGCCGGAGCCGGTCAGCGGATCAGGCGGCGCGGTTCATGTCCCTGCCCTGCCCGGCCTGACGTTTCTCCAGAAAGACGAGGCACGAGCACCGGAGCAGCGACGTGAAATTCGCAGGCTCGCCGTAAAGCTCCAGAACTTCACTGTGCAGGGTGGACAGGAAGGCACTGACGGAAATGTCCTGATCGGCCGCGATCTCATCTATGATCGCCCAGAAGGCCGCCTCAAGCCGCACCGAGGTGCTCTGTCCATTCAGTCTGAGCCGACGGGTGATGGGTTGATAACGTGCCGGATCCTGCTTCGCGAACATTTCGCACATGGCTCGGTCCCCCCTAGCTGTCGGAAAGCATCGCATGCAGTTCTGAAATGTCAAAGAATCGCGTGGCCTTGCACCGCGTCCTCCGACTTTTTTACGTCATCGGGCGCGTTCGGCCACGGGAATCAGGGGGGTGGAATCTCGGCAACGCGCCGCCTAACGTCGCACCGGGAACGGGAGATCACGGGGAGACATCATGAAAATCAAGGCCGCCGTCATTCAGATCGGCTCTGTACCCTTCGACGCCTCCGCCACGGTGGAGAAAGTGGGCGAGCATGTCCGCGCTGCCTCGGCGCAGGGGGCCGAACTGGTCGTGCTCCCGGAGGCGCTCGTGTCCGCCTATCCAAAGGGTGTCGATTTCGGTGCACGGGTGGGCGGACGCCTGCCCGAGGGGCGTGACGCATTTCTGCGTTATTTCGACAGCGCCATCGATGTGCCGGGCACTCATACCGACCGGCTGGCGGAGATCTGCCGGGAGGCGCGGGTCCATATGGTGATCGGCGTGATAGAGCGCGACGGTGGCACACTGTACTGCACGGTGTTGTTCTTCTCGCCGGAGGAGGGGCTGCTCGGCAAGCACCGCAAGCTCATGCCAACCGCGATGGAGCGGCTGATCTGGGGATTTGGCGACGGCTCCACCTTGCCGGTCTTCGAGACGGAGATCGGGCGGCTCGGCTCTGTCATCTGCTGGGAAAACTACATGCCGATGCTGCGCATGGCGATGTATGGGAAGGGCATACAACTCTACTGTGCGCCCACCGCCGATGATTCCGATGGCTGGACCGCGAGTATGCGCCACATCGCGCGCGAGGGCCGGTGCTTCGTCTTCAGCGCTTGCCAATATATCACTCGCGCCGCCTTCCCCGCTGATTATATCCCGATTCAGGGCAACGATCCAGAAACCGTGCTCATGCGTGGCGGCTCTGTCATCGTGAACCCGCTGGGCGAAATCCTCGCCGGTCCGGTTTACGGAAAGGAGGCGACGCTCATTGCAGAGGTCGATATGGATGACATCGCGCGCGGAAAATACGACTTCGACGTAGTAGGTCACTACTCACGGCCCGATATCTTCAGTCTGATCGTGGATGAGGAGCCCAAGTTCCCGGTGATCGGCAGGGAATAGCCAACCCCCGATCCTCTCCGCGCTCTTTTTCATCCGATTGGAGGAGGGCGCGGAAATCGTTGCGGTATTGAATGAGTTGTGGGATGTTATTCGCAACAAACGTTCATAATCCACGGCGGGGACATTCATGGATGCAGTGATCGGCCAGATCGGTGATCTGGCGACGTCGGGCGAGCGGATGATCGAACGCCTGCGGCGCAAGGCGTTCCTGCCCGGCAGTCGCAAGGGTCTCAATCTGCGCATCGGTATCGCTGAGGCGGCGCAGCTTCTGGGATGCTCCACCAACCGCATCCGCATGGCGGAGGAAGACGGGCGCCTCCCCCCTCCCCCGCAGTCTGAAAACGGTCGGCGGCCAGGATATTCCATCGAGCAACTGCTCAACATGCGGGACGTGCTCGGTGCCAGCCCCCGCCGCGGCCCCGATGACACGCCGGCCATCATTGCGGTGCAGAACTTCAAGGGTGGTGTGGGAAAATCCACCGTAACCACACATCTTGCACATTATTTCGCGGTTCAGGGATATCGTGTGCTGGTGGTTGACTGCGACAGCCAGGCCACCACGACGACGCTGTTCGGCTTCAACCCGCATTTCAATATCGAGCGGAACGAAACGCTCTATCCCTACCTTTCCATCGATCCGACGGAGGCCACGCTCAATTACGCCGTCAAGCGGACGCCATGGCCGAACGTGGACCTGATACCGTCGAACCTTGAACTGTTTGATGTGGAGTATGAGCTCGCCGCTGCGGGTTCGGACGGCCAATCCGTGCTGCCTCTGCGCTTTCGCAAGCTTAAACAAGGTCTTATAGACCTTTCCAAGAATTACGATGTCGTTATTCTGGATCCGCCGCCTGCATTGGGCACCATCTCGCTCGCGGTGATGCAGGCGGCGAATGCGCTTCTTGTCCCACTGGCTGCAACCACGCCCGACTTCTGCTCCACGGTGCAATTCCTGTCCATGATGGATCAGGTCCTGCAACAGCTCGACGGTGCAGGTATTTCCGTGGACTACAGTTTCGTGCGGTTGATCTGCTCGAAGTTCGACAGCAACGACCCCTCCCATGCCATGATCCGCACCATCATGGAGCAGACCTTCGGCCCCGCGCTGATCCCTGTTCCAATTCTGGAGTCTGCGGAGATCAGTCATGCTGCGCTCCGTATGATGACGGTCTATGAACTCGAGAAACCCATCGGCACCGCCAAGACCCACAAGCGGTGCCGCGCCAATCTGGATGAGACGCTGTCTCAGGTGGAACAGCTCGTCCGTCATGGCTGGGGGCGGATCACGCCGGCTGATGAGGCCGATATTTTCTATGCGGCGGGCTGAGGGGGAAACAAATGGCGCGAAAGCAAAGCGACTATCTGGCCGATCTGCTTGGTAGCAACGACCCCTCCCCTGCCACCGAAAGGGTACGTCCCAGCACGCTTCTGAGTCGCGAATCCGCCCTCGCCCGCGTGCAGTCCGGGGAGGTCAAGCAGGTCACGCAGCTTCTCCTCGACCCTTCTCGCGTGCGCGTCTGGTCGGGTAATGCGCGGCGTTATGACCGGCTGACCGAAGAAAATTGCGCTGATCTCATCGAATCGCTGATAGCGGAGGGGGGACAGAAAGTTCCGGCGGTGGTGCGGCATGTCAGCGACGACCCCGCATATGATTATGAAGTCATCGCAGGAACCCGCCGGCACTGGTCCATCAGCTGGTTAAGGGCTCATTCCTACCCGGAAATTCAGTTTCTCGCGCAAGTTGCGATGCTCGATGATGAGGCGGCATTTCGTCTCGCGGACATCGAAAACAGGGCGCGCCGGGACATTTCTGATCTGGAACGTGCGCGAAATTACGCTTCCGCCCTTTCCAGTCACTATGGCGGCAAACAGAAGCGAATGGCGGAGCGGCTTCGGGTATCGGAAGGCTGGCTGTCCAAGATGCTGCGCGTGGCGGCCATTCCCGACTCCATTCTTGCGGCCTTCAGTTCCGTGGACGACATCCAGCTCAAACCGGCATACAGCCTTGCACAGGCCCTGAATGACAGGGACGCCTTCAGAGCCATCAGCGCCGAGGCGCTTCGGATCGCCAAGGAGCAAGATGACCGGCTCCATGCGCGAAGGGAGGCGCTCTCCTCCTCCGATGTGCTCTCCCGGCTGATGGCTGCCCCTCGCGAAGAAACCTCCCGCGCACGAAGCAGACCGCTGGTGTTCAATTCCAGACTCGGGCGTCCGGCGCTTTCTGTTCAATCGGTGAGCCGTCAGGGCATCACGCTCCGTCTCCATTCCGGTTCGGGTGCAAGTCGCGAAGAGCTTGCCGGGGCGCTTATGGAAGCGCTTGATCAGATGGAGTCGGGTGGCTTCGATCTGAAATGATGTCCGCTGCGAAAAGTTTCCCCGGGGAAACTTTTCACGGCCCCTTTCGCAAGAAATTTCCCCGGGGAAACTTCCGATGACCATCTCCCGAAGCAACCGTGGACCGGAACAGTTCGACCTGTTTCTACCTTACATCGCCGACCTGCCCCTGCGGGATCAGCGGGAAATGATGGAGCGCCCGTTCTTCAGTCTTGCCAAGTCGATTCGTACGAAACCCATCGACTATCGCAGCCCGGACGGAAAGCTCTGGGTTCATGTTTCCGCCAACCCGGACTACGGCATGGCCACGATCTGGGACGCCGATATCCTGATCTATTGCGCCAGCGTCCTGGCCGACATGGCGCGACGCGGCATCAACGATATCCCGCGGAAGCTCGACCTTATGCCTTACGATTTGCTCCGTTCCATTGGCCGGCCCACTACCGGGCGTGCCTATGAGCTGATGGGGCAGGCGCTCGACAGACTTGTAGCCACGACGGTAAAGACAAATATCCGCGCGGAGAACCGGCGTGAGGCGACTTTTTCCTGGCTGGATGGATGGACCCAACTCGTAGATGAACGGACAGGGCGCAGTCGGGGAATGACGATTGAACTGTCCAACTGGTTTTACGAAGGCGTTCTGATGACAGGCGGTGTATTGTCGATAGAGCGAGCTTATTTCGCGATCACGGGCGGGCGGGAACGCTGGCTTTATCGAGTCGCACGCAAGCATGCCGGGGGGGCAGGCGAGCAGGGCTTCGCGATCTCCTTTCCGACATTGTTCGAAAAATCGGGCGCGGAGGGTCAATACCGCCGCTTCAAGTTCGAATTGCTCCGCATCGCTGACAAGAACGAACTTCCGGGCCATGCCCTCACCGTCGAACATGCGACGCGAGGAGAACCCATGCTGCGCATGCGCCGCCTGTCTCAGCCCGACAAGATTGCCCAGGTCATCATCGATACGCGTGCACGTGCGAAGACACTGAGCTCCGTCTATGATCTCTCTGATGAGACGACGAAGCGGCTGCGATCCGAATGCCCCGGATGGGACCTGGGCTTTTTGCTCCGCGAGTTTCAGGCCTGGGTAGCAGAGGCCGCAGGCCGCGCGCCCACCAATCCAGAAGCAGCCTTCATCGGCTTCGTGCGCAAATACCACGAACAAAACCGGCATCTGCTTCGCTGAGCGTTCCCGAAGTGTCGTGCGCCTCCGCGGTCCTCCTACGCGACATTCGATCATCAACCACGAACACACCCCAATTGAAGCTCTCACGGCGGAGAGGCATCAAAAGTGATTCAAACCAATGCGCAAGGAACGCGCAAAATCGGAGTCGTAGACACATCGGGAACGGGTTTCGGCACTTCAGGAACAGTGCCCCGACACATCGGGAACGAGCACATCGACATATCGGGAACGTATGATCGATCCTTCGGGAACGAAGTCCGGGAAATAGTCATTCGTTATCATCATATTAGGGCCTGATTTTTCGCTTTAACTGCTTAACTTCAATATAAACCTTCTAAGCGTGATCATTTCTTTCTTTGATTTGAATTGCCGGAGCAAACGGTCATTCATCACGCCCCGAGCGAAATCGATAGCGTCTTTCCGGCCTAAGCCATTTAGGCGAAAGCACTTTCCCTACCGCGAGGTGTTAAAATTTTTCACTTTGGCACGCATGGAGAAGCAAACAATTCCCCCCGCCATGCGCCAGCGAGCGTCCGCCCGGCGACGATGACCCATATCACCCCCAGCAGACCGACCATCGAATATCCCAAAAGACCAATCGCGGTAATCGGCAGCAGAACCGACAGTTTGAGGGTCGCAAGGGCATAGACCCCGATTGGAAAGGTGTAGCCCCACCAACCGAGGTTGAACGGCAGGCCATCTCGCAGATAGCGGCAGGTGATCAACAACGCCATCGCGCACCACCACAGCCCGTAGCCCCACATCATGACCCCGCCGATAAGGCCAATACCTGAGGCGGCGGCACCATACTGGTCCAGACCATGGGCTGTCAGGATATCAGGTGCTACCTGGCCGAGGGTCATCAGCCCCAAGGCTCCAGTGGCGATCGGACCCAGAGCCAGCCAGCTTGACGCCGCCATGGACGCGTGCGGAAGCTTGTGAAGTGCGAGCCGCAGCAGCAAGACGACCAGCATGCTCATCGCAATCGGTACCGAAAGCGCCCAGAGTGTGTAAGAGACCCAAAGAACGGTCAGCCCGTTTACCGCATGGGGCGCAAGTAACCCACCGGAAACGGCCGCTACCTCCGCCGCTACCACTGGCAGAAGCCAAACCGCAGTCATCTGCTCCATGGAGTGGCTCTGCCGGGTAAACATCATGTAGGGTATGGCGACGCCGCAGAGGGCTGCCAGCGCCACGTCTATCCACCACAGTGTCTCGGCCACGATAAAGACGGATGCTCCGAAACGTTGCGCGCCATAGATGAGGAAGCCATTGATGATCGTTGCGAGGCCCATCGGGATGCAACCGAAGAACATCGCCATGACCGGATGGTTGAAGACCTGCTTTACCTCGCCGGGGAAGATGGCCCACCGAGCGGCGTAGATCACGGTGAAAAGGCTGAAAAGGACGATATTGGCTACCCATAAAACCTCTCCCATCGCGCGAAACGGCGTCTGGGCGAGGGCGACGGCGAGGATCCCTGTGCCCATCGTTACCGCGAACCAGTTGGGCGTAAACTGCCGAACCACTTCCCGAGAGCTGTCGAGGCGGCTGAGCGGCTGGAAGGTGGATGTCACGGTGCGCATCGTTTCGTCTGTCCTTTTGGGTCCTGCGGCGGAGATAAAGACACCGGGATCACCAATCCAACGGATTAAACTTGTTCGAATGATCTATTTTATCGATGATAGTTTACGCCCGTTGCGGGGCAGGGCGCTTCATCACGCAGAGGAAGAAAGATGACCCTGGAACAGTTACGAATTTTCATTGCCGTCGCAGAACGCCAGCATGTGACAGAGGCCGCGCGTGCGCTGAACCTCACGCAGTCCGCCACCAGCGCCGCCATCGCAGCGCTGGAGGAACGCCATGATGTTCGGCTTTTCGACAGAGTCGGGCGGGGGATCGTATTGACTGATCTGGGGCGGAGCTTCCTCCCCGAAGCACGCACGGTCGTTGCACGGGCCGAGGAAGCGGTAGCCTTCCTCGCAGCCTCTACCGGTCTGCACCACGGGCGGTTGCGGCTGGTCGCCAGTCAGACCGTCGCAAACTACTGGCTGCCGCCGATCATGCAGAGTTTTCACGCCGCCCACCCGGGGATCGAACTGACTTTGCGGATCCTCAACACCCACGACGCAGGAAGCGCCGTCGCGGAAGGGGAGGCTGATCTCGGTTTCGTGGAGGACGAAGTGTCCTCCCCTGCGTTTACACTTACGCCTGCCGCCATGGATCAGCTCGTCCTCGTCGCCTCGTCGCCGGTGGCGGATCCTGGCAGGGCGGGTTGGGTCTTTCGTGAAAAAGGCTCGGGAACCCGTGCGATATTGGAACAAGCGCTCGCAGCAGCCGGTGTGACACCGAGGATTGAGATGGTGCTCCCCTCCAACGAAGCCGTGCGTGCGGCGGTGGAGGCGGGAGCAGGGATCTCCGCTCTCTCCCGCGTGGTTGTAGAGGCGTCGCTTGCCGCTGGCCGGCTGGTCGAGCTTCCTTTTCCACTGCCACCCCGCATGTTCCATGCCGTCCGCCCCACGGAACGCCATGTAAGCCGCGCCGCGCAGGCGTTCCTGAACGCCGCTCTCGGCACTGCAGACCTCCCTTTGGGGAAGGCAATCCTGTCGAGCACCTGAAGCAACGGCGCGCAGGCTCTCCTGTGGCAATGTGCCGGTCATGCGGGGTGATATTGTCATCATGGATGACTGTGGTGTGCTGATCCTTCCGCCTGAGGAGGCGCCAGACGTGTTGGAGGAGGCCACTGTCCGGCAGGCGCGCGCCAACCGCAGTCGTGGTCGCATTGCCGCAGGCGAGAAGCTCGGCGACCTGTCAGGGGCCAGCGCGCTTGTGGCGGCGGCGATCTGAGGGCATCGCGCCCGTGCAGGGGAGGGGGGCCGGCCTCATGCCGGACGGGGGTCAATGGATCCCCGCAGCCGTCTGGCAGGCAGGCTGACCCTTGAGCAGTCGGTCTATGCTTCCCAAACTCGGTGGTCCTGCCCGATCTGTCGCCATGAGCCGAGCGCGGGAGTGCTGCCGAGCGGAAATATCGGTGAAGGGGTAGGCTCACCCATCGGTGCGCGGTCCATCCGTCGGCGAGGATGTGACACCGGCACCGCCTGAAGCAACCGTCGTGTATAGGGATGAGAGGGCTGGCCCAGCACCGCGTAGGCCGGACCTTCCTCAACGATGCGCCCGCGATACATCACGACAATGCGGTCGGCGACACGCTCCACCACGGCCATGTCGTGACTGATGAAGAGCATGGCGAGATCATCGTCACGCTGGAAGGATTTCAGCAGATCGAGAATCTGCGACTGGATCGCTACATCGAGCGCAGAGACAGGTTCGTCTGCAATCAGCACTTTCGGGCGCAAGACCAGCGCCCGGGCGATGCAGATCCGCTGGCGCTGGCCGCCGGAGAACTGATGGGGATAACGCTCAAGGCTCCCCTCCGGCAGGCCGACCCGCGCGATAAGGGCTTCCAGCAGGGCGCCCTCCACCGGCAGGCCCCTTATACGCAATGGCTCCGACAGTATCTGGCGGATAGACATGCGCGGGTCCAGCGCAGCGTAAGGATCCTGAAACACCATTTGAATATCGGCGCGCGCGGCGCGCAGATGCTCCCCCTCCAGCGTCAGGAGATCACGCCCTGCCAGGAAGGCGCGCCCTTCGGCCACGGGGAGGAGCCGCAGCAGGCTCTTGGCAAGCGACGATTTTCCACAGCCGCTTTCGCCGATGATCGCCACCGTTTCCCCGGGATGCAGATCGAAGCTCACATCCTCCACCGCATGAACATTGGCTATATGACGACGGAGCAGGCGCGAGCGCACAGGATAACGGGCTGTCAGGTGGTGGACGGATAACACGGGCGCGGCGCGATCAACCTCGACGGGTGTAGCTGTCCCGCCTTCCCGGAACTTCGGTGCAGCATCCAGCAGCTTGCGCGTATAGGCGTGACGGGGGGCGTCGAACACCTTCTGGACCGTGCCCTCCTCAACGATTTCACCCTGAAGCATGACGGCAACGCGATCGGCGATCTCTGCCACGACGCCCATGTCATGGGTGATGAACAACACCGCCATTCCGTTCTGCTTCTGGAGGCCGCGGATCAGCCCCAGGATCTCGGCTTGCACCGTTACGTCAAGCGCGGTCGTGGGTTCATCCGCGATGAGCAGGTCCGGTTCACAGACCAGTGCCATGGCGATCATCACCCGCTGCCGCATGCCGCCCGAAAGCTCATGGGGATATTGGGCCATACGGCGCTCGGGGTCGCTCAGGCGGACCTGCTCCAGCATGGCAAGCGCGCGGACTTGCGCATCGGCGGCCCGGCCATGCTGGCGGATCGCCTCCGTCAGCTGGGCACCGATCGTCATCACCGGGTTGAGCGATGTCATCGGGTCCTGAAAGATCATCGCAATCCTGGCGCCCCGGAGCCGCCGAAGCACTGGCTCCGGGGCCGCCGCGAGATCGACAGGTTCCTTGCCTGAGAGGATGATGCGGCCGCCGGTGATCCGTCCTCCCTGAAAGTCGATAAGACGCATCACCGATTTCACCGTGACGGACTTGCCGGACCCTGACTCTCCGACCAGCGCAAGTATCTCGCCCCGGTGGACATCAAGAGACACTCCGCGCACAGCGGGCTGCGATTGTCCGCCAAAGGACACGACCATGTTTTCGATGCTCAGGAGGGGTGCGCTCATCGGTTTATCTCCGTCAAGCAGCCGCGCGGTGGGCCCAGGCGCGGATTTCCAGCAAAGAATCCCGGCGCGAGGCCGCCATCTGCACCACGGAAAGCCCCGGTGCCTCGCCATCGCCGATCCAGTCGTTCCAGACCGTCACGAAATCCGGCCAGTCCGCCATGTCGGCGATCCAGAGTTGCGCATTGATGAGAGCGCTTCGGTCTGTGCCCATCTCCGCCATCAATTCGTCGATTACGCCCAGGATGCCGCGTGTCTGACCTATGAAACCTTCCGCCTTGTCAGGCGCGGTAAGGCAGACGGATGCGATATCCCCCGCTGCGGAGCCAAGGAAAATCTTCGGCCCCCAACTGTCCTTGCGCCCGGTTTTCCGAATACTCATGCTGCGGCTTCCTGGCGGTAAGCGACGGCGACGATCTCAAGAAGCAGATCCGGTCGGTAGAGCTCTCCCGAGACGCAGGTCCGCGCAGGGGGGTTCGTGTCGTCCACCCATGTGTTCCAGACGGAATTCAGCGCCGAAAAGTAACACATGTCCTTCAGCCAGATCGTCACGCTGAGCAGGTCGGACTGCGAGATGCCGGTTTCCGTCATCAGCGCGTCGAGCTGTGCGATCACATCCTTCGCCTGTTCCTTGATGTCGCCGTCCAGATTGCGGGGCTGCAGCCCGGTGAAATGAACCCACTGACCTGTTTGGCAGACCAGCGAACGGCGAGCCCCGTCCATCGTGTTGAAGTGAGAGCGTTTGGTCATCAGTATTTGCCTTTCAGTGCGATTTGAGTTTCGGGTCGAACTGGGTCCGCAGGACGTCCCCCAGCAGGTTGAGGCCCAGAACGGTCAGAAAGATGGCAAGGCCGGGGAACAGGGCCATCCACCAGGCGCTGGAGATGTAGGAGCGCGCATCCGACAACATCCCCCCCCAGGTCGGAATGGTGGGCGGGACGCCAAGGCCCAGGAAGCTCAATGAGGATTCCGCGATGATGGCGTTGGCCATCGAGAAGGTCGTGATGACAATGATCGACAGCATGACGTTGGGCAGAATGTGATGACGGATGATGAACCCGTCCTTCGCGCCGAGCGCGCGAGCGGCGGTGACGAACTCCCGTTCCTTCAGCGCCATGGCCTCTGCCCGCGTGACCCGCGCATAGGGGATCCAGCGTTGGGCCGTCAGGGCAACGATGACGATCGTCAATCCCTGACCGATGAAGGCCACAATGGCGATGGCAAGCATAAGCGGCGGGAAGGACCAGGTGATCTCTACCAGCTTCTGGATCGCGCCATCGATCCGACCGCCGAAATAGCCGGACACTATGCCAAGAAATACGCCGGCGACGCTCGCAAACAGCGCCACGCAAAGGGCAATGACAAGCGACACACGTGCACCGAAGATGATGCGGCTCAGGATGTCCCGGCCGACATGATCCGTGCCAAGCACATGCGGCCCCGTCCAATCCGGGGGCAGCATGGCAGACATGAGATCCTGCCGGTTCGGGGCATGCGGCGCGAGGATGGGTGCGAGGATGCCGGTCAGGATCAGCAGCCCCAACACCGTGAAGCCGAATGCGGCCTTGGCGCCGAACAGGTGCCGGTAACGGGTGCGAAGGGTCTGCCAGCGGGTGCGGAATTCGGGGACGGAGATCTCGGCCATATCAGTTGATCCTGATGCGCGGGTCGATGACGGTGTAGAGAATGTCGATGATCAGGTTCACCAGGATGAAGATCGTCGTATAGGTCAGCACGAGCCCGACGATGAGCGGGAAGTCCCGCGCCCCTATCCCTTGCACGAGCAGACTGCCGATGCCGGGCCAGGCGAAGACCGTCTCGACGATCATTGCCCCTGAAAGAAGCGCGCCGAATTCCAGCCCGACGATGGTGACAACACCGACCAGCGCATTGCGGAAGGCGTGGCGCCAGAGGACCCTCGCGCCGCTCAATCCCTTGGCGCGGGCGGTCATCACGAAATCTTCGCCGAGCGCGTCCATCACCGAGGCGCGGGTGAGCTGGGTGATGATCCCGGTCATATTGGTGCCGAGCACAATGGCAGGCAAGGCAAGGTGCTTCAGAGCCTGTCCAAGTGCATCCCACCTGCCCTGAAGCAGTGCGTCAAGGATCAGAAACCCGGTGATCGGCTCCAGTTCCATACCCCATGGCTCTCGACCGCCCGACGGCAACATATGCAGGTGTCCGGCAAAAAGCAGGATCAGCAGAATGCCGATCCAGAAGTTCGGTGCCGAAATACCCGCGAAGGAGATGGCGGATGCGATTGCGTCCCACATCGTCCCGGGGCGTGCCGCCGCCAGCACGCCAAGCGGAATGCCGATAAAGACCGCGATGAGCGTGGCGGCCACGGCGAGTTCTATCGTCGCGGGCAAGCGTGTCGCAATGACGTCGAGCACGGGTATCTTGTAGCGGAAGCTGTCGCCAAAATCGCCGACAACCGCCTTTGCCACGAAGTTGGCGAACTGGAGAGGTGCGGACTGATCCAGCCCCCACGCTTCCCGGATTCGGGCCTTTTCCTCTGCCGTGGCTTCGTCCGACACAAGCATGCTTACCGCATCGCCGGGCGCGAACTGCATCAGTGTGAAGATCAGCGCGGCGACAACCAGCAGGACCGGAACGGCCCCCGCGAGCCGTCGTGCGATATAGAACAGCATGGTGCTTCCTTCATGAGGGAATTGGCACAGCGCGCGTGCAGCAGCTGAAAGTCGGCGTCAGTTCACGAAGATTTCCCAGCCGTTTACCTGGTCGGCCGGCCGCGGTTGGAAGGTGACGGTGTTGGAGATGCCCCAAGCCATCTGGTGCTGCCACATGAAGGCCGCCGGTGCTTCCTCGACGAGGCGGGAGATCACGGACTGCATCTTCTCATTGCGCAGGGCGGGATCGAACTCCGCCTTTTCTGCCGCAAGCCGCGTATCCAGTTCCGCGTCGGAATAGCCAATCCGGGGAGAACCGCCCGTGCCGAAATACTGGTGGAGTGCCCGCGACGGATCGATCATCGAGCCGCGCCCCATATAGTAGAAGGGCACCTTGCCCGCCTGCACGTTCGACCAAAGCGTGGCCCATTCCGGCGTATCCAGCGTGACCGTGAAACCCGCCTCTTCCAGCATCGGCAGCATGGCCTCCGCGATCTGGCGGTCGGCCGTATACCGACCCACGGGAGTGGAAAGCGTGATTTCTACGCCTTCGAGCCCGGCCGACTTCAGCAGGTTCCGTGCCTTTTCGGGATTGTAGTCGTAGGGGCTGACGAAATCCGGATCAAAGCCGATCTGGCCTTCGCTCACCGGGCCATTCAGCAAAGCT
Organism: Haematobacter sp.; assembly: GCF_032102465.1. Lineage (NCBI taxonomy): Bacteria > Pseudomonadati > Pseudomonadota > Alphaproteobacteria > Rhodobacterales > Paracoccaceae > Haematobacter > Haematobacter sp. The sequence continues at coordinate 142,659 of NZ_DAMDHB010000006.1, read as the reverse complement.
GCCTGCCCTTGCAGGATGGCCCGGACGATGCCTTCGCGGTTGATGGCATGCGCGACGGCCTGCCGCGCCTCCTTCCTGTCCCAAGGGTGGGTTTTCGGTGACATGGCGAGAAACATCATCTCCACCGAATTGATGGTCTCGATCCGGGCATTGGGCATGTCGCGGACGCGCTGCACAAGTTGCGGCGGCACCCCTTGCGCGATCTGCACCTCACCATTGGCAAGTGCCGTCACGCGTTGCTCCGGTTCCGGCAGGATGCGGTACATGACCTGGCGGGGATTGTTCGGCGACAGCATCGGATGCCCGTCGTTCCGCTCAAGGATCATATGCTCACCGATCCGCACCTCAGCGAGTTTGTAGGGCCCGGCGCCATAGGGTGCCTTGCTGAACATCTCTGCTCCATACTGGTCGTAGAGCGCCTTGGATGTCACCACGATCCCGGCGAGATTATCCCGCAGGGTCGCATCGGCGGATGTCGTCCGGATCAGCACAGTAAGGTCGTCGACGATCTCTACCTTGTCGATGCTGGAGACAAGATAGCCCTTGCCGGAAGTCGGGTCGTTCTTCAGGAAGTTGATGGAATGAACGATATCCGCCGCTACCACCTTCTCGCCGTTGTGGCGGGTGAGTCCCGGGCGCAGGCGGAGCTCCCATGTCAACGCGTCCACCGGTTTCACGCTCTCCGCCAGATAGGGGACGTATTCCTTTCTGTCGAAGTCGTAACGCATGATGCAGCCGTAAATCTGGCACCATACGCTGGAAACGAGCACGACCGGATCGGAGTAGGGGTTATGGCCGGAGATCGTCTCGGTGATCGCGACGGCTACGCGGGCATTCGTCGGCTCTGCGGCAGTCGCCGGCGCGGAAAGAGCCACGGCGGCGAGGGTGGAAAGCAGAAATTTTTTCATGTCCGTCCGTTTTGCTCCGGCCTGCCTCTATGGGGCAAGCTGCTGGTGTAAAAGGATATGTTGCTGGCGTTTTGGCTTGCTTCGTAAGTAAGTGAATGCTTACTTACCTGATGAACAGGCAAATTTCGTGGATTCTGGCAAAAACGCCCGCCATCCGCAAATTATGCCTGATTCATAGGCGTTCAGAATGACGCTTGCACATGAAAGGGACGAAAAGCGTGCGAGAAAGCAAGGCGAAGGCAGATTCCAACGCGGTGCACGGTGTTCAGGAACGGCTGATGACAGCTGCGACGGCGGAATTCGTGGCGCAGGGCTATCATGGTGCAAGCGTGTCGAGGATTATCGAACGCGCGCAATGCAATGTGCGGATGATCTACCACTACTTCGGTAGCAAGGACGGTCTCTATCGTGCCTGTCTGGAACGGGTCTATGACGATCTGCGTGCGGCAGAGGCGCAGGCAACCTTCTGGGAAGACCCGCCGGATCACGCGATCGCGGCCCTTGTGCGTTTCACCTTCGACTATATGACCGCGCATCCCGAGTTTCAGGGCATGATGCGTATCGAGAACATGGTGGAGGGGGAGAACGTTCGCAGGCTCATGGCAGTCAACCACCGCGCAGGGAACCTGTTCACCAGAATCGACAGCGTCTTGTCGCGAGGGTCCGCAGAGGGCGTATTCGCGCGGCGCCCGGAGGCGGCTGAACTCTACCTGTCCATTCTCGGTCTTGCCACGATCCACTCCTCCAACCGCCATACAATGGGTGTCGTGCTGGGAGAGGATCTTGCCAGCCCCGCCTTTCTCGAGCGACGCCGCCGGATTTTGCCCGACATCATTCTATGCTGGCTGCGAACCGGGGTGGAGGAATGAGCCCTGCGATAACGACCCCGCATCCGCTTGCGACAGCGGCGGGGCAGGAGATTATCGCGGCGGGCGGCACGGCGGCAGAGGCGATTATCGCGGCGGGTGCCGTCCTCACGGTTGTCATGCCGCATTTCTGTGGCATCGGCGGGGATGCGGTCTGGCTGCTGGTCGACCGCCGCGGGCGGAAGAACTGCCTTCTCGCCATCGGCCAAGGTATAGCGCGCCCCCCGGTTACCGCGGCAATCCCCCAGCGTGGTCCCGGTTCTGTTCTCACCACCGCGGCAGTCGTGGATGGTTGGGGCAGGGCGCATGCGCTTTCCGCTTTGCATTGGGGAGGGCGGTCGCGGTTCGGTGATCTGATGCAGCCAGCCATCGGACTGGCAGAGTCCGGTTTCGTCATCTCTGCGTCCCAGAAGTTCTGGCGCGATTTTCGCGCTTCCGAAGCGGAAGACTGGCCTGGCTTCGCGCAGCATTTTCCCCGCCATGTCATCGTGCAACGTCAACCAGACCTTGCGCGCAGTCTGCGTGAGATAGCCGAACACGGCCCGCGCAGTTTCTATGAGGGGCTGCTGGCGCAGAGAATTGTTGCCGGATTGCGCGCGGCGGGCGTGGTGATCTCCCTCGATGATCTTGCGCGGACACGGTCGCGGGAATGTGTGCCTCTTGAATTGCCTTATCGGGATTTGACGCTTCTGGCGCCGCCCGCGCCAACGCAGGGCGCGGTGACGCTCGCCATCATGGGTATACTCGAGCGCTTCGAGTTGAGCGTCCTTGCGCCCGGAAGCGCGGATCACCTGCATCTGTGCGTGGAGGCAGTCAAACGCGCGTTCCTCTCTCGCGATGGGATTGCGGACCCGCGCTTCGCGCCGGATAGGACGTCGGAGATGATCGCACCTGCGCGACTGAACAAGGATGCGGAGGGGATCGACATTCATCGCGCCTTGCCGTGGCCGGCCGTCTGGCAGGCAGGTGACACGGTGTTCCTTGCCGCGCATGACGCGCACGGAAATGCCGCGAGCGTATTGCAAAGCACGTATTTCGACTGGGGGAGCGGGGTTATTGCTGGCGACACGGGCATCCTGTGGCAGAACCGAGGCGCCGCATTTTCCCATGACCCTGCGCACCCCAATGCATTCGCGCCGGGAAAGCTGCCGTTTTACACGCTCAACCCCGGCATGGCCCTGCGGGAGGGGCGGCCGCGGTTTCTCTACGGTACACAGGGGGCTGATGGCCAACCGCAGACGCTCGCGATGCTATTGACCCGCCTCATAGACTTCGAGGAGACGCCGGAAGCCGCCTTGCGGGGGCCACGCTTCTTGCTGGGCCGCACCTTTTCCGACAGTCGCGACAGCCTGAAGGTCGAAGCGGATGCTGGACCGGCGCTGGCCGCCCTGCAAAGCCGCGGACACGAAGTATCGCCCATACCGGAGTTGAGCCCGCTCTCCGGTCAGGCCGGCGTCATTGCGCTGTCGAGAGAGGGGGCTGTCGCCGCGCATGACCCGCGTGGTGAGGGAGAAGGCGTGGTAATATCACCCTTGGAATGCCATGCGTGAAATGGGTTGCGGTTGAACGCTGCCTTCCGGATGGACTTCAGCCTTATTCGCGATGCTGGGGCGCGAGGTCGAGAGTTGCCATCGGTAACATGCGGGCAGTTCCGGCGATCGCTGCGTGTTACCGACGGCGGTATTGGGCCTGTCCCCCGGTCCGAACCACGTTCCATCATCATGCAGGACAGAAGCGCATTTCTAAATCCGACAGCAGGGTAACGGTCGAGACCATTTCAGCCTTCGGAGAAGCCGCGTCGCACGACCAGTTCGTGATCCACGTTTCTTGACCTCGTGACAAAGGCCCGGCTGATATTCTCTGCAGCGCGCTGTATTGCTGGCAGAAACTGCGATTTGACCTGTTCGGCGTTCGCCCGCGTCATCGGTGTGCCGACGTTGATGGCCGCAACAGCGCGCCCTTCGGCGTCAAACACGGGCACGGCAACCGATATCAGACCTTCCTCGAACTCCCCTTCGACGAGCGCATAACCCTGATCGCGTACCGTCGCGAGACGCTCTGCAAAAAGGACGGGATCGGTGATCGTCCGGGGCGTTACCGGCTTCAGAAGTTCGGGGTTGAGAATTCTGTTCAGTTCGGCGGGCGGCAGATGTGCAAGCAGCACCCGGCCGAGGGCAGAAACAGCAGCCGGCACACGCGTACCCACCGAGATCGTGACGCTCTGCACGATCCGCCGGGCCTCTGCACGGGACAGATAAACGACGTCGGACCCGTCCAGCACCGCGAAGGAGCAATTTTCCGAAAGCTCCTGCACCACCTCCTCAAGGTAGGGCTGCACGATCTCCCGAAAGTTCCAGGTCGAGAGGTAGGAATAGCCAAGTTCGAGCATCTTGGGCAGCGGGCTGAACGATTCCTGCTGATTGCTGAGATATCCGAGCTCTGTCAGCGTGAGCAGGAAGCGGCGTGCCGCAGCACGGCTGAGGCCGGTACGCTCGGCGACCTCGCTGGTCGTGACCTGCGGCTGATGTTCGGAAAAGAGGCGCAGAACCTCGATGCCGCGTGCCAGAGCAGAAACGAAGTCAGCCGGCTTGATCTTGCCCGCGGCGTTCGCGGGTTTGCGGCTCGTCGAGGCCTTGGCGATTCTCGCCATGCGATACTCCCTTGGGTCTTTGCGGATGGGTTGGGGCCGGGTCTGCAGGAAATGGCGACCGCTGGGCCACGCGATATCGCACAGTATGATGGCATTTCGGGCAATGACAAGATCACATTGCGGAATGAAAGGACTGATAACGGGCAAAATTCATATTTTCGCACCGATGTGCGAAAATATGTTGACACCTAAGGTCGAAGGCGCGAATTTTGCTTGTCCGCAACAGGAGGAGCCGCTTTGGAAGCTTTGAGGATTGAAAAGCTCGTCAAGGAGTTCGGCTCTGTACGCGTGTTGAAAGGTATTGATTTAATCGTCAACCGCGGTGAAGTGGTTGTCGTGCTTGGTTCATCCGGTTCCGGTAAATCGACCATGCTGCGTTGTGTCAACCTGCTTGAGATACCGGACGAAGGTGCGATTTACCTGGATGGCCAGAAAATCGGCAGAGATTCGGGCAAAGGGACGGAATATCCCGCTGCGGAGCAGACGAAGGTGCGCGGGCAGGTTGGGATGGTATTCCAGCAGTTCAACCTCTTCCCCCATCTGACGGTCGAGCAGAATGTGATGCTGGGGCTTCTGAAGGTCCGCAAGCTCGGAGCGGCGGAGGCGCGGGCAATCGCGCACACCTGTCTCGACAGGGTGGGAATGGCGGACAAGGCCGGGCGTTACCCTGCCGCGCTGTCGGGCGGACAACAGCAGCGTGTGGCGATCGCACGCGCGGTGGCCATGCAGCCGACATTGATGCTTTTCGATGAGCCCACGTCCGCGCTCGACCCGGAGCTGGTGGGCGAGGTTCTGAACTCCATGCGGCTTCTGGCCGAGGAGGGCATGACGATGATCATTGTCACGCACGAACTGGGCTTCGCCTATAATGTCGCGACGCGCGTGGTCTTTCTCCACAACGGCTGCATCCATGAGGACGGGCCGCCGCATGAGGTGCTCGTTCGCCCCCGGACACCCCGGATGAGGGAGTTTCTCGCGAGCCACTCGCAATTCCGCATTCCCGAGCACAAGATGGCGGCGGAGTGAAATGCAGGGCATTGCGCAGACCGCTCATCGGATAGAGGATCGCCGTTTTCTCCGGGGAGAGGGGCGCTACCTGGCCGATATCCGGCCGGAGGGTTGCACTGCGATGGTGGTCGTGCGGTCTCCGCATGGCAATGCCCGGATCGGAGATATAGACACTGCGGCGGCTCTCGGGATGCCCGGAGTGCTCGCTGTACTGACCGCTGCGGATGTCGCGAGCGCCGGGGCAAAGGCGCTCCCCTGTCTGGCGGAGATAGGCAAGTGGGACTGGGCGCGACCTGTGCTTCCCGCCCGGCCGTTGCTGGCCGCGGATCAGGTCCGTCATGTCGGTGAGCCGGTCGCGGTGGTGATTGCCGAAACGCCTGATATGGCGCGCGATGCGGCAGACATGGTCGTCGTCGACTACGAACCGCTGGAGACCTGCGCGACCGTTGAGCAGGCCCTTGCGGGAGAAACAAGCATATGGCCGGAGGCCCCTGACAATATCGGGTTTGACTGGCATTCGGGTGATGCGGAGCGGGTTGCCGACGCCTTTGCACGTGCCGCCAACGTGGTATCGGTGGACCTTTACAATAACCGGGTCGCCGGCATGTCGCTGGAGACGCGCGGTGCGATAGGTGAGTGGGACGCGCGCGAGGAGCGGTTCACCCTGCATGTCTCCTCTCAGGGGGGTCATGCGATCCGCCGCATCCTGTGCCAGAACGTGTTCGGCATTCCAGAAGGGCGGATGCGGGTCATCACGCCGGACGTGGGCGGTGGGTTTGGCCCAAAGATTTTCGCCTATCAGGAATATGCGCTGGTGCTGCTGGCGGCGGTGAGACTGAACCGGCCTGTGAAGTGGGTGTCCGATCGCGGCGAGGCCCTGATCAGCGATACCCAGGGGCGCGCACAGACCTGCCGGGCAGAACTCGCGCTCGATGACACGGGCCGCTTTCTGGCAATGCGGTTCGACTGCCTTTCGGACATGGGTGCCTATCCGGGCCAGCATGGGCCGAACATCGCCACTGTCGCAGGCGACGGCCTGCATCCCGCGACCTATGACCTGGAGGCTGTGCATGTCCGTGTTCGCGGCGTGTTCACAAATACACTGCCTACGGACTCCTATCGCGGTGCCGGTCGGCCCGAAGTGATCTACGCCGTTGAACGGCTGGTGGATGCAGCAGCGCGCGAGCTCGGCTTCGACCCGGTAGACCTGCGGCTCAGGAATTTCGTTCCGCGCGGGAAGATGCCCTTCACGACGGTGACGGGGCAGGTTTACGACGATGGGGATTTCGCCCAGTTGACGGAGCGCGCCGTCGCGCTTTCGGATTTCACCGTGCGGGAGTCGCTCCGGGAAGCGGCGCGGGATTGCGGCAAGCTCTCCGGCATGGGGTTGGCTTACTTCATCGATCGCTGTGGCCGGGGGCTGGATGAATTTGCAGAACTGCGCTTTGATCCGTCCGGTTCAGCAGTGCTCATGGTCGGCTCGCAGAACAACGGTCAGGGTCATGAGACGGCCTATGCCAATATCGTGGCGCAGGGTCTGGGATTGGATCGCCGCCTGATCCGCGTCGTTCAGGGGGATACCGATCAGGTCGCCTTCGGGCGCGGCACAGGCGGGTCGCGCGCTCTCGCGGTCGGGGGGAATGCGGTACATCTGGCCACCGGCCGGGTACGAGCAAAGCTTGAAGCCATCGCGGCGCATCTGCTGGAAGGCGAGGTCTCGGCACTCCGGCAGGAGGAAGGGCGGTTCCACCTGACCGGCACGAACCGCAGCGTGACGCTGGCAGATTGCGTGCGCGCGGCTTTCACAGCACCACTCCTCCCCGCCGGCATGGAGCCGGGGCTGTCCATCGCCGCGCATTACCGGCCGGAACGTCCGACCTTTCCCAACGGCTGCCATGTCGCGCAGGTCGAGATCGACATCGAAACGGCGGAGATCCGGCTGACCCGTTATGTGGCGGTGAACGACGTCGGTACGATCCTCAATCCCCGTCTGGTGGAAGGTCAGTTCCACGGCGGTCTGGCGCAGGGCGTCTCGCAGGCGTTGTTGGAGGAGGTGGTCTATGACCCCGAAACCGCCCAGCCGCTGACCGGGTCACTGATGGACTATTGCTATCCCAAGGCAGACGATTTCGTCGCCTTTGAGATTGATTTTGTGGAAATCCCGTGCCGCATCAATCCGCTTGGCGTGAAGGGCTGCGGTGAGGCGGGGACAATCGCCGCTCCACCTGCCATTGCCAATGCGGTGATGGATGCGCTGCGCGACTACGACACGGAGGGCCTTCAGATGCCCTTCACGGCACCCAAGCTCTTTGCCGTCCTGGCGCGCGGTCCCCGTGCGGCGGGAAAGTGAGCGCACAAGGCCCCAACACGGAGAGAAACATGACGATCGGCACGTGGATGAAAGCAGCCGCCGTTGCGGCCGCGTTAATTGCGCCGGGCGTGGCGCTTGCTCAATCGACCTGGGAGCAGATCCAGTCCACCAAGAAGGTGCGGCTCGGCTGCGCCCAGTCCGAACCCTGGTGCTTCAAGGATCTGAGCGGCACGACGGATGGTGTGAGCGTGACGTCAAACGGAAGTGTCTATCGCGGCGTCGCTGTCGCAATCGGCAAGTATATTGCCGATTCAATGGGGGTGGAGCTTGCGATCGTGGACACGACCTGGGGCAATGCGGTGGCAGGGCTGCAGGCGAACCAGTACGACTTCATGTTCCAGCTTGACGCGACGCCCGAACGCGCGCTGTCGATCGACTTCGCCGGACCGGTGATGTGGTATCCGGTAGCGCTTGTGGTGAAGGACGATTTCGCGCCAACCACCTGGGCAGAACTGAGCGACCCGAAATACCGCCTCGCCGCGCCCGCAGGAACGACCTTCGTGGATGTCATCTCCGAGAAAGCGCCTGCCGCAACGCTCGCCACCTTCCAACAATCGAGCGAAGCCATCGCCGCCTTTCAATCCGGTCGCGTTGACGGGGCGGCCTCCACCGGGCCGATGGCGGATGTCACGCGTCTTCGGCTGAAATCCGGCAAGACGCTCGTGCCGAAGCCTGTGGTCGCGCGCCCCTCCAGCGCCGGGATCCGCAAGGAAACCGACGAGCGTTGGAAGAACTTCCTGCAGGTCGCCGTGACCTATGCCTATGACACCGGCACCACGGACAAGCTCTATCGCGACTTCCTTGCCTGGCGGGGGCTTGACCCCGCCACTGCCGTCTCCACGCGGCGCGAGGATCTGATGCGCTGAGCCTCTGCCCGTTCCGGCCTTGCGCCGGGCGGGCCCATGCTCTCCTCGGGGGTCGGCAAAGGTCTGACCCGGATTGGAAGCCCTCTGCGGAAGGACGGACAGGTGGACTACGTTTGGGACTTTTCCGCCGTCTGGCGGAACATGGATCAGCTCCTCGCAGGGCTGAAGGGTACGGCGATCCTGACGGTCGCCTGTCTGACACTGGCCCTGCCGCTTGGTCTTGCGCTTGCCGTCATGCGCATGTCGCCGCAACGCCTTATCCGCTGGCCCGCCGTGGCGGTCGTGGATTTCTTCAGGGCAGCTCCGGCGCTGGTGCTCATCGTCTGGTTCTATTTCGCCTTTCCGCTTATCGCGAATGTGAATCTGGATGCTTTCGGCGCCGCCTTCCTGGCCATCGGCCTGCAATCCTCCGCCTATATGGCAGAGGTGTTCCGCGCGGGTATGCAGGCCATCGGTCGCGGACAATGGGAGGCCGCATCCGCCATCGGGCTGACCAAAGCGGCAGCGGTGCGTCACGTCATTCTGCCGCAAGCCGTGCGGCACATGATACCGGTGTTCCTCATCAGATTTGCCGAACTGGTGAAGGGCACGACGCTCGCCGGTATCATCGCCTATGGCGAGACGGTCTATCAGGCGAACATGCTGGCCGCTCAAACCTATCGGCCGCTGGAGGTCTTTACCCTCACGGCGCTGGTGTTCTTCATGCTGATCTTTTCGATCACCGGAGCGGCTCAGCTTCTGAACGCACGTCTTGGGCGGGGAAAGTAGATCATGGGCTACGCTTGGGATTTCTCCTCCGTCATTCGCTACAAGCATGTTCTGATCGAGGGGCTGCTCGGTACCCTGTGGCTGGCTGCACTCGCCGTGACAACGGCGATGGTGGTGGGTATCGTCGTGGCGCTCTGCCGTATCTCTGCAACGCGGCTTCTGTCCTGGCCGGCTGCCGCGATCATCGCCTTCTTCCGCAACATCCCCTACATCGTGCAGCTTTTCTGGTTTTTCTATGCGGTGCCGGTGATTTTCGGCGTACAGGCATCGCCTTTTCTGGCCGCCTACGCCTCTCTCTCGCTTTATGGCGGCGCCTATTTTGCCGAGATCTACCGCGCTGGGATCCGCTCGCTCGACCGGGGCCAGTGGGAGGGCGCGAAGGCCATCGGCCTTCCGATGGGCGGCGTCATGCGGCACGTCATCCTCCCGCAGGCTATCCGCCGTACGGTTCCCGCCCTCACCACGCAGACGATCGAGATGGTGAAGCTCACCACCGTCGCGTCCTCCGTCGCCTATTTCGACATTCTCTACGCCGGCAAGCTTATCGCGGATCAGGATTTCCGTCCTATCGAAGCCTATACTTCGGTGGCGATCCTGCTGATTGGCGCGCTGCTCATCCTGTCCTGGGCCGCATCGCGGCTTGAAGCGAGGCTCCGCCGTGCCTGATACCCTGACTGCATCCTTCCGGCCCTCCGAGGCGCTCCGCCGGACGGGTTCTTCCGCCACGATCACCATTACCCAGACCGCGCGCGATCTGCGCGCCGCCGGGGTGGATGTGATCTCCCTCAGTGCCGGTCAGCCGGACTTCGATACGCCCGCCCATATCGGCGCGGCAGCCGCCGAGGCAATCCGCCGGGGAGAGACGCGCTATCCACCCGTCGCAGGCATCCCGGAACTCCGATCCGCCATCGCTGCGAAATTTCGGCGGGAGAACGGTCTGGAATATCAGGCCAACGAAACCATCGTCAGCACAGGGGGCAAGCAGGTGATCGCAAACGCCCTGCTGGCGACGCTCGGCCCGGGCGATGAAGTGGTGATCCCAACGCCAAGCTGGGTTTCATACCCACAGCTCACCGCCTATTGCGGGGCGACGCCGGTGCTTGTTCCCGGCGATCCGCGGCACCAATACAAGGTATCCCCCGAGGCGGTGGCGGCGGCGATCACACCGCGCACCCGCTGGATCATCCTGAACACGCCGAACAATCCAACCGGTGCGGTCTATTCGCCCGCCGAACTCGCCGCACTGGCGGAGGTATTGGAGCGGCATCCGCAGGTCTGGATCCTGACCGACGACATGTACGAGCATCTGCGCTACGACGGCATCCCATTCACGACCATGGCTCAGGTCGCGCCTGCGCTGAAGGATCGCACGCTGACGATGAACGGCGTGTCCAAGGCCTATGCCATGACCGGTTGGCGCATCGGATACGGGGCGGGGCCACGTCCTTTGATCGCGGCGATGGAGAAGCTTCAGACCCAGATCACCTCCGGGGCCTGCTCCATCGCACAATGGGCGGCAGTGGCGGCGCTGGAGGGGCCGCAGGATTACGTGTCCCAAAGCCGCGAGGCCTTTGACCGGCGGCGGAAATTGGTGGTCGCGCGGCTGCGCGCCATTCCGGGCATGAGCTGTGACATGCCGGAGGGTGCATTCTACGTCTACCCGTCCTGTGCGGGTTACATCGGCTGCACGACCCCGGCAGGTCGGAGGATCGCGACGGACGAGGATTTCGTCATGGCCCTCCTGTCGGAGGCGCGGGTGGCCACGGTGCATGGCGCCGCGTTCGGCGGCACCGACAGCTTCCGGCTTTCCTATGCCGCGGCGGATGCGGAACTGATGCGCGGCTGCGACCGGATCGCGGAATTCTGCGCGACGCTGCGCTGAGACGAGGAAGGCCGCGAAGCTGCTTGTCGCGCTTGGGCCCTGTCGCGGCGGGACAGGTTCGCTTGAGGGCCGCTGAAAAGGCTTCGGGGCTCGCGCCGAGGCGGAGATCTGCCCCACATTGTCGAAGAGCGCCCGGGAAACTCTCGACCGGCCCGGTTTCCTGGCATTCAAGGTAAACCCGGGCCAATGCTCGACTGCTTTCAGCCTGTTAATGGCGGGAAGGCTGCTGCGCTCTGTCGGTTGACATTTTTCCGATCCTCTTTTCAGGTCATCCGCGACGATAGGGGAGAGATCGAGCCATGAATCCTGCAACTATGACCGGACTGGAATTGCTGCGCGCCGCGGCAGCCGGCAAACTGCCGCGCGCCTCGATCAGCGGTACGATGGGCATGTCCACGATGGAGGTGGAGGAGGGACATATCGTCATCCATGCGCGGGCGGACGAACGGCATCTCAATCCGATGGGCGGTGTTCATGGCGGTTTCGCGGCAACCGTGCTGGATTCGGTGACCGGATGCGCCGTGCATTCCCGTCTGCCTGCAGGCGCGCGCTACGGCACGGTGGATCTCAGCGTGAAGATGCTGCGCCCCGTTCCTTGCGATCAGGCACTGCTGGCCGAAGCCAGAGTGACCCATCTGTCGCGCTCGCTTGGCGTGGCGGAGGGGACGCTGCGCGACGAGGCGGGTAACCTGCTCGCCAGCGCTTCGGCGACCTGTTTCATAAAGCGGCCCTGACAAGGTCTGCGGCTTCTCTCGGGGCAATTGTCTGTCTTGCCGTGCAGGAAATGCATGTCCCGGGCCCAGACGCATAAGTCATGACCGCCGTTCTCCACGCCTGCCGTCGGAACGAGGGTGGAAAAAGGGTCATGCCACGTGAGTAAGTGAACGTCCCGCGCCTGCGGGACGCAATCGGGAGACTCCCGGCGCGGGGCAGGGGCTGTCCCGGGGAAATAGTTTCTGCACCATCCCGAAGTTCTGGACGCGAACAGAAAATGGCCCGACGCTCAGCGGAGTCTCCAGAAGGACCGACTCGGCAGGCCGAACGGTGACCTCGCAACACCGGATGCAGGGAGCGCGACATGACAATCGACCTCGACCCCGATACCGATCTGGGCTTCTCCCGTGTTCTGGCCGCGCCGAGACATCTGGTCTGGGAGTGCTGGACGCGACCGGAACATATTCCGCATTTCTTTGTCCCCGCTCCGCACAGGGTTACGGGCGTGGATATCGACCTTCGCGTCGGCGGGAGATTCAACACGACTTTCGACGTGGATGGCGCCGTGGTGGAGAACCGCGGCGTCTATCTGGAGATCGTGCCGGAGGAGAAGCTGGTCTTCACGGACAGCTATACAGAAGGCTGGAAACCAACGCCCGCGCCGTTCATGACCGCGATCCTGCTGCTTGCCGATGCGCCGGGCGATGAGACTGGCTATACGGTGATCGTCCGGCACCGCACGCCGGAGATCCGCAAGACGCATGAGGAGATGGGGTTCCTCTACGGCTGGGGGACTGCCGCCGCGCAGCTCGAAGCCTATTGCGGGGGGCTGCAGGGTTAGCCTCGTCCCCCCGCCCCGGAGGCCGAATGGATTGAGCCTGCCCGTCACAGCAGGCGCCCCGCTCCCAAGACGGCGTGAGGGGAACACCCCCTCGCGCCGCCGGATCGTTGCAACGGATGGCGCCGACGGTGGAAGCCCGGTTAGAACGGGCTGTCAGGGAAATAGAACCTCTCGGCATTCTCCGGCGTGATGAGGGTCGAGCCGATGATGAACCGGCCGTAGACCGGCGTGTCGGAGACGAACCGGAGGGCGGTCATTTCTATCGCCGCGGAGATCAGCGCCGGGGGATAGGTCACATCGACGGGGAACTGCGGATCCTTGTCCATGATCCGCTTCACGATCTCCTTCATGCCGGCGCCGCCGATGATCCACATCTCGTTCGTCCGGCCTGCCTGAGCGATCGCTTCCTGCACGCCGATGGCCATATCGTCATCCGCTGCCCAGACCGCGTCGATATGGGGGTATTTCGACAGATAATCCTGCATCACCTGAAAGGCGTCGTCGCGGTTCCAGTTGCCGTGCTGCTTGTCCAGCACCTCGATGCCGGAGCCGTCGATGGCCGCTTCGAAGGCCGCGACACGTTCGTTGTCGAGCGTCGTCGGGATGCCGCGCAGAACGACCACCTTGGCGCCGGACTTCAGGTTGGCCTTGAAATATTCCCCGGCCACCCGGCCGAAAGCGGTGTTGTCGCCCGCCACGTAGAGATCCTCGATCCCGTCGATGGCAAGGCCGCGGTCCACCACCGTGACCCACTTGCCCGCGTCCTTGACCGCTTTGACCGGCGCGGTCAGCGGCTCGGATTCGAACGGCAGGACGACGAGGCCGTCGATGTTGCGCGTCGCGAGCATGTCTTCGATATCGTCAACCTGCTTGCCGGGTTCACCGGCCGTTGCGAGCACGAATTTCAGGTTGGGATAGACCTTCGACAGCCGCGCGATCGTCTGTTGCGCGTGCCAGTTCAGCCCTCCCATGAAGCCATGCGTTGCCGACGGGATGGACACGCCGATCGTGGCGCCCGCATCCTGTGCCCGCACTGCTCCCGCTGTCGCGATGGCGACGGAAATCGCCGCTGCCGCGGAAAAGAAATGCCTGCGTTTCATATTTTCTCCTCCCCTTTGTGCCGCCGGCATGGCGGCCTTCCCCTCATGCCGCCACGTTGGGCGGAAGCTCTCTCCTGCGCCGGCCGGAGCCTGTTCTCTGCCCGGACGCGCTGCAGGGTTCATCGCCCCTCGGCCGTCGATTTTCCCCGCTGCAACACGACGGCGAGCACGATGATGACGCCCTGAATCGCACCGTTGAGATAGGGCGACACCAGATCGGCGAGATTCAGGATGTTGTCGATGAGACTGAGGATCAGCACGCCGACCACCGTTCCCCAGACCCGTCCATATCCGCCCTTCAGGGCCGTGCCGCCGATGATGACGGCGGCGATGGCCTCCAACTCCCACAGAAGGCCGGTGGAGCCGGAGGCGGAGCCAAGGCGCGGAACATAGAGGATCGTCGCAAGCCCGACGAGCAGCCCCAGAAACACATAGGCCATGAGGCGCGTGTTCTCGACATTCACCGCGGAATAGCGCGCCACCTTGTCGTTCGAGCCGATCGCCTCGATATGCCGGCCAAAGCGCGTGTGCCGCATGACGACCTCTCCCACCACCGCGGTCACGGCGAAGACGATGATCGGCCATGCGATTCCGAACAGCCCGCCGTAATAGACCGGACGGTAGAACTGGCGCGCATCGAAGTTGAGGCTCAGCGTGCCACCATCGGCGATCCAGGTGACGAGGCTGCGGAATATCCCCATCGTGCCCAGCGTCACGATGAACGGCTCTATTCCGACGCGGGTGATCAGCGCCCCATTCACGAACCCGGCCGCAAGGCCGACGGCCAGCGCGACCGCCATCCCCGCCAGAACGAGCGGCACACCGATTCCGAGCGTCGGGATCAGCGCATTCATGGCGAGGATCATCATTCCCGCGATGAAGGCCGCCATCGACCCCACCGAGAGGTCGATCCCCCCGCTGGTGATGACGAATGTCATGCCGATCGCGATCATGCCCGTGAAGGCGGACCGGGCAAGGACGTTGGTGATATTGCCCGCCGACAGGAAATTGGGGTTCAGGAGCGCGCCCACCACGATCAGCAGGATCAGCGCGGCCAACGGGCCAAGGGTCGAGAGGGAGAATTTACGCATCCGCTTCGGCCTTCCCTGTCGTTCCCATCACCAGCCGGACCACGGCGGTCTCGGTGATCTCCGCGCCTTCCAGCATTCCGGCCACGAGGCCCTGCCGCATGACCATCACCCTGTCCGACAGTCCCAACACCTCGGGCATGTCGGAGGAGATGACGATGACGCTCAGCCCCTCCCGCGCCAGGCGGTCGATGAAGTGGTAGATCTGGCTTTTCGTGCCGATGTCGATGCCGCGGGTGGGTTCATCGATGATGACAACCTCGGGATCGGGAAGCATGGTCTTTGCCAGCAGCAGCTTCTGCTGATTGCCGCCCGAGAGATTGCCGACCGCCATGTCGCGCCGAGGCGCGCGGATGTCGAACTCGGCAATGGCGCTGGTCAGGGCCTCCTCCTCCGCGCGGCGCGACAGCAGCGGCCAGCCGAAGCGTTCCAGCGCAGGCAGTGTCAGGTTCTCGCGCAGGCTCTTGGTGAGGAGGAGGCCGCTTTCCTTGCGGTCCTCCGTCAGATAGCCGATGCCGTGGCGGGCCGCATCGCGCGGCGATGCCACACGGATTGCCGCGCCGTGCCGGAGGAGGGTGCCGCGGTGGGGCCGCAGCCCGACCAGCGCCTCCGCCAGTTCCGTCCGTCCCGCACCGATCAGCCCGGAGATCCCCAGCACTTCTCCCTGCCGCAGCGCGAAGGAGACATCGCTGACCACGGGGGGCACGTCGAAATCCCGCACTTCCAGCACGGCGGGGCCGAAGGTGGTCCGGCGGGGCGGAAAGATGTCGGTCAGCTTGCGCCCGACCATGGCGGTGGCCATGCTGTCCTCCGACATTTCGCCGCGCAGCGCACGGCGGACCACGGCACCATCGCGCAGAACGGTGATGCGGTCGGCCAGACGGTCCACCTCCTCCAGCCGGTGGGAAGTATAGAGCAGAGCCACACCATTCGCCCGGAGCCTGTCGATCTGGCGGAACAGCACCTCCACCTCCCGCCGGGTCAGGGGGGCGGAAGGTTCGTCCATGATGAGAACACGGGCATTGCGCGACAGCGCCTTGGCGATTTCCACCATCTGACGGTCCGACACCGA
The DNA here is from genome assembly GCF_032102465.1 of Haematobacter sp. NCBI lineage: Bacteria > Pseudomonadati > Pseudomonadota > Alphaproteobacteria > Rhodobacterales > Paracoccaceae > Haematobacter > Haematobacter sp. Next base: position 126,525 of record NZ_DAMDHB010000006.1, on the reverse strand, counting down.
GAGATTGCGGATGCGCGCATCCGGGCTGACGCGGCATTCGAGCTGATCGAGCAGCGCCTGCGTCGCCTCCCGCATGGCGCGATGGTCGAGCAGCAGGCCGCCCATCTCGCGGCCCAGCCAGATGTTCTGCGCGACGGTCAGGTCCGGGGCCAGGTTGAATTCCTGATGGATCACGACGACGCCCAGTGCCTCGGCCTCCGCGCCGGACCGGTAGGGCGCCGGGGCGCCGTCCAGCAGAACGGTCCCGCTGCTCGGCTGAAGAAACCCGCCGAGGATCTTCATGATCGTGGACTTGCCCGCGCCGTTTTCGCCGATCAGCGCGTGTACCTCGCCGGGGTGGAGATCGAAATCGATGCCGTGCAGCACCTCGATCGGGCCGAAGGCCTTCCGAACGTCCCGGAGAGAGAGGGAAGGGGACGTCATAGCCGCACCCATCTGGCATTGGCTTTGGAGGACCGGACGGCGGCGGCGATGAACCGCATGCCGCGCATCCCGTCCTCCAGCGTGGGAACGATCACGCCGTCCGGCAGCGGCAGCCCCGCCTCCCGTGCGCGGATGGCCCGCGCGGCCTCCACGTAGATATTCGCAAATGCTTCCAGATAGCCCTCGGGATGTCCGGCCGGAACGCGGGTGAGACGGGTGGCGGCCGCCGTCGCCTCCGGCCCGCCGCGGGTCAACAGGCGCTTCGCCTCTCCGACGGGTGCGAACCACAGGCGGTTTGGCTCCTCCTGCGCCCATTCCAGCCCGCCCCGCTCCCCGTAGAGCCGCAGACGCAGGCCGTTCTCATTGCCCGGAGACACCTGACTTATGAGGAGCGTGCCCCGCGCCCCGCCCGGATAGCGCGTCAGAATATGGGCATTGTCGTCCAGAACGCGCCCCGGTCCGAAGGACGACAGGTCCGCCGCAATCGCCTCCGCCTGCATCCCGGCGACGAATTCCGCCAGATGTAACGCATGCGTACCGATATCGCCGAGCGCGCCGCCTGCACCCGACCGTGCAGGGTCCGTCCGCCATTCCGCCTGTTTCGATCCGCTGGCCTCGACAGGTTCCGTCAGCCAGTCCTGAAGATATTCCACCTGCACGAGCCGGATACGGCCCAGCGTGCCGCGCGCCACCATGTCCCGCGCCTGCCGGATCATCGGATAGCCGGAGTAGGTCTGGGTCAGAACAAAGAGCGCCGGTGAGGCCGCGGCCACTCGTTCCAGCCGCTTGGCTTCGGCGAGAGTGGCGCTCAACGGCTTGTCGCAGATGACGTGGATGCCGCGTTTCAGAAACTCGATGGCGGGGCCGACATGCCTGTCGTTCGGCGTGACGATGGCGACGGCGCGGATGCCATCCTTCCGCCGCGCCTCCGCCCGGGCCATCTGTCGGTAGTCGTCGTAGCTGCGTGCCAGACCCAGTTCCTGCGCCGAGACCCGCGCCCGCTCCGGCGAGGAGGACAGCGCCCCCGCCACCAGCGCGAACTGCCCGTCCATGGCCGCAGCGATCCGATGCACGCCGCCGATGAACGCGCCCTGACCACCCCCGACCATGCCGAGCGGAAGCGGCGTCATTCCTCCAGCCCCAACAGACGGCGGTTGTCCGACCGCCCTGTTCCCGCATCGGCGAAATCGTCGAAGGCGCGGTCCGTCACCCGGATGATGTGGTCTTTGACACGGGCCGCGCCCTCGCGCGCGCCGTCTTCGGGGTGTTTCAGACAGCACTCCCATTCCACCACCGCCCAGCCTGCGAAATCATATTCGGTGAGCTTGGAGAATACGGCGCCGAAATCGACCTGTCCGTCACCGGGGCTGCGGAAGCGACCCGCCCGTTTCAGCCACGGCTGATAGCCGCCATAGACGCCCTGGCGCCCCGTCGGGTTGAGTTCCGCGTCCTTGACGTGAAACATCCGAATGCGCTCATGATAGATATCTATGAACTCCAGATAATCGAGGTGCTGGAGCACGAAGTGTGAGGGGTCGTAGAGCAGGCAGGCCCGCGGATGCCCGCCGACGCGCTCAAGAAACATCTCGTAGCTGACGCCGTCATGCAAGTCCTCGCCCGGGTGGATTTCGAAGCAGATATCGACTCCCTCTTCCTCCGCATGGTCGAGGATCGGACGCCACCGGCGCGCCAGTTCGTCGAACGCCTCCTCCACCAGCCCCGGAGGGCGCTGCGGCCAGGGATAGAGATAGGGCCAGGCGAGCGCCCCGGAAAACGCGGCCATCGCGGGCAACCCCAAGCGGCGCGAGGCCGTCAGGCTCCGCTTGACCTCATCCACCGCCCATTCCGTCCGCGCCGCGGGCAGGCCCCGGAGCGACGGCGGCGCAAAACCGTCGAAGCAGATGTCATAGGCCGGATGCACGGCGACCAGCTGACCCTGCACATGAGCGGAAAGTTCGGTAATCGCGATGCCCGTTTCGGCAAGGCTGCCCGCAACGTCATCGCAGTAATCCTGCGAAGCGGCGGCACTCTCCAGATCGAAGAGCCGGTGGTCCCCGGTCGGGATCTGCACCCCCTCATACCCGAGCGACGCCGCCCATTTCGCAAGCGGCAAAAGATCATCGAACGGCGCGGTATCCCCCGCGAACTGCGCCAGGAAAAGACCCGGTCCCCTGATCGTCCTCATCGCTCCTCCCCCGCCGCGACGGCACGATGTAATCGATTGCATTCAGCATAGACATGCAATGTAATCGGTTGCAATCCTTTTGATCACAGGGAAGCGGGAGAAAAAGGTGAGCAGGGAGCGACCGAGAATTGGCGATGTCGCGCGGATGGCGGGCGTCTCGACGGCCACCGTCAGCCGGGCGCTCTCAAACCCGGCGCTGGTCAGCAGGGAGACGCGGGCCGCTGTCATGGATGCGGTGGAGGCGACGGGCTACCGGCTCAATCAGGCCGCGCGCAACCTGCGGCACCGACGGACGGGCGCGATCGTGGCGCTGGTTCCAAATCTTGCCAACCCGTTCTTTTCCCAAATTCTCTCGGGTATCGCCTCCGTGCTGGGTCCGGCGGGCTATAATCTGCTGATCGTCGATACATGGACGGCCGGTTCCGATCGGCTCCGCGACTGTGCCGAACCTTCGCTGGCGGACGGGCTGATCGTTCTGGACGGCACCCTGCCTGCGGAAATCGTGACGGGCCGCCTTCCCGTGGTGGAGGCCTGCGAGTGGATCAATGGATTGGCCGCACCGCGGGTCAAGATCGACAACCGGGCCGCGGCGGGGCTGGCGATCGACCACCTCGTCGATCTGGGGCACCGGCGTATCGGCCATGTCGCGGGCCCGCCGGAAAGCGTGCTGAGCGTGGCGCGGCTGGCCGGTGTGAGGGATCGGCTGGCGATGCGCGGGCTAAGTCTTGCCGAAGATGCTCTCTATGCGGGGGATTTTTCGCTCGCCTCGGGGCGGCGTGCGGCTCTCTCCTGGATCGCGCAACCTGCTGATCTGCGGCCCACCGGCCTGTTCCTCGCATCCGACGCCATGGCCTGCGGCTTCATGGCGGAGGTTCAGCGCCACGGCATTCGCGTGCCGGAGCAGGTTTCCATCGTCGGGTTTGACGATATCGAGCTGGTGTCACATGTTTCGCCGCCCCTGACGACGATCCGCCAGCCGCGTACCGCCCTTGGCCGCATGGCGGCGGAGCGCCTCCTTCATCAGCTTGGCGGCGCAGAGGAGGCGGAAAGCGACACGATCCTGCCGGTGGAACTGGTCATCCGCTCCAGCGCCACCGTATTCGCAGGGTGAACCCTTCCGGTTGCCGGACCTTGCCGGAGCGATCTGGGGCGGGTTTGCGGGTTGCGCCTCCCGGTCGTCAGTTGCGCATTTTCTAAAGCACGCGGGCGCCGCGCTGGTTTCCATGGGATGCATCGGGGCTACCGGGAGGTCGGCATCGAAACTGGATCAGCGTCTCACAAAAGGGTTGCGGCAGAAATACCCATCCAGTAATGAAACGTAATAACATTACATATGGAGCATGCCATGACCGTCAGCCCCCTTGCCCCGGATCTCCGGCTGCCTGTCACTGTGCTTTCAGGGTTTCTGGGCGCAGGCAAGACGACCCTTCTCAACCATGTTCTGAACAATCGCGAGGGCCGTCGCGTCGCGGTGATCGTCAACGACATGTCGGAGGTGAATATCGACGCCGATCTCGTGCGCGGTGGAACCGAACTGTCGAGGGCGGAGGAGAAGCTGGTAGAGATGACGAACGGCTGCATCTGCTGCACCCTGCGCGACGATCTGCTGCTTGAGGTGCGGCGTCTCGCCGAGGAGGGTCGCTTCGACTATCTACTCATTGAATCCACCGGGATCGCAGAGCCGCTCCCCGTAGCCGCGACCTTCGATTTCCGCGATGCGGGGGGCGAAAGTCTGTCGGACATCGCCCGCCTCGACACGATGGTGACCGTGGTCGATGCGGTGAACCTGACCCGGGATTTCTCCAGCCACGACTTCATTGCCGATCGCGGTGAGAGCCTCGGAGCGGAGGATGAGCGCACGCTGGTCAACCTGCTGACCGACCAGATCGAATTCGCCGATGTCATCATCCTGAACAAGGTCACCGCCGCGGGCCCGGTCCTGCTGGGTCTGGCCCGCAAGATCGTCCGCGCCCTCAACCCCGATGCGCGGCTGATAGAGACGGATTTCAGTCGGGTGGCGGCTGACGACATCCTTGACACGGGAAGGTTCGACTTCGACAGGGCGCATGAGCATCCGCTCTGGGCCAAGGAGCTTTACGGGTTCGAAAACCACGTCCCGGAGACCGAGGAATATGGGATTTCCTCCTTTGTCTATCGGGCCAGGCGGCCATTCGACCCGCGCGCGATTCACGCCGTTCTCAACGGCGATCTGCCGGGCGTGATCCGGGCGAAGGGGCATTTCTGGATTGCGAGCCGACCGAACTGGGCGGTGGAGTTCAGTCTTGCCGGCGCCGTCTCCAGCGTGACACCGCTTGGCGGGTGGTGGGCCTCCGTGCCGCGGGACCGCTGGCCCGGTCATCCCGACAGTCTCGCCGAGGTGGCGAAGGTCTGGCAGGACCCTTGGGGTGACCGGCGGCAGGAACTGGTATTCATCGGCGCTGGCATGGACCGGGAGGCGCTGACGGCGGCCCTGGACGCCGCGTTGATCGATGCCCAGGACTTTACCCCGGAGCGGTGGAAGCAGTTGCCCGATCCGTTCCCGCAATGGGAACAGCGCCGCGTGGCTTGAGCCGTCTGCCTGCCAACCGCAAGCCTCCAGAGGCATTGCCGTGCCGGCCTTGCAGCGCATGGTCTTCTGCCTCGGACCGAAGGAATTCCACGATGGCGCAGAACCTTGCCACCTCCTTGAAGTGCCGCCGCCGCCGGTGCCCGATGCAGCGTTACGACGGGCTTCCGCCTGAACTCAGGGCGTGGCTCGCGGGGGCGGCTTTACCGTGGAGCCCCCATTCCGCGCTGCGTCTGTGGTCGCGCGCGCTGCGCGAGGCGCAGGGTGATGCCGGATCGGCCCGCGCACGGCTCGACCGGACGGAGCGGAGGATGCTGGAAAGGGACCGTCTCAGGATCTGGGGCCGCAGCTATCCGCGACCGGCTGGCCTCCACGAGACGGGGGAGGCGCTGCCTGCAGCTCGACGGAAGGGGCCGGTATTCCGCGGCCGCCACCAGAGCTGACATCGCGGCTGCTCAAGGGTGGCTTGCTCCCGGGACACTTCCTGAAGGCAAGGTGTCGAATTCGATGTCAACGTGCCGGTTCTTCCGGGGGCGTTGTTCACTTCCGCAGCGGGCGGCAGGGTTCCCATGGCCCGCTGCGATCTGAGCGAGGGCGAGTGGCGGCGGGTCGAGCCGTTATTGCCGAAAGCCGTCCAGAGCAGGTCCCGAGCTCGGGGCCGACGTGTGGTGAACGGGATTCTACATCCTGCGCACCGGGCGCTGCGGCGCGATCTTCCCGACCGCTGACACCGTTTATGGTCGCCTCAACCCCCGCAGCAGGTGCGGTATCTGGCTGAAAGTGTTTGAGGAGCCGGCGCAGCGCGCGCCGCAGCCGGTCGCGTTGATCGGCTCGTCCAGAGTCCGCGCCATCAGCTCGTCGCCGGTGGGAAAAGGGCCGAGGATCCTGTCCTTGGCCATTCTCACGGCGGACCAAGTTGCAGGATCCACGCCATTGTCGATCAGAATGGCCCGTCCCGTCCGCCTGCCTGTCACGCGGGACCGTATCGCACCTGGTAACGCCTCCGGCGGGACGGTGGCCCCGGTGTTGCCGAACGCACCGCCGGCATCCGTGATTGCCGATCGCGGCTCGGACAGCCGTGCCTTGTTCGCATGGGTGGCGGCAAGGGGACAGGCCCGTGTTCCAGCGGCGCAGCCACCCGCACCGCACAGTCCTGTCCGACCTCTGCCGCGGCAACCTGATCGAGAGAGTTTTCTGCAAACTCAAGCAGGTCGCGCCGCATCGCCACCCGTTTCGGGAGACAGGCAACCAGCTTTCCTCCCCGCAGGCACCCTCCCATCGGCGAGGATAGGGTGGTGCTCAGGTGTGTCCGTAACTCAGTCAGACGGTCTCGGTGATCCTCTGGTTCAGGGCATCGAAGAACTGGAGCGTGAGTTTCTTGGCGGTCGAGTCGATCAGCCGGGTGCCGAGCTGCGCAAGCTTGCCGCCGATCTTCGCTTCCGCATCGTAGGTGAGCAGCGTACCCCCCTCCACGGGAGCCAAAGCTATGACCGCGCCCCCTTCGGCAAAGCCCGCCACGCCGCCCGATCCCTTGCCGAAGATGCGATAGCCGTTCGGCGGGTCGATCTCGCTCAGCGTGACGTCACCGGCGAACCGCGCCTTGACCGGTCCGACCTTGAGCGCGACCGTCGCCGTCAGCCGGTCATCCTCGCCGCGCTCGAGACTTTCACAGCCGGGAATGCAGGCCTTCAGCACTTCGGGGTCGTTGATCATCTGCCACACCGTTTCCACGGAGGCGGGGATCAGTTGTTCGCCGGTGAGTTTCATCGCGTCCTCCGCTCAGATGTAGTCAGCGGCACGGTCAGCTTCGACCGCCGCCGGATCGCGTTCCGCCGCCGTCCCGAAACCGGCGCCACCCGGCGTCCGCATATGGATGCGGTCGCCCTTGCGGATGACATGCTGCACCTTTTGCTCGTTCGGCGTCAGCGCCCGGTCGTTGATCTCCAGAACCCCCGGCTGCCCATGGTCGCCGCCCGCGATTCCTGGCGGGGGTACCACGGTCCGCTCGGCATGGAAACCGACGACCACCGGCAGGTCGGAGCGGTATTCCAGCAGTGTCTCCTGCCCCAGCCCGCCGCGATGCCGCCCTGCGCCACCGGAGCCGATGCGGAAGCGCTTGTGCTGCACGCGGAAGTTCGACTGCTGCTCCATCATTTCCACCGGCACGCAGGAGATGTTGGAGGGCCAGCTCAGCGCGTTGTAGCCGTCGCGCTGATCCGTGCCGCCTGTGCCACCGTTGAAGAAGAACTTGTTCACATAAGTTTCGCCCGTGGGCGTGACGCCGGTGGCCTGAAGGCTCCAAAGCGGCGAACCGGGGCCGGCGGCGACGCGGGTGGGATCGGCCTTCGCCAACGCGCCGAACACGGCGAACGGCAGGAAATGCCCGGTCAGCGTTCGCGTCTGGCCGGAGGCGGGGTAGCGATGGTTCAGGATCGATCCCTCCGGCGCCACCACTTCGATCGGGCGCAGCGCACCATCGTTGTTGGGCATGTCGGGCGCCAGGATGCATTTCAGCCCGTAGACCGTCTGGGCATAGGTGTAGCAGAGCGCGACGTTCACCGCCCGGTCCACCTGGGGGGAGGTGCCGTCGTAATCCACCAGCACGCTGTCGCCCTGCACCTTGACCTTGATCCGGATGGTCAGCGGCTCCACCACACCGTCGGTGTTCAGTTCGTAGTCGTATTCACCGTCCGGGAACCTGCGGATGGCGTCCCGCATGGCGGCCTCCGACCGATCAAGAATCTCGTCGGCGAGACTCACGAGTTCGGTGAGCTGGTAGTCGTCCATGAGGGCAAAGAGCCGCTTTTCCATCAACTCCAGCGCAGAGACCTGCGCCCAGAGATCGCCCACCACCTGATCGGGAACGCGGACGTTCTTGCGCAGCAGCGCGATGAAGGTCTGGTCGACCTTCCCTGCGTCGATCAGCTTCAGCATCGGCACCTGAAAACCTTCCTCGAACACGTCGCGGATGTCGGAGGTGCCTGTGCGGCCGCCCATGTCGGGCGAATGCGTGGTGGAGGCGGCAAAGCCCGTCAGCTTGCCGTTCAGGAAGATCGGCTTCACCACGGTCAGGTCCGGCAGGTGGCCGGTGCCCATCCACGGGTCGTTGGTGATGAGCACGTCGCCCGGGTTCAGCGTCTCCGCCGGGAAATGGTCGAGGAAATGCCGCACCGTCTTCGGCAGCGTGCCGATGAAGGAGGGGATGGAGTCGGTTGCCTGTCCCAGACACCGGCCCTTCGGATCGGTGATGATGCAGGAGAAATCGTAGGATTCCCGCACAAGCGTGGAGAAGGAGCTGCGCACCAGCGCTGCCGCTGCCTCATCGACCACGGAGACCAGGCGGGTCCAGATCACTTCGAGTGTGACGGCGTCGAACCGAGGGGTTTGCATGAGCATCTTGCTGTTCCTGTCCCTGAGCGTCAGTTGGCGATGGTGACGACGATGTTGCCGTTGGGCTCCACCCGGAAGCTGCCCTCGGGGCCCACCACGAGAGTGGATTCCGGCTCCTCGATCACCGCCGGGCCATGAATGTCGATACCGCCCGGCAGCATGATCCGGTCATAGACCGGGGTTTCCGTGAAGTCGCGAAGTTCGGGGAAATAGATCTGGCGGCGCTGTTTCACGGCTGTTTCCGGATCGGCGCCATCGGTCTGACGTGCCATCCGCGCCGAGCCGGTTTCGGCGGAGACGGTGATGCGGACGTTGACGATCTCGATCCGGTCGGTGGGCGGGTTCAGGGTGAACACCTCCCTGTAAGCCGCGCGGAAGGCGGCCAGCACCGGCTCCATCGAGGCGGCGGAGTAGGGGCCTTCCGGCAGTTCCACGACCAGCTCGAAGCCCTGACCGATGTAGCGCATGTCTGCCAGCCGGCGCACGCTGATCGCTTCCGCCTGCGGTACGGTCTCCGTGACAACCGCGCGGCTTTCTGCTTCCAGCCGCTCGAAGGTCATCTCGAGGGCGGACCAGTCCACCTCGGCCACGGGCCGGGCGACAGTCGCCACCCGATCCACCCGCGCGGGGGCGATCAACAGGCCAAGCGCCGAGGCCACGCCCGCGCCCGGTGGGCAGACCAACCGGCCGAGGCCCAGCTTCCGCGCCACCTGATAGCCGTGCAGCGGACCGCCGCCGCCCGTAGTGACGAGCGCATAGCGCCGCGTGTCCTTGCCGCGTTCGGCGATGTGCACACGTGCGGCGCTGGCCATGTTCTCGTTCACGATGTCATGCACGCCCCAAGCCAGTTCGGGAACGGAAAGCCCCGTGGCACCGGAGAGCGATCCGAGCGCCGAGGCGGCCGCTTCCGGGTCAACACTCATCGTGCCACCGGCAAAGAAGTCGGGGTTCAGATAGCCGAGCGTGAGGTTCGCATCGGTCACCGTGGGAAGCTCGCCGCCCAGGCCGTAGCAGGCCGGACCGGGTTTGGAACTCGCGCTTTCCGGGCCGACCTTCATGAGACCCATCTTGTCGATATGGGCGATGGAGCCACCGCCCGCACCGATCTCGATCAGTTCGATGGTGGAGATCTTGATGGGCAGGCCGGAGCCTTCCTTGAAGCGCCGGGTCCGGGCAGCCTCGAACTTGTAGGAGATCAGCGGTTCTCCTTCATCGACCACGGACAGTTTCGCTGTCGTGCCGCCCATGTCGAAGGCCAGCACATGCGATACGTCCGACCGCTCCCCAAAGAACGCCGCCGACAGCGCGCCGGCAGCGGGGCCGGATTCAAGGAGCTGGATCGGGTTGCGCCGGGCTTCGTCGATATTGGTCAGCCCTCCGCTCGAAACCATGAGGAACAGGGGCGCGGTGACGCCGATCTGCTTCAGCCGGGTTTCGAGTTCGGTCAGATAGGCCGCTGCAAGCGGCTTGACATAGGCATTGGCGACGGCGGTGGAGGTCCGCTCGTATTCGCGGATCTCGGGTGCGACCTCGAAGGAGGTGGTGACGGAGACGCCCGGATAGGCAGTGCGGATGAATTCTGCCGCCGCGTCCTCATGCGCCGGGTTCGCATAGGAGTGAAGGAAGGAAATCGCGATCGACGTGGCCCCTTGCGTGACAAGGCTTTCCACCGCCGCCTTCAGGCTCTCCATGTCGAGGGGCGTTTCCACCTCGCCGCGCGGGGTCATGCGTTCCCTCACCTCGGCACGCAGGGTGCGGGGGACGAGGGACCGCGGCATCTCGATGAAGATATCGTAAAGTTCGAATTTCCGCTCGCGGCCGATCTCCAGAACATCGCGGAAACCTTCGGTCGTCAGCAGCGCCGTCACGGCGCCCTTTCGCTCGATCAGGGCGTTGGTGAACAGGGTCGTGGCGTGGACGACGCGATTGACCTCTGCCGGATCGACGCCTTCGCGCCGGATGATGCGCTCTGCGCCCCGGATCACCGCCTCGGAGGGGCGGTCCGGTGTGGTGAGGACCTTGAGGTTGTGCTGAACCCCCTTCTGCGGCTCGAAAAGCACGAGGTCCGTGAAGGTTCCGCCAATATCGATCCCAAGTGAATAAGGCATCGCATCGTCCCGTCCTGGGGCCGCCATAGCGCTCAGGGAGCGGCGGCTGGTTGCTGCTGGTGCGCCGGGAACCGATGGGTCGGGTCCCTGTCTCGACATTTCTACGCCCGAAATAATAATCGCACAAGTGTGCGAAAAACATTAAAGGCAAAAAATCTCCCGTTTGCGGCGATCAGTGCGGAATGGTGTCAGAGATAATCTGCCGCATTGGAGACCCAGCCCCTGGCGAGAAAGTCCGCGCGCGGCGGCGCGAAGATGTCGATCAGGAGATGACGACCGGACCCCAGACCTTCGGTCGTGTGAATGACTTTCGGAGGGATCACGCAAAGGCTGGGGGACGGAGCCTCGAGATGCAGATCTTCGCGCCAGACGGTCGCGTCGGGCCCCCACGGCGTGCGCAGATGGTGCAGGAAACTGCCCGCCAGCGCCAAGGACCCCTGCTCAAAATCCTCATGCGCGTGGGGCGAAAGCTTCGTTCGGTCACGCAATCCCGTGTATTCGACCCAGTTGAAGCTGAGGCATCGGCTGCGCAGGATCTTCAGCCGCGGCTTGTCGGTGGGCGCGTGGATATCATCCGCGTGGATGACCCGAGGCCCGGACTGCACCGGATGGCCCGGGGGCGCGAGTGGCAGTATCCCGTCTTCGGCTGCAGCATAATCGGCGTCGTTTATCGCATCGGCAGGGGCGCCGCCGCTGATCGGCTTGATGATGGCGATCGCCGTTCCGGGTGCGGCCACGATGGAAAAATCACCCTCCCCGAGCAGGCAGAGAGAGCGGGCAGGGGCTTCGACCGTCCGATCTTCCTGTGTCACGCATCCGGAAGCATCGGGAAAGATCGCGACCGCTTCTATGGCGGCTTGCTGGCGGAGAGGCTCTGCTCCCGCCACGGCATAGTCCACGATGAAGCGCTTGCCCCGCGCCCGCGTCAGCCGCCAACCGGAGGGAGCCGCATCCGTCGGGAATTCCACGAAACCGGGCAGGCGCGGCATGGTCTGAATGGTCATTGTGTGATCCTTTCGTTTTGAAGGGAGCCAGCTTCGGCCAGAGTCCGCGCGCCTGCCAGCACCATGCCCTGATCGGAACCGATGAGTGCCAGGGAGACGCCCCGGGCCCGCAATCCGGCAAGGGCGGAGGGCGTCGCGCCATAGGCGCCAAACGCCCGGCCGGATGCCTGCGCTGCGGAGGCGACGCGGCTGAATGCCCGGTCGATTTCCGCGCCACCGGAGCGTCCGAGCCCCAGTCCGACGCCAAGGTCTGCCGCGCCAAAGAATACGCCGTCGATGCCAGGGGTCGCCGCGATGGCTTCCACCTGATCCAGAGCTTCCGGGTCTTCGATCTGGGCGATGACACTGACTTCCTCGCCTGCTGCAGCAAGGAAGTCGGCCATGGGTCGCGCCGTGAAATCTCCATGCCGGGTGGAACCGGCATAACCGCGTCCACCTGCGCCGAACCTTGCCCAGCGGGCCACATCGGCAGCCAGCGCGGGTGAGCGGACGTGGGGAACGAGCAGCCCGGAGGCTCCGCCGTCCAATGCCTGAAGCGCGGCTTCCGGGCTGGCATGGGAAAGCCTGACCAGCGTTGGCAGGTCGAGAGCCCGCGCCAGGGCAAGGCACCAGTCCAGCTCACGCCGGCCCAAGGCCGAATGCTCTGCATCCAGACAGATGAAATCCACCCCGGCCCGCGCCATGATCTCCACAATCTCGGAGGCGGGGGTTTTGATGAAGGTGCCTGCCATGAAAGCACCCGCGCGAAGGCGGGCGCGGAAGCGTGAGGCTGCGCGCTCTTGGGACACGGATGGTCTCCTGTTCTGAGGATCGGCTATGCCGGCGATCAACTTTTCCCGGGTCAGCGGGGCAAGGGTTCCCGCCAGCGGAAATACTGCATCGCGACCGGGATCAGCCATTCCTGCCGCGCCGGCCACGCCACGGCACGCGGAGCATCAAGGCGGAACAGGCTCCGCGCCTCCTCCGTGCGGCCAAGGATCGCCATGGCCGCCTTGTTGCCGAGATAGGGCGCCATCGCGAGGCCGGAGAAGCAGTAGCCCATTGCGAAATGTATGCCCTCATGCTGACCGACATGGGGAAAAAGATCCTCCGTCGCCGCGCATTTGCCCCGCCAGGCGTGGGAAATCCGAACATCCCGCAGCTCCGGGAAGAAATAGGCCATCTCCTCCCGGAGGCGCAGGGCCATATGGCGAAGTGAGGGGTGCAACAACCCCGTCCGTCCGCCAAGCGCCAGCCGATTATCCGGGGTGATCTGGTAGTAGGTCGAATTCTTGCGGTTGTCGTGATAGGTGCGCCGCCCCGCCCGCAGACGCGCCACGGTCGCTTCGGGAAGCGGTTCCGTGCCGATCATGAAAGCGACGATAGGGATAAGCCGCCTGTGGTGCCAGCGCTGGCCTTTCGGCGTGTAGCCGTTGGTCGCCACCAGGACGTCTCGCGCAATGACCTGCCCGCGCGTTGTGTGAACCGCGAAGCCCCGCGGTTCTTTCTGAATTGCCGTCACGGGGGTATCGCCGAGAACGCGCGCGCCCTGCGCCATGGCCTCATCGAGCATCGCTCGAGTGTAGAGCGCCGGGTTCACTGCCGCGTTGGCGCGGATGTGCACACCTCCGACGTATCGGTCGGATACCAGTTCGGCGTCGCCCGCCGTCAGGAAATCGACAGCCTCGCCCACGTGTCGGGCTCGAAGCTCCCATTCGCGGAACAGCTTGTCGCGATGGCCCGGAGTGACTGCGCCCACCACCCGGCCGCAGTTGCGAAAGCCGGTTGGGCGGTTCAGCGTGGCGATGCGGGAAAAGGCATCATCATAGACCTGACCCAACTCTCCGAACCAGGCCTTTGCCGTATCGAGGCCGCGCTCCTCCATCATCTGGCCGAAGCTGTGCTTGAAATACCGCCCAAGCATCGCCCCGTTTCGCGAACTGGCCCCCCCGCCCGGAACGCCCGCGTCCAGCAGCAACACATCCCGCCCTGCCGCCGCCAGTGTCTGTGCCGCCGCCGCACCCGTCAGACCCGCCCCCACGATCACCACATCGGCGCGCGTCGGCAAGGGAGCGGGAGCACCCCGCGCCATTCCACCGGCAAGCGTCCACCACAGGGGCGTCTCCGAAAAATCATCGGTAAATGGCGGAAGACTCATTGGCAGCCCCTCGAACTTACGTCAGAATGTTTATCGCACAACTGCGCGAAATCCAATATACGAATTTCCGACGGATGTGGGAAACCGGAGAGGAAATGGGAAAGAGGGCCGCGGGATGATCGAAGTGACGATGAAGGTGAACGGGCGGGAGATCACGCGGACCGTGCCGGGACGGCGGCTTCTCGTCGAGTTGCTGCGGGAGGATCTCCGTCTCACCGGCACACATGTCGGATGCGACACCAGCCAATGCGGGGCCTGTACGGTCCACCTCAACGGGCGCAGCGTCAAGTCCTGCACCGTGCTCGCCGCGGCCTGTGACGGGGCCGAAGTCACCACGATCGAAGGTATCACCCCGCCCGAGGGGCTCCATCCGATGCAGCAGGCGTTTGCGGACACCCACGGCCTGCAATGCGGCTACTGTACGCCCGGCATGATCATGACGGCCCTGTCGCTCGTCCGCCCGGGAGGAGGGGTGCCGGATCGGGAGGAGTTGCGTGAGTTGCTGCATGGCAATCTTTGCCGCTGCACGGGATATCAGAATATTCTCGCCGCCATCGAGAAAGGCGCAGAAATGATGCACCGGGGAGAGGCGTGATGCACGACTTCGCCTATCACCGTCCGCGCGATCTTGCCGAAGCGCTGGCACTCCTTTCCGGTGACGACGGGGCAATGGTTCTGGCAGGGGGGCAAACACTTCTGCCCACCATGAAACAAGGACTGAACCAGCCCTCCGCATTGATCGACCTGTCGGGGATTGCGGGGCTTTCCGACATCCATGAAATCGCGGACGGTTTTCAGATCGGCGCGATGGCCACGCATGCGGCCGTGGCGGGTGATCCCGCGATCCTGCGCCGGTTTCCTGCTTTTGCGCGGGTGGCCCGCCAGATCGGCGATCCCCATATCCGCAACCGGGGAACGATTGGGGGTTCCCTTGCCAACAACGATCCCTCTGCAGATTATCCGGCCGCCCTGCTCGCCTGCGGTGCGGTGATCGTGACGGACAGAAGCGAGTTGCCGGTGGAGGAGTTCTTTGCCGGGCTTTTCGCTACGGCGCTCGATTTTGGCGAAATCATCACCTGCATCAAGGTGCCCCAGCCGAGGCGCTTCGGCTATGCCAGCATCCGCAACCCCGCCTCCCGCTATGCAAGCACCGGTGTCGCCGTGGCGGTGCGTCAGGATGGAACGGCGGTTGTCGCGGTGACGGGGGCAGGGCAGGACGGTGTGTATCGCTGGTCGGAGGCCGAGGCGCGCCTGAATGATGATTTTTCGGTTGCAGCCGTGGAGTCCCTCTTGCCGGACGCGGATGACATGATGGCTGATGCCCGCACGCCGGGCGCATACCGGGCGGCCCTTGTTCTCGCCATGACGAAGGCTGCGGTAAGGACGGCACATGAGCAACAGATCAGCCGATGGCGATGATGCCTTGTGATGCGCGCTTCTCCGACCGCCATTATCGCTTGCCTTCCCGGCAATCATGCGGGGAATGGTTTGGGGGAGTCACATCGGGAGGATCTCCGGCATAGTCGATGCAGCGCCTTGATGCGACCAAGGCCCGAGCAACGCGGGCTTCGGCAAGGGCGCTCGGGCTGCGGGGAAGTTCGCCTGACAAGAACGCCCGGCGTCGAGGCGGCTGAACTGAAAAGGATGTCCGCTTGCGCGCGCTGATGATTTCGGGAGAGGGTTGCGGTGCTATCCGGCCGTCCGCCCCCTCCGACCGCCCGTGTCGTGTGCGGGAGGACACTCCGTCGGATACTCCGATGGCCGCCCCGGAGCCGGCTTCCAGCCTGCATCGACGGCAGGTTTGCGATAGCTCTGGCGATCATCTCCCCGGCAGCAGTCTCCACCATCTGTTCGCGCCAAAGTATCGCGAAGGGTCGAAAGGGGCCTAAACCCTGAACAAAGCCAGCCCATAAGGATATTCAGGAAAAGCCGCTAATTTTTTCGAACATCTTTGCAGAGTGAAATTTTTTATGGTGTTAGGCATAGTATCGCCAAAGCCGATGCCGTTTGCAGTCGGTATGTTGCGGACGCCGCAAGTATTATTTTAATCGCACGCCTGGTTTACCGCCAACGCTTTATCGCTGGACAATTTATGGAATTTGCGAGCATTCTCCTTGCAAGAAGGGGGAAGATTCCTCGCCCTTCCGAATTTAAACTAGGCGTCTGCTTTTTCTGCCAGACAATGAACAGCGGCTGATGAGTAGGCGCTCCATCTAAAGTGAATTACACCATTCGGTCGTGATAGCCCCCGTGGCAGGTGTCTTTTTGGCTATCTCAACTGATATATTTCGGGGGCAACGACTTGGCTGGAAGCAAACCCTCTGGTCCCGATAACGAAGGCACACTGTCTGGATTTCTGGGAACCGTCGAGAGGGTCGGCAATGCCGTGCCCCACCCGGCAATCATATTCCTGATCCTGATCGGCATCATCATCGTCCTGTCGACGATTTTCGGCCTGATGGGCACGTCGGTGGTCTATGAAGGCTACGACGTGGCACTCGGCGATATCGTTGAGCGGGAAAGCAGCGTCCGCAGCCTTCTGTCGCCGGATGGAATACGGTTCATGCTGACCAGTCCGGTGGCCAATTTCCTGGCCTTCACCGGCGTGGGGGTGATCCTCGTGGCGATGATCGGTGTCGGGCTGGCGGAGGAATCCGGGCTGATCGCGACGCTGGTGCGCAAGCTCGTGGCGATCGCGCCGCGGGGGATCTTCACCTTCATGATCGTCTCGGTCGGCGTCCTGTCCTCGATTGCGGCGGATGCGGGATACCTCGTGCTCGTGCCGCTGGCGGCCGCTGCCTTTCATAGCCTTGGCAGGCATCCTCTGGCGGGCCTCGCTGCGGGTTTCAGCGGTGTTGCCGCAGTGTTTCTGGTCAACGTCTTCGTGACGCCCACGGATGCGCTTCTGGTGGAAGTCACCAATGATGCGGTGCGTTCGGTCAATCCCGCGGCGCAGATCACCCCCGTCGGCAACCTCTATTTCATGATCGTTTCCTCCATCGTCATGGCGATCATCTGCACGATCATAACCGAGAAATACGTGGAGCCCCGCCTTGGCCCCTATACCGGTGGTGTACCCGTGGAGGTGCATGACGGGCTGACGGACGCGGAACAGCGCGGGCTGAAGGCAGCGGGCCGTACCCTGCTCATCGTCGTGCTCATCATCGCCGCGCTCACGGTGCCGCCGATCCCATGGGGCATATTGCGCAATCAGGACACGGGCGGGATCATGTCGGGTTCGCCCTTCATGAGCGCGCTCATCATTCTGATCAGCACGGTATTTCTGTTCGTTGGCTATGCCTATGGCCGCGCGGCGGGCACGATCGAAAACATGACTGCCGCGATCGGCCTTATCGTGAAGACCTGGGGCGGACTGTCCGGCATGATCTTTCTGCTGTTTGTCATCGCCAACTTCATCGCCTTCTTCAACTATACCAACCTTGCGACGGTTCTGGCGGTCAACCTCGCCGATATCCTGCAGGCCGCGCCGCTGGGAGCGACCAGCTACATCTTTCTCTTCATCTTATTGGTGGCGCTCATCGACATCATCCTGACAGGCGCGCTGGCGAAATGGGCCATTCTGGCGCCCGTTTTCATTCCGCTGTTCATGCGTCTCGGGGGTGAGCCCAACCTGGTGCTGGCGGCCTATCGCGTGGGCGACAGCCCGATGAACGTCATCACGCCGCTGAACGTGTATCTGGCTGTCATGGTGGGGTTCGCCCAGAAGTATGAGAAGGACGCCGGGATCGGAACGATCGTGGCTCTCATGCTGCCCTATACGGTGGTGCTTCTGGTGCTTTGGACCCTGATGCTCGTCGCCTGGTACCTGCTCGGCGTCCCGTTGGGGCCGAACTGATCCAGCGACGGTTCCCGTCACCCGAATATACAGCGCGGCTGCCCCGAGATACTGAAGGGATTTCAGCATGTTCACAGTAAGACCGGCGACATGTGGCATGGTTTTTGCTGTTCTGATGATCACGACCCTCACCGCCTGTCGGGAGGAGGATAAGACGGCTGCGCCCGAGTTGCGTCCCGTGCGGAGCATCGTCGTGGCCGAAAGCGCCTCGGGAGAGACGGTCACCCTGTCCGGCACGGTGGAAAGCCAGATCCAGGTCGAACTGGCGTTCCGTATCGGCGGGCGGCTTGTCGAGCGGCTGGTGAATGTCGGCGATACGGTCGCGCCGGGGCAGGTCCTCGCACGGCTCGATCCGGCGGATGAGGAAAACGCCCTGCGCAGCGCCGAGGCCGCGCAGATCGCAGCAGGCGCCCAGTTTTCCGAGGCGCGGTCGAATTACCAGCGTCAGCGCCAGCTTTATGAGCGCGCGTTTCTGGCGCGGGCGGGGCTCGAGCGGGCCGAACAGGTCATGACCTCGGCCCAGAGCGCCTTCGACGCCGCCGATGCACAGGTGGGAATAGCGCGCCGGCGATTGGACGACACAGTGCTCGAAGCCGATGCCGGAGGCGTCGTCACGGCAGTGGGTGCGGAGGCGGGCGAAGTCGTCACCCCCGGGCGGCGCATCGTTCAGGTTGCGCGGGACGGGGGGAAGGATGCCGTCTTCGACGTGCCCGCGGCGATTGTGACGGCCAGCCCGCCTGACCCGGAAGTCTCGATAAGGCTAAGCCTCAATCCGGGTGTCAGTGCCACCGGACGCGTGCGGGAGATCGCACCGCGTGTGGATCCTGCGACCGGCACCATTCGCGTCCGCGTCGGTCTGATCGACCCGCCGGAGGAGCTCCGGCTGGGCTCCACCGTCAACGGGCGCGTGCATTTTGGCGGTTACGGAGGGATCGAACTGCCCGCCTCGGCCCTGACCTCCGCGGATGGTGCGCCGGCGGTCTGGATCGTAGATATGAACACCGGCACGGTCTCGCTTCGGCCTGTCGAGGTGACACGGTTCACGCCGTCTTCTGTCGGCATCTCCAACGGCGTGCAGCTCGGCGACCGGGTCGTCACAGCCGGGGTGCAGGCGCTGCGTCCGGGCCAGAAGGTCCGCCTCCTCGGGGAGGGATCATGATCGGTCCCAACCTGTCGGAATGGGCGATCCGCAGCCGGTCCCTGACCATCTATTTCATGCTGGTCGCCGTCATCGCGGGCGCGTTCGCCTTCATCAACCTCGGTCGTGACGAAGACCCTTCCTTCACGATCAAGACGATGCTGGTCACTGCCGTCTGGCCGGGTGCCACGATTGAGGAGACCCAGCGCCAGCTTACCGACCGGCTCGAACGCAAGCTGGAGGAAACGACAGGCCTGGACGCTGTCCGTTCGATCACCCGGCCGGGGATCGTGACCATTTATGTCGATCTTGAGGGCGCCTTCCCGCCGGAGCGCGTGGGCGCGGTCTGGCAGGAGGTGCGCAACGGCATCGGCGACATACGCCACACGCTGCCGCAGGGGGTATTGGGGCCGTTCTTCAACGACGATTTCGGCGATGTCTTCGGCATCGTCTACGGCTTCACCGCGGATGGATTCAGCGAGCGCGAACTGCGCGACTATGTCGATTTCGTACGGACACGCCTGATGGGCGAGGTGCACGGGATCGGCAAGGTCGAATTCATTGGTGTGCAGGATGAGGCCGTCTTCATCGAATTTCAGCCCGACCGGGTTGCTGCCATGGGTCTGGACTACGGTCAGATCCTCGCCGCTATCGCCGCACAGAACGTCGTGCGACCCTCGGGCACCATCAACTCGGGCAAGGAAAACCTGATCCTGCGGGTCAGCGGGGCCTTTGAATCGGAGAACGATATCCTCGACGTATCGCTGCTCGCCGACGGGCGCGCGATCAGGCTCGGCGATATCGCAACCGTCCGGCGCGGCTTCGTGGACCCGCCGCAACCGCTTCTGCATGTGAACGGCAAGCGGGCTATCGGCCTTGGCATTTCCATGCGGGAAGGCGGCGATATCCTTGAGCTCGGGGCAGAGATCGACCACGCCATGAAGGGTATCGTCGCCGACCTGCCGATCGGGATAGAGCCGCATCTGGTTTCCGATCAGCCCCGCGTCGTGACGACGGCGATCGGGGACTTCATCACCTCGCTCTATCAGGCGATTGCCATCATTCTGGTCATCAGCTTTGTCACGCTCGGTGTGCGGGCCGGAGCCGTCGTGGCCGTGGCGATCCCCGTGACGCTCGCGGCCGCGTTCCTCGTCATGGATGTCATGGGCATCGACCTGCAACGGGTGTCGCTTGGCGCGCTGATCATCTCGCTGGCCCTGCTGGTCGATGACGCGATGACGACGACGGACGCGGTTCTGCGCAGGCTTGCCGCGGGCGATACGGTGGCGGAGGGGGCGACCTATGCCTACCGTCGTCTTGCCGCACCGATGCTGACCGGAACGCTGATCACGATTGCCGGCTTCGTTCCGATCGGCTTTGCCCAGAGCCAGGCCGGCGAATACACGATCTCCCTGTTTCAGGTGGTGGCGATCACGTTGATCGCCTCATGGCTGGTTGCTGTCGTGTTCACGCCGATCATTGCGGGTGTGCTGCTCAAGCCGCCTTCCGCAGCGGTCAGTCAGGAGCCGGGCCGGTTCCTGCGCGCCTTCGGCAAGTTCCTCAATATCGCGATCAGCGGCCGTTGGATCACGATTGCCATTACGGCCGTTGCCTTTGCGGTGGCCGTTCTGGGCATGCAGCAACTCAACCGGCAGTTCTTCCCGCCATCTGACCGCAACGAACTGATCGTCGACTTTCAGTTGCCCCGATCCAGTTCGATCTTCGCCAGCGAGGAGGCCATCTCCCGGGTGGAGCGATACCTTGCCGCCAGTGAGGACGTGGATTTCTGGACCAGCTATATCGGCCGGAACGTCATACGCTTCTATCTCCCGCTCGCCATCCGGCCGCCAAGCGACCACCACAGCCAGATCGTCGTGATGGCCAAGAGCCTGGACGCGCGCCTGCGGCTTCAGGATGCGCTTGACAGGTTTCTGGTGGAGAACATGCCTGAGGCGGTGGTGCGGGTCAGCCCGCTGGAGATGGGTCCGCCGATCGGCTGGCCGTTGCAATACAGGCTGAGCGGTTCGGATATTGAGGTAATTCGCACCGAAGCTCTTCGGCTTGCAGAGGTGATCGCCTCTCACCCCGGCACGCGGAGGGTGCATTTCGACTGGATCGAGCCCGCCCGTCAGCTTCGCATCGAGATCAATCAGGAGCAGGCCCGGCGCCTTGGGTTGACCAGCTCACAGCTCTCCGCCGTGCTCAATACAGCGATTTCCGGCTCGACCGTCACTCAGCTGCGGGACGACATCTACCTTGTGAACGTCATCGCGCGTGCACAGGCGGAGGATCGGATTTCCCTGGATGGGCTTGGCACGCTTCAAGTGCCGGTGCCGGGGGGGCGGACCGTTGCCCTCAGTTCCTTCGCCACCTTCAGCTTCACGCAGGAACAGCCGCTGATCTGGCGGCGCAACCGCGAACCGACGCTGACCGTGCTCGCCGATGTGGCGCCCGGACTGTTGCCGGAGACGGTCGTCGCCGATCTTTCCGACAAGATCGCGGCGCTGAATGCATCGCTCCCTTTCGGTCACCGGATCGAGACGGGCGGAACGGCCGAGACATCGGCGGAAAGTCAGGCAGCGGTGTTCGCCGTGGTTCCGCTGATGGCGTTCCTCATGCTGACGCTGCTGATGGTGCAGCTCAAGAACTTCCGCATGGTGGGTATTGTCGTGCTGCTTCTGCCCTTGGGGTTGATCGGCGTGGTGGGGGCGCTGTTGCTCTTTGCGCGCCCGCTGGGCTTTGTGGCGATTCTGGGGATTCTGGCGCTACTCGGCATGATCGCGAAGAATGCCGTCATCCTGATCACACAGATCAACGATGAACGGGCGGCGGGGGCCGGTGTGCGCGAGGCGGCGGTCTCATCGGCGATGAACCGATTGCGACCCCTGCTGCTCACCGCGCTTTCGACAGTTCTCGGCCTGTTGCCGATCGCGCCGACCCTCTTCTGGGGCCCGATGGCATTCGCGATCATGGGGGGATTGCTGGTCGCGACCGTTCTGACGCTCATCGTCCTGCCGGTCCTGTATGTGACGCTCTTCGGCGATGACAAGAACGGGGGCACCGACAGGATCGCGGAGCCCGCGGGACCGGCCGCGCCACCGCAGGATGCCTGAGGAAGACGCGCCCCTTGCCTGGACGGGGGTGGCCGACAAGGCCAGCTATTACAGACTTTTTGCGGCCTATGTG
Source organism: Haematobacter sp. (assembly GCF_032102465.1). NCBI lineage: Bacteria > Pseudomonadati > Pseudomonadota > Alphaproteobacteria > Rhodobacterales > Paracoccaceae > Haematobacter > Haematobacter sp. Next base: position 104,532 of record NZ_DAMDHB010000006.1, on the reverse strand, counting down.
CTGGCGCTGCTGGCCACCGGCATGGCGACGGTTGCGCTGGCACTGCTGGCCTATGATCTGGCGGGGGGCGATTCCGGCACGGTGATGGGTACGGCGCTTTCTCTCAAGATGCTGGCCTATATCATCGCCGCCCCCTTCGTGAGCGTGCTGATCCGGCATGTGCCCCGCAAACCGATGCTCATCACATTGGATATCCTTCGCGCGGGCAGTCTGGTGCTGCTGCCGTTCATCACCGCGATCTGGCAGGTATATGCGCTTGTTTTCGTCTTCTCGCTGGCCTCCGCCATCTTCACGCTCGTCTATCAGACGATCGTTCCCTATCTGCTGGCCAATCAACATGACTACACGAACTCGTTGGCCCGCTCACTGATCGCAAGCGAGCTTGAAACCTCGCTCAGCCCGCTTCTCGCCGCGGGCCTCCTCCTGGCCTTTGCATCGACGGGCGTTTTCGTCATCAGCGCGCTTGCCCTCCTGCTGTCGGCATGGCTCGTCAGCCGGATGCGCACGCCGGAGCCGACAGGCAGGCGGAGCGAACGGATGGTCGCCGCATTCCTCCGCGGGCCGAGGCTGTTTCTGCGGACACCCCAACTGCGCGGGCTTATCGCGCTCGACATCGCGGTGGGCTGCGGGAGCGCCATGGTGATGGTCAATACCGTGGTCATCGTGCAGGGCACGTTCGAGATGACCCGCTACGCGAGTGCCATAGCCTTTGCGGTGTTTGGACTCGGGTCCATTTGCGGGGCCATCGTGATCACACCGGCGCTCCGCGTCCTTCCGGAGCGGTCGATCATGATCGGCGGGGCGGTATTGCTGTCAGCGGGTCTGCTGGCGGGTATGGTGGTGTGGTCCATTCCCGGTCTGCTGACCCTCTGGTTCCTGATCGGTCTGGGATGTGCGCTTGCCCTGACGCCGGCGGCCTATCTCATCCGACGTATCGCACGGCCGGCGGATCTTCAGGCCCTGTTCGCCGCGCAACTATCGTTGACAAGCGCGTGCCTGCTGGTCGCCTATTCGGTGGCGGGCTGGCTGGGCGCACGGGCCGGGCTACCGGCAGCCTTTGCCGGGTTCGGGATCATCGCTGCTGGCGCGACGCTTCTTGCCGCGGTGCTCTGGTCCGTGGGGAAGGGGCCTACTGCGGACCCGCCAAGGGCAGAAGGACCGCCTCGCTGACACCTGCCACGACATTGACCGTCGCTTCGAAGACGTTGGACTGACGATTATCGTCCCGCAATATCGTGGCGCCGAACCGGTCGATCCCGCCGATGAGCGCAATCAGCTCCGGAGAGGTGGCGACCGCAAAGTGATTGAGCCGGTCGCCCGTTCCCCGCACATCGCTGAGATCGATCACGATGACCCCCGGCAGATCGGCGACCCGCCCGGTGTCGCGGAGCGCGCCCAACCGTTCCGTTCTGCCGCGGAGCAGCCCCGATATCCACAATGCCCGGTCCCGACCCGAAACCGCTATGTAGATCGGCATCTCTCTTGGCCGAAGTGCCGAAACCTGGCTTCGGAACACATCGATATCGAGATCGGGGGAGAGCAGCACCACCGCGCGCAGTTTGTCGAGAACGCTATCGGAGCCCCGGATGGCGATCTGGCGCACCGCTTCCATCACCAGCAACGCACCCATCGAATGCCCGGCAAGTATCACGTTATCCGCCTTGCTGCGCGCCACCAGCGTCAGCACCTTTTCCAGTCCATCGCGGGCGAACAGCGCGCTTTCCCGGTCGTAGGCGTAACCGCGCATGCTCGCCGCCGATGGCCAGGCATAGGACAGGGCCACCCCCGGCGTGGCGAAGTCATGCGTCATCTGGGCGTGGCGATACAGTCCTTCGGCGAAATTGGTGTTGAAGCCGTGAACGAAGATCGTCACCTCGCGCGCCCCCGGAGGCCGTTGGACAAGGCGTGCGTTCAGGGCGCGGAGGAACGCGGGCTCATCCGCAAAATGTTGTTCTGAAACCGTCAGGAAATCCGTCTCCGGGTCGGGCTTGCCGTGTCGTGGAAAGGTGATCGTGCCGGTTTGCCGTTCCGGCGGGACGGAGATCGCGAACGCCCCCCAATGCAGTGTCTGGGACCGCGCGCTTGACAAGCCGGTCCCATCGGCGGTGGGCCTGCGGCTCGTCGCGACCAACACCTCCGTGACCTCGCCCGTCCGGGCGGCTTCGGGCGATATCGTGATCGTCCCCCGTGGCGCACAACTGCACAGCGCGACGCAGAACGACAGGACAAGTCCAAGCTTTCGGATGATCGGGCCTCCGGGACGGCGAACATAGGTGCAATGTTACCCGAACCGGGCGACTTGCGACAGCGGCCGGCACGCGGTTGAAGTCCCGCGTGCCGGCCGCGGCGCCGGGACTTTTAAAGCGCCGCGAGAATGCGCGCCCACGAACGGATGCCCTTGTGGAAGCTCACCAGCTCATACTTTTCATTGGGGCTGTGGATCCGGTCGTCGCTCAGGCCAAAGCCGGCCATCACCACATCCATACCCATCCGCTCCTTGATCATGGTGGTCACCGGGATCGATCCGCCCCCGCCAACAAAGGCCGCGTCCTTTCCCCATTCCTCGCTGAGCGCGGTCAGCGTGCTCTGGAACACCGGCGCCGAGGTATCGAAGGCCACCGCGCGGCCCGCTCCATGCTCTATGAACTCGACACGGCAATCGGCGGGAATGCGGGCGTTGACGAAGGCGCGGAATGCGTCGCGCACCTTGTGCGGATCCTGATCGAACACCAGCCGGAAGGAGATCTTGGCGGACGCCATCGCCGGGATCACGGTTTTGAAGCCCGCGCCCTGATAGCCGCCCCCCATCCCGTTGACCTCGCACGTCGGGCGGGACCAGACCATCTCCAGCACGGAGCGTCCCTTCTCTCCGGCGGGCACCGAGAGCCCGACTTCGCCGAGAAAATCTTTCTCGGAGAAGTCCAGCTTTGCCCAGCTCTCCCGCAAAGCCTCGGGAAGTTCAGGCACTCCGTCGTAGAATCCAGGCAGCGTGATGCGGCCGCTTTCATCACGCAGATCGGCGAGAATACGGGCCAGCACATGGTTCGGATTGGCGGCCGCCGACCCGTAGAAGCCCGAATGCAGGTCACGATCGGCGGCGTGGATGATGATCTCCTCACCACAAAGGCCGCGAAGCGAGGTGGTGATCGCCGGGGTCTCCTTGTCCCACATGTTGGTGTCGCAGATCATCGCGACATCCGCACGCAATTCGTCGGCATTGGCGTCGAGGAACGGCGGAAGGTTCACGCCTCCTGATTCCTCCTCCCCTTCCAGAAGGATGGTGACGGCGATCGGAAGCTTGCCCGTGACGGCCTTCCACGCACGGCAGGCTTCCACAAAGGTCATGAGCTGCCCCTTGTCGTCCGCAGCACCGCGGCCGACGATGAATTTCGATCCGTCCGCACGCGTTTCGATGGAGGGCGCGAACGGGTCGTGATCCCAGAGATCGAGCGGATCGACGGGCTGCACGTCGTAATGCCCGTAAAAGAGCACAGAGGTGCCGCTGGCCCCCCGGTCATGCCCGACAACCATCGGGTGCCCGGCGGTGTCGCGCACGCTCGCTTCGAACCCGATGGAGGCGAGATCCGCGGCATGCCACTCGGCACAGGCCCGTGTCTCCGCGTCATAGGCCGGGTCGGTGGAGATGGATTTCAGACGCAGCGTGTCGAACAGGCGTGCGATCGCATTGTCAATGTCAGCGTCGATATGGGCAAGAACGGAATCCAGTTCACTCATTTGAGAAGCTCCTTCCCTTTATCTGCAATGTTCAGGCGCGTGGTGCACCCGCGATGGAAGAACAGCGGAAAGCGGCAATCGATCAGAAGGGCCAGATAAGCGGCACCAGCCAGACTGCCACAACGAAATACCAAACGGTCAATGGCAGACCGAGCGGCCAGTAGTCACTGAATCTGTACCCCGCCGGACCCATGACCATGGTGTTCGATGTGGTGGACACCGGCGTCAGGAACGATGCCGAGGTCGCCACGCTGAGCGCCATTATTGCGGGGAGCGGCGACACACCGAAGGCATTGGCCGCCATCACGGCGACCGGCAGCAGGATCATTGTCGTGGCGGTGTTGGACACCACGATCCCCATGACTACCGCCAGAATGAAGATCATGGCCAGAAGCAACCGGGGGGAGGCGGCGCCGACAACCTCGACGACATGATGGGCGATAAGCTGCGCGGCCCCCGTCTCCACCAAAGCGGCGGAGAGCGGAAACATCGCCGCAATCAGGACGACGGTGGTCCAGTTGATCGCCCGGAACGCGTCCTCCACGCTCAGCAGGTTCAGAAGCAGGATAGCGCCAGCGGCCAGTACCGCCGCCACCGAAGGGGCCAGAGCCCCGGAGGCGATGGCGATGACCATGGCCGCCACGATCAGCAGCATGGCATTCGCGCCGACACCCAAAGGCACAAGCTGCCGCCGCACGGAGTCCGACCGGTCCACGATCAGCACACCCTCCCGCGCCTCGTATTGCCGCAGGGCGGTCCACGGTCCCTGGATCAGCAGGTGGTCGCCCGCATGCAGCGTCACCTCCCCGATCAGGTTTTCGCCGTGCCGCTGAATCGCCATGACCACCAGATCCCCGGGCGTGATGACCATTCCGGGAAATATGGGCTGCCCGATCAGGGAAGACCGCAGCGGTATCACCGCTTCCACCACGCCTGTTGAGCGGTCAATGAGCCCGCCCGCCGCCTCCGCCCCGGAAAGAGCAACGACTTTCAGCCCCTGCCGGCTGGCGAAATCATGGGCCTTCTCGGACGAACCGCGCACCACGAGACGATCGCTGGCCCGCAGTGCTTCCCTTCGCCGGGGCGTCCCGGCCGGTCCGATGACGGAGATCAGCCGCAGCCCTCCTTCCAGCGGAAGCTCCTCCACCCGCGTTCCCGCAAGCGCGGAGCCTCGCACCGGACCAAGAACGAACGTATCGCTGGTGAGCCTGTACTGCTGCACGAGCGTTTCGGCATGGCGTCTCAGATCGCGCGGCAGGCGTGGCGCGATACGGGCGGGAACCAGCCGGGATCGCAGCAGCAGAACGATCACGATCGTGCCGGCAAGAAGCGGCACCCCGGCCCATGCAAATTCAAAGAAGCCTATCGCGTGGCCGGTATAGTCGAGCGCCGAATTCGCGATCAGAACATTCTTGGGCGCCCCGGTCAGTGCCAGATGCGATCCCGCGCCGGAGGAAAACGCCATCGGCAGCAGGAATTGCGACGGCTGCTCGCGCAGTCGGACGGCGATGAGCATGACGACCGGCATGAGGGTGCCGATGGCCCCGCTGGAATTGATCAGCGGGCAAAGCGCGGCAACGGCCAGCATCCCGATAACCAGAAGCCGTCTGGAGCTCCCTGCCACCAGGCGCTCGAACTGCTGGCCCATCCAGGCGGTGACGCCTGTGGCCTCAAGCCCGGCGGTGACAATGAAAAGAGCGGCGACGAACACCACCACCGGGTCGCCGAACCCGACAAAGATGTGGTCGAGCGACAGGATACCCGTGAGGTAGAGCGACAGCGCACTGCCCATCGCGACCACGACCAGAGGCAACCTGTTCAAGATGAACAGGCCGATCGTAGCAAGAACGATCAGAAGAAGGAGCGAAATGTCACTCATCTTGTCACGTCGTTCTTCAAAAGCTCCAGATCACGGGCACCCAGAACACCGCCACCACAAAGAACCACAGCATGAAAGGCAGTCCGAACTTCCAGTAATCGGTAAACTTGTAGCTGCCAGGCTCCATGACCATGAGGTTGGTGGGCGTGGCGACCGGCGTCAGGAAGGAGGCCGCCGCCGCCACGCCCACCGACATCAGGACAGGTTCAGGAGATATGCCCATCTGCTTTGCCGTGACGACCGCGATGGGAATGATGATCAGCGCCGTTGCCGTGTTGGAGATGACCTGCCCGAGAATGGCTGTCAGCACGAACAGCCCCGCCAGCAGCATACGCGGCTCGGATTGCCCGACCACCGCCACCAGCTTCTCGGCCAGCAACTGTGCCGCGCCGGTCTGCTGGATTGCTACCGACAGCGGCATCATCGCGCCGACGAGGATCACCGTCGTCCAGCTGATCGACCGATAGACCTGATCGACGCTGAGGATGCCGGTGAGCACGAAGGCGCCCGCGGCCAGAAGACCGGCGACAGCCGGCGGCACCAGCCCGGTCGCAAGAAGGATCACCATTCCCGCCAGGATCAGCAGCGTCGTCTGCGCCCCCGGCCCCATGGGGAGGGCCTGACGGCGGACGAGTTCGGGGGAATCGACGACCAGAACCTCGGCGGGCTCCAGCCGGGTTTCCATCGCCTCCCACGTTCCCTGAAGAAGCAGCGTGTCGCCGGAGGCCAGCTGGTCTCCCGAGGTGAGATCCTTCCCCTGCCGCTGGATCGCCAGCACGATGAGGTCGCCGCTCGGCGTGACCATTCCGGGAAAGAAGCGTTCGCCGATCAGCGGAGAGCGCGGCTTGATGACCACTTCCGCCAGCGCCGAATTCCGGTTGAACAAGGTGTTTGTCGTCTCGTCCGCGCTGACGGCATCGACCATGACCAGCCCGAGTTCCTGCGCGAATTCGCCCACGGCCGCGCTTTCCCCCCGCACGACGACGATATCCCCGGCGTTGAGTTGTGCGCGCTGCCCGGACGTGCCTTCCCCTCCCGGGGTAACCGAAACGAGCGCCAGCCCCTCCCGGTCGGACAGGTCGAGAGCGCGACGGCTCGTTCCCACGAGCGGAGAGTCCTCCCGGATGCGCAGCGTCTGCACTTCGGACGACAGCCGGTATTGCTCAACCAGCGTCGAGGCGTGCCGGCTCAGATCGGTGGGCAATGTCTTGCTGGACCGGGCGGGCAGGAGCCTTTCCCCCAGCAGCACCGAAATCAGCACGCCGCCCAGCACCAGCGGAATCCCCACGAGCGCGAATTCGAAATATCCGAAGCTCCGGCCTTCGAAATCGGCGAGCGCCTCGGAGATCAACACGTTCACGGGCGTCCCTGTCAGCAGCAGCATCGAGCCGGAATGTGCGCCAAAAACCAAGGGCATCAACAGTCGCCCCGGCGCGCGTCCCAGCCGGACGGCGAGCACCACGACGACCGGCAGAAGTGCGGCGACTGCCCCGTTCACACTGATCAGCGCGCTGAGAACCGCCACGGAAAGGGTCATGAACACGATCAACCGCACCCGGCTGTTGCCGGACTTGTCGATCAGCATTTGCCCGACCCAGGCCGTAACCCCCGAACGCTCCATGCCCGCGCTGACGACGAAAAGCGAGGCAACGAAGATTGTGGCGGGGTCGCCAAATCCCGCAAGACTCTGCCCGATCGTCAGGATGCCCGTCGCCCAGAGAGCGAGCGCGCAACCGATGCAGACGATGATGACCGGAAGCCTGTCCCAGACGAAAAGAACGATCACGGCAGCGATGATCGCAAAGACAATCCAGATATCGGACACGAAAGTGCACCTCAATAGAGACTTTAATCGGGATCAGGCGCGAGAGCGAATTCGGTCGGCTTTGTGCAACCTTTATTCGAGCGTGCATTACTGGAATGGCGAAACGGGAAAATGGATCGCGCCATATCCGCCTGCACGAAATAGAGGGCACGGCAGTTATGAATGCACCTTATTCCGCCCCGCTCAATGCAGCAAGCAGCCATTTTCCTTGCGTTTGGTTCCGATTTCCTCGCGACGGCGAGTTTCCGAATCGGAAACATGGGGTATGATCCAAGGCACGGGACAACCGGTTTTGTCCTGCTACTGACGCCCGCCCCACAACCACAACGTGTATCCAAGGCTGTCGTGTGCTGCTCCCCATGATCCGTGCGTTGGACAAAAACGGCGTATCCGGCCATCCACCGGGGCGACTAGCAGGCTGCTAAAAGTCCTGAAATGTCATGCTTATGCGCCGGAAATCGGAAAATCGGCCCGGAAACGCCCGGCAGTATATATGGATTTCCGGCTGGATTTCGTCAGATTGCGAACGATTTCCGTTCCAACACAGGCCAAAAAACCTTTTTCAGCAGCCTGCTAGAGGGCGGTGCATAGGTGAACCATGTCAGGCGCCGGGGGCGGTGGCAAAGCCGGGGTCATGTGATCCTGCAATACCTGTAGTAACAAATCGGCATTTTCCATTGTGCGTCAAAATGCTCATTTTCCGGTGGTGCCAAGTCGGACTGGCTGAAACACGTGGTGTGGCGCCCTACCTGCGCTCCTGCGGAAGCCAGGGCCGAAGGGGCACTTCAGTGGGGCGTCGCGCCACAGACCTGTTTGGTGGACGACCTTGCGGAGCCTTTGGGAGAGGGTGGGGGGAATGAAGATGGAACGGGAAACCGCGAGCGACATCACCGGGACGCTGGCCCGCTTTGCCGCGCTGACGTCGTGGAAGGACATGCCGCCGGAGGTTCCCCGGCGGGCGCTGGCGCTCACCACCGATCTTGTCGGCTCGATCCTCCGCGCGGCGGGAGAGGCGGAGTCCAGTCCCGCCGTTCTGGCCATGGTCGAGCGGCTCGGCATGGCGGGAAGCGGGCCCTGCACCGTGTTTGGCCTGAACCGTCGCTACGGGGCGGCGGCAGCGGCGTTGCTGAACGGCACGTTTGGCCATTCCCTCGATTTCGACGACACCCATTCAGACAGTTCGCTGCATCCGAGCGCGCCGGTGGTCCCGGCGGCCCTCGCGGCGGCGGAACTCACCGATGCTTCCGGCGAGGCGCTTCTGGAAGCGATTGTTGTCGGTTTCGAGGTGTGTTGCAGGCTGGGCATGGCGCTGGATCCAACGGCGCATTATGCGCGCGGCTTTCACCCTACGGCGACGGCTGGCGTCTTCGGGGCGGCGGCGGCGGCGGGTCACATCTTCGGTCTGGACCCGGAAAGAATGTCCGCCGCCTTCGGCATTGCGGCGAGCCAGGCTTCCGGTTCATTGCAGTTTCTTGAAAACGGCGCCTGGAACAAGCGGTATCAGGTGGGCGAGGCAGCGATGAAGGGGCTCATGGCGGCGACCATGGCCCAGGAGGGTTTCGTCGGCTCGCAGGCACCGATCGAGGGGCGCATGGGCCTGCTCGCCGGCTATACGGATGATCCGCATCCCGAAAAGGCCACTGCGGGACTCGGCGAAATCTGGGAAACGCTACGCATCGGGGTAAAGCCCTATCCCGCCTGTCGCTATACCCATGCCGCGGTGGATGGGCTGCTCGCCCTGCAGAGACAACACGGCTGGAAGGCGGAGGAGGTCGCTGGGATCTCCGTCGGGTTGCACCGCAACGGCATCACGCTCGTGGGCGCGCCGATCGAGGCGAAGCGGCAGGCGCGGAGCATCGTGGAGGGTCAGTTCTCCATGCCCTTCGCCGCGGCGGTCGCCCTGCTCCGGCAGCGGTTCGGCTGGGATGATTACGATCTGCTCGGCACGCCGGAGGCCGAGGCAATCGCCGCCCGCGTCGATGTGTGGCAGGACAGCAGCCTTGAAGGCCTGCGCCACCCGTTCGGCGCGACCCTGCGGGTAGAGGCCCGGGGCGAGCACCATGAGCTGCGCGTGCCCGATCCCTCCGGTGAGCCCGAGACCTTCCCCGATGACACGGCGATGGCTGCGAAGTTCCGCGCGCTGGCAAGGCCCGTCCTCAATGCCGACAGCGATACCTGGCTTGCCCATCTGCGGGGTTTGGAAACCGCCGTTTCCGTGCGCGGGCACCTGACAGCTCTGGACGCCGGCCGCGTCTGACCCCGCATCGAGCGGGCATCCTCGCACGGCACGTCTTTCGGGAGAGCCGCTGGAGATGCTCGCGCCGAAAGGCGTGACGAGAGCGTTCGCCGATTGGCACACCTCCCGTCCTTCCGAATGGCGTGCGGGCATATCGGCGGACACCCCCGGCACGCCATGAGCGCGCGTGGCAATGCTTCCCCGGCATCACTGATAGCAAAAACATGCATTTGTTGGGGAAGCACTACTTGCGCGAGCATGGTGGCGGGATGGAGGGATTTCGATGAACAAGCTTATGCGACCGGGGGTGGATGCCAACGGCCCGCAGGCGATCTATGAGGCTTTTCTCGCTCGGGGAAAGTTCATGATCCAGCGGGCACGGGCGACGGGGGAGCATGTGTTCTACCCCCGGGTACTCTCCCCCGCCGGGGAGGATGATCTCGAATGGGTGGAGGCTACGGGTCGGGGCACCATTTACGCCATCACCGTCAACCGCACCCGCGAGGGGGCCTCCAACATCGCCCTCGTCGATCTGGAGGAAGGCCCCCGGATGATGGCAACCATCGCCGGGGTTGAGACCGCCCCCATCGGCGCCCGCGTCAAGGCGCGTATCGAGACGGGCGAGCCTCCGCGCGTGGTCTTCGAGCTGGAGGAATAACGCATGGCACATTCCCTTCGCGGCAAGACCGCCATCGTCGGCATGGGCACCGCCGGGCTGGGCGAGGCGCCGGGCTATTCGGCGATGGAGCTGCTCGGCCAATCCGTCCACGCCGCTCTGGCGGATGCGGGCATGCGCCTCTCCGATATCGATGCGGTCTTTGCCGCGACGAGCAGTCACGCCTTTCCCACGCTGAGCGTGTCGGAATATCTCGGGCTGAAACCGAAGTATTTCGACGGCACCAACGTTGGCGGTTCGAGTTTCGAGATGCACCTGCTGCAAGCCTCGCTCGCTCTGGAGGCGGGGCTCTGCGATGCGGCGCTGATCTGCTACGGCTCCAATCAGCGCACGGCGGGCGGGCGGCTGGTGTCGATGTCCGAACCCCAGTGGCACGAGGTCCCGTATCACCCGCGCCACCCGATCACCGCCTATGCGCTCGCGACGAGCCGGCACATGCACCAGTTCGGAACGACGCGGGAGATGCTGGCCGATGTTGCCGTGGCGGCGCGGGGCTGGGCCAACATGAACCCGGACGCGTTCGCGCGGGGTCCGCTCAGCCGGGAGGATGTGCTGGCCAAGCGCATGGTCAGCGATCCGCTCAGCACGGGGGACTGCTGTCTCGTGACGGACGGGGCGGCGGCCTGCATCCTCGTCCGGGCCGAGCGGGCAAAGGATTTTCCGAAACCGCCGGTCTATTTCCTTGGAGCGGCGGGGGCGAGCTGGCACCGCTCGATCCAGTCCATGCCGGATCTGACGGTGACCGCAGCCTCCGACAGCGGGCCGCGGGCGTTCGAGATGGCGGGGGTGGATCGGTCGGATGTCGATCTGCTGATGCTCTATGACGCCTTCACCATCAACACGATCCTGTTTCTGGAAGACCTCGGCTTCTGTCCCAAGGGGGAGGGCGGGCGCTTCGTGCAGGATGGGCGTATCGCCCCGGGCGGGGAGCTTGCGGTGAACACCAATGGCGGCGGGTTGTCCTGCGTGCATCCGGGCATGTACGGCATGTTCCTGATCGCGGAGAGCGTGGCGCAGATCCGGCGCGAGGCGGGCGAGCGGCAGCTAGAGCGCGCCGATATCGCCCTGTTGCACGGCAATGGCGGAACGCTCTCCAGCCAGGTGACCGCCTTCCTTGGGTCGGAAGCGGTGGTGTGACCATGCGCGATCTTGCGATGAATTACGATTTTGCAGCGCTCGATGCATTGTTGTCGCCCCGCTCCGTCGCGATCATTGGGGCTTCGGACGATCCGACGCGGATCGGCGGGCGGCCGATAGCTGCGATGCTTCAGGCGGGGTATCAGGGGCGGCTGCTTCCGGTGAATTCCGGGCGGAGCATGGTGCAGGGGCTGGTCTGCCACCCCGATGTCGCCTCCCTCCCCGAGGCGCCGGAGGCCGGGATCGTCGCGGTCGCCGCCCAACATGCGCCCGGCGTGGTCGAGGCGCTCGGACGGCGCGGCTGCCGGGCCGTCACGCTGTTCTCCGCAGGGTTTGCCGAAACCGGAGAGGTGGGGCGGCGCGCGCAGGAGGAGGTGCTCGCCATCGCCGCCCGTCATGGGATGCGTGTGCTCGGCCCGAACACGCTTGGCGTTTACAACCTCGCGACGGGATATTTCGGAACCTTCTCCTCCTCGCTGGAGCTTGCCTTGCCGCTGCCGGGCCGGGTCGGCATCGCAAGCCAGTCGGGGGCATTCGGGGCGCATCTCTCCGTTCTCGCGCGGGAACGCGGGATCGGGGCTTCGGTGCTCGTCACCACGGGCAACGAAGCGGATGTGACGGTGGCCGACGCGATAGGCTGGATGGCGGGCAGCGATGCGGTCGATGTCATCTGCGCCTATCAGGAAGGCTTCAACGATCCTGCCCGCCTGCTGGCCGCGCTCGATGCCGCGCGCGCGGCGGGCAAGCCGGTCTTCATGCTGAAATCGGGGCGCAGTCAGCTCGGAGCGTCGGCTGCGGCCTCGCATACCGCTTCCCTCGCGGGCGATGACGCGGTAGCCGATGCGGTGCTGGCGGATCACGGCGTGATCCGGGTACGCGATACCGACGAGATGCTGGATTTTGCCTATGCGGCGCGGGCGCGTATCTTTCCGCGGGAGAACACGCTCGGGATCATCACGATAAGCGGCGGGGCAGGTATCGTCGCCGCGGACGAGGCTGAACTGGCAGGCCTGCCGATGCCTCCGATGCCGCCCGCCGCGCAGGACCGCCTTCGGGAGGTGCTGCCCTATGGCGCGCCGGGCAACCCGCTCGACTGCACCGCACAGGCGCTGAACGATCTATCGCTGTTCGAGACCTTCGCCCGTTCGGCCTTGCAGGACGGCGGCTACCGTTCGGTGCTGTGTTTTCTGACCTATGTCGCGGGCGGAGCATCGCTTGCGCCCCGTCTGCTCGAAACATTGCGCCGGATCCGCGCGGACTTCCCGGACCGGCTGCTCGCCCTCTGCCTACTGGGACCGGAGGAGGTCCGCCGGGCCTATGAGGACGCGGGCTATCTCTGCTTTGCCGATCCGGGACGGGCGGTCAAGGCCATCGCCGCCATGGGGCGGGTCGGGGAGATGCGCGGGCCGCAAGCGCAAACCCTGCCCGCGCTGCCGGACGTCACGCTCCCCGAGCATACGCCGGACGAGCATGAGGCCAAGCGTATCCTGACCGCCGCCGGCATTCCCGCCGCGCCGGAACGGATTGTCAATTCCGTCGAAGAGGCAGTGGCGGCGGCGGATGACCTGGGCTTTCCGGTGGTTCTGAAGATCGTCTCGCCCGATATCCTGCACAAATCCGACATCGGCGGCGTGCGGCTCGGTCTCGCCGACGGCGAGGCGGTGCGAGCGGCCTATCGCGGCATTCTCTCCGACGTCGGCCGCGCCGCGCCCGATGCGCGGATCGCGGGGATGCTGGTCGCGCGGCAGCTCACGGGCGGGGTCGAGTGCTTCATGGGCATCAGCCGCGATCCCACCTTCGGCCCCGTGGCCGCCTTTGGGCTGGGCGGTATCTTTGTTGAGGTTCTGAAGGATATCGTGCTGCGCCCCTGTCCTTTCGACGAGGCCGCGGCGCGGGAGATGATCCTGTCGATCCGCTCCGCGCCATTGTTGACCGGCGCCCGCAACCGGCCTCCGGTGGATCTGGATGCGCTGGCGGCGATCCTGTCGCGTCTGTCCGCCTTTGCCGTGGCCGCGGGGCCTCGGCTTCTCTCCGTCGATCTCAATCCCGTGCTCGCCCGGCCCGATGGCGCCTGGGCGCTGGATGCCGTGGTGGAGGTCGCGGAAGACGGTATGGAAGACGGAGAGAAATGACCGATGACGACCGGCTGATGGCCCGGGGCAGTCTTGAGGTGCGCGCCGTTTCCGCCCGGCTTCTCCGCAGTTTTGCGATGAGGCTCGACGATCTCAGGATCGCGGATCAGTCGACCCAACCGAGGGCGGTTTTCAGGGCAGCACCGCGCTTGGGTCGTGCGGCCGGGATCCTTGCCACGCGGCGCGCTGGGAGCGTCTCGGCAGCGGCGATTGGCGACACTGCCCGCCAGCAGGCCCAAGGCGCGCTCAGTCACCGTGACGGCTGGCCGATTATCAGGGCGGGCAGGACTTACGCCCGTGCTGAACGAACGGCGCATGGATCACGAGGCCATCTCTGCCCCAGTCACGGATCGCGTGAAGCGGAGCGAAGCCGGGGCCGGGCTACTCCATGCTGAAGGTCAAATGGCCGCGCCTTTATTGGACGGTCCGCGACCGGATCATGGAGCGGTCGTCCGGGGCGATCTTCTGAGGCGGTTGCCGGAAGCCGCAGCGGTTTTCCCGTCACGCCTACCGGCCCGGTTCGAGCTACGGAGACCGTCGGAGATACAGAGGAACATCGTGGCCCGACAGGTGCCCGATCATTGAGATTGACCGCTGGAACGAGGGAGGAAAAGACGATGACGGTGGATCTGGGGTTGCGCGACAAGGTTGCGATCGTCACGGGCGCAGGCGGGGGGATCGGGCGCGGCATCGCGCTCGAATTCGCTCGCGCGGGCGCGAAAGTGGTCATCAACGATATCGGCGTCTCGCTGGGCGGGACGGGCGAACGCTCCTCCGCGCCGGCGGAGGAGACCAAGGCGATGATCGAGGCCATGGGTGGCGCGGCGATCATCAGCACCGAGAGCGTGTCGGAATGGGGCGCGGCACGGCGCACGGTTGAAATGGCCATGGATCATTTCGGACAGCTTGACGTGGTGGTCAACAACGCGGGCATTCTGCGGGACGTCATCTTCTACAAGATGGAGCCCGCCGATTGGGAGGCTGTCATAAGCGTCCATCTGAACGGCAGTTTCTACATGAGCCGTGCCGCCGCCGAACCCTTTCGGATGCAGGGAAGCGGCGCCTATGTGCATATGACCAGCACGTCGGGGCTCATCGGCAATTTCGGACAGGCGAATTATTCCGCCGCCAAGCTGGGCATCGTCGGCCTGTCACGGTCCATCTCGCTGGACATGGCGCGGTTCGGTGTGCGCTCCAACTGCGTGGCCCCCTTCGCCTGGAGCCGGATGACGTCCTCCATCCGCGTGGACAGCCCCGAGCAGCAGGTAAGGGTTGACCGGATGAAGCTGATGACGCCGGAGACGAATGCGCCGCTTGTGGTCTTTCTCGCCTCGGCAGCCGCGGAAGGGATCACGGGACAGGTGTTTGCCAGCCGGATGAACGAGCTTTTCCTGTTCAGCGCGATGCGGCCGGTGCGGAGCGTCCATTCCGCCGAAGGCTGGACGCCGGAAACCATTGCCGAACGCGCCATGCCCGCGATGCGGGGCGGTTTGGTCGCCGCGGAACGCAGCCCCGAGGTCTTTTCCTGGGATCCCATCTAGCCAAGCGCGGCTGACCGATCGCCTCAGGCGGGGTGGTGAGGCCATGCACGCTGGCCCTCGTCAGAGGGTCGTGCCAGGCCACTCGCCGGAGGTGACCAGGTCGCGGACGGTGTTGTTCAGCATCTCGGTGAACGGCCCCATGAGGCGGCTGGGCTGCCGGTTCAGCGATGTCCAGATCACCAGCATGCGGCCGAGGGCCGGCGCCTCTATCGGTCTGGCCACGAGGCGACCGGCCTGCACAAGCGGGAAGACGCTGACTAGCGGCAGGATGGTGCTGCCGGCCCCGCGCTCCACAAAGGCGAGAAGGGTGGGCAGGATATCGATCTCCAGCGCGATGTTGAGCGGCACGCCATTCTGCAGCGCGGCCTGATCGATCAGCTTGCGCAGCCCGTGGTCGGGGCTGGGCAGGATCGCTGTCGAGGCGAGAGCTTCCCGCAGCGGAACAGGCGCCTGCGGGCTTCCCGGTGGCTGGATCAGGAACAGCCGCTCCACCAGCAGGGGCTGCACCTTCACCAGCGGAACCTTCGCGCCCTGATAGGTCACGCCTATGTCGATGGTGCCGCGTTGAAGCCAGTCCTGAACATGCCCCGAAAAGCCGGTGGTGATACGCAGCTTGACCTCCGGGTAGAGCCGCAGGGTTTCAGCCACCAGCGGGGTGGCCAGAACCTCTGCCACGGTGGGCGGCAGACCCAGCGTGATTGTCCCCCGCAGCCGGTGATCCCGCGCGGTTATATCCTGCACCATGAGCTCGACGTCATCGAGCACCTTGCGCGCGCGATCTGCCAGCGTCTGCCCTTCCTCCGTCGCAATCACCCCGCGTCCGTGCCGGCTGAGCAGGCGCACGCCCAGCTCCTCCTCCAACGCCTGAACCTGCCGACTGAGAGCGGGTTGGGCAATCTGCAACCGCTCTGCCGCGGCGGTGATGCTGCCAAGCTCGACGATCTGCACAAAGCTGCGCAGCTGACGCATGTCCAAGATGCCGGTTCCTTATGGCAGTTATGTTTTCAACGCACTTGAAACATAGGTCCGTACAAGACAGCGTGGCAAGTGGAGGAGATCGAGGGGGGTTGCGCGGCGTCCTGCACCTGCGTGTCCCGCTCATTTGGGGGAAATCAAAATGAACGCTTCACCGGTTCTGCGCATCTTGCGCAGCGGGTTGTCTGCGCTTGTCCCGTTGGCTCTCGCTGCGGCGGCCTCGGCTCAGGAGTTGCCGCGGACGATGATCTGGTCATCCTACGACGTGGGGTCCGCCGGCTATTCCGAAGCCTCCGCCATCGCGGATGCGCTTGGGCAGAAATACGGCACAAAGGTAAGGATCCAGCCGTCGGGCAGCGGTATCGGCAGGTTGCAGCCGGTATTGATGGGCAGAGCGGACTTCGGTTTCCTGTCCACGGAATCCTTTTTTGTTTCCGAGGGTATATACGATTTCGCAACGCCCGACTGGGGTCCGAGGAGCCTCCGCACCGTCGCGGGCCGGCCCGCCTCCTTTTCCATGGTTGCGGCGGCGGATGCGGGGATCGAGACCGTCAGCGACGCAAAAGGCAAGCGGATCGCGCTGGTTGCGGGCAACCCGTCCCTCAACACCAAATGCGAGGGCATTCTCGCCTTCGGTAATCTCACGCTCGACGACGTGAAGGTCGTGATGTTCCCGACCTATTCCGCGGCAATGGCTTCCATGACCAAGGGGGAGTCCGACGCCACCTGCACCACCGCCACGGTCAGCCAGCTTTACGAACTCGCGGAGTCGCCGCGCGGCCTGCACTGGGTTGCGGTCGATCCTTCCAATACCGAGGGCTGGGCGCGGCTGAAGGAGGTCTCGCCCATGATGGGACCGTTCGAGGAGAGCATCGCCGCGGGTCTCAAGGACGGCGAGAAGGTCTGGATGACCTCCTACCGGTATCCTGTCATCGTCTCTCTGGCCGAAAAGTCGGATGACGAGGTCTATGCCTTCATCAAGGCGCTGGATGAGACCTTCGGCACCTACAAGGACGCCACGGCGACGATGAACCGGTGGGATCTGCACATCTCGGGGCAGCCGCCTGTCGATATTCCCTTCCATGAGGGCGCGATCCGATACCTGCGCGAAAAGGGCATCTGGACCGAAGAAAACCAGAAGTGGAACGACCAGCGTCTTGCGCGGATGAATGCGCTCACCGCCGCCTGGGCCACCTTCCTGCCGGAGCACAAGGATATGGCGGCCGGGGAGTTCGCGGACGCCTGGCTGAAACGCCGGGCCGAAGTCGTGGCCACCCTGAGCAACTGATCGCAGAAGCGTCGGCGGCGCGTCCCCGTTACGCGCCGCCGTGGTTCCCCTCGCAGGAGAGTTCGCATGCCCAGACAAAGCGAAGCGCCGGAGCAGACCCCGCACCACAGCATCGAAATCGCCGAAAGCGGAAATACCCGGCCAGGTGGGTGGGCACGGATCGTGGCGATGGTGCTGGGTGCGGTGGGCCTCGTCATGGCGGTCAACCAGGTATTCCTGCTCAACCTCTTCGGCTTTCAGCCGCTGGGGAACAGCTATCTCTATTATCTGATCGGCATCTTCCTGTCGGTCGCGTTCATCGTCACCCCTGCCCGAAAAGGCGACACCGCGACCCGATGGTATGATTGGGTGCTTGTTGCGATCACGCTGGCCTGCGGCGCCTATCTGGGCATGAACGGCCTGCAGATCATCACCAATGGCTGGGAGTTCGAGGCGCCGCTGGCCGCGAACCTCGCCTCCGTCGGGCTGGTGCTGGTGGCGCTGGAGGGCGTGCGCCGGGCGGGGGGGTTGATCCTGCTCGGGACGGCATTGTTCTTCGGTGCCTATCCTATATTCGCCGACTACATGCCGGGCTTCCTGTGGGGGACGGAGTACAGCCTGATGGGTACCTTCCGCGTCCATGCCATGGGGGTGGAAAGCATCATCGGCATTCCCATGCAGGTGGTGGCGGAGCTGGTGATCGGCTTCGTGATCTTCGGCTCCGTTCTGACGGTGACCCGGGGGTCGGAGTTCTTCATGGATCTCGCCGCAGCGCTGCTCGGGCGGAGCCGGGGCGGCCCGGCCAAGGTCGCGGTGTTGGGCAGCGGGATTCTGGGATCCCTTTCCGGCAGCGTGATTTCCAATATCCTCACGATCGGCCCGTTCTCCATCCCGACCATGAAAAAGACGGGATACCCGGCGGTCTATGCCGCGGCGATCGAAAGCTGCGCTTCCACCGGAGCCACGCTGATGCCGCCCGTCATGGGAACGGTGGCCTTCATCATGGCATCGTTTCTCGGTGTGCCCTATGCCGATATCGCCATGGCGGCGCTGATCCCCGCGGTGCTCTTCTATCTCGCGCTGCTTTTTCAGGTGGACATGTATGCCGCGCGTCACGGGCTGAAAGGCGCGGCGGAGGGCGAGATCCCGAAGCTCGGCCCGACGCTCCTGCGCGGCTGGCCCTATCTGCTGGCTTTGGTCGTGCTGATCTATGTGCTCATGGGTCTGCGGCAGGAGGTCTATTCGCCCTACGCGGCCTCGGCGGTGCTTCTGATCGCCACCGCCTTCCGCAAGCGGACAAGGATCACGCTGGCCCGCGCCAAGCTGCTGCTTTTTGATATCACCAGCGGGATTGCAGCGTTGGTGGCCGTGCTCGCAGGTATCGGGCTGATCGTGGGCGGGCTGTCCTACAGCGGCGTGGCGGGAGCCTTCTCGCGGGAGCTACTGCTCTACGCCAACGGCAGCGTGCCGCTGATGCTGATCGCCGGGGCGGCGACCAGCTTCATCCTCGGCATGGGCATGACGGTGAGCGCCTGCTACATCTTCCTGTCGATCCTGCTTGCGCCCGCGCTTATCGCGGCCGGGATGGACCCGCTCGCCAGCCACCTGTTCATCCTTTACTGGGGCATGCTGAGCTACATCACCCCGCCGGTAGCGCTTGCGGCGATTACGGCTGCGAATATCGCCAAGGCACCGGCGATGAAGACCGGCTTCTACTCCATGCGCCTTGGCGGCATCCTGTTCATCCTGCCGTTCATCTTTGTGTACGACACGGGATTGATCATGCAGGGCGGGGCGCTGGCGATCGCCAGATCCGTCTGCCTCAGCGTGATCGCCATCTGGGCCATGACTGCCGCGATGGAAGGCTGGCTCTACCGCGCCGGACGGCTGCGCCCTCTTGCGCGAGTTGCGCTCGGGGTGGCAGGCATCCTCATACTGTTGCCGGAGTTCTATTCGATGATACTGGGTTTCCTGATGGTGGCGGGCGTCGTGGCAATGACGGTGATGCGGCCCCTTGGCCGGGAGAAGATGACAGTGGCAATGGTGGAGCCGGGCGAATGATCGATAAACGTGTTCCTGGTCTGGATGTCGCCGTGGCAGCGATACAGGACGGCGCTTCGGTGATGATCGGCGGCTTCGGCTCCGCCGGGGTCCCCTTCGGACTCATCGAGGCGCTTGTGGAGAATGGCGCGCGGGACCTCACGCTGATCTCCAACAATGCCGGGGCCGGCGAGGAGGGCATCTCGGCGTTGCTGAAGGAAGGCCGGGTGGCCAAGGTGATCTGTTCCTATCCCCGCTCTCCCGGGTCGATCTGGTTCGAACGGAGGTACGAGGCGGGGGAGGTGGCGCTGGAGATCGTTCCCCAGGGCACATTGGCGGAACGTATCCGCACGGCGGGGGCCGGTCTGGGCGGCTTCTTCACGCCCACGGGCTATGGCACCCTGCTGGCCGAGGGCAAGGAGGTCAGGATGATCGACGGCAAGGGCCACGTGTTCGAGACGCCGCTTTCGGCCGATTTCGCGCTGATCCGCGCGGATGCCGCAGACCGCTGGGGCAACCTGCGCTACCGGGCGACGGCGCGGAACTTCAACCCGCTCATGGCAATGGCCGCCCGTCACACGATCGTCGAGGCGCGCGAGGTGCTGGACGAACCGTTGCCGCCCGAAACCGTGGTGACGCCCGGTATCTTCGTCTCCTCGGTCACCGCCGGTATGGCGCAGGGCGGAGTCCAGGGCGGGGTGCAGGCATGAACCGGCTGTCCGACAACGATATCGCGCGCCGTCTGGCGCAGGACATCCCCGACGGGGCCTATGTGAACCTCGGGATCGGCATGCCCAACCGCGTGGCGCATTTCGTGCCGGAGGGGCGCGAGGTGATGTACCAGACCGAAAACGGCCTGCTTGGAGTCGGGCCGCAGCCTGCACCGGGCATGGAGGATCCCGACCTGATCGACGCCTCGAAGAAGTTCGTCAGCACGATCCCCGGCTCGGCCTTTTTCGACCATTCCACCAGCTTTGCCATGATGCGGGGCGGACATCTGGATATCGCGGTTCTGGGCGCCTATCAGGTGGCGCAGAATGGCGATCTGGCCAACTGGGCGACGCTTGACCAGAGCTTTCCGCCTGCGGTCGGCGGCGCGATGGACCTCGTTGTCGGGGTGCCGAACATCTACGTCATCATGCGGCATGTGGACCGTGCCGGTGCCCCGAAGCTGCTGGAGCGATGCACCTATCCTCTCACCGGGCTGGGCGTTGTGTCGCGGGTCTATACCGACCTTGCGGTGCTGGAAGTTCTACCCGAAGGCTTTGGGATCATCGAGCTTGCTCCCGGCAACAGCAGGGCGGAAGTTCAGGAGTTCACCGGCGCGAAACTGTATGGCTGAGGGCTATTCTAACGGGGCGCTTCTGCCGGTCTGCAACTGCCGGGGTTCGGCGACCGTCTGAGGCGATCCACCGGTCGCCCCGGTTCCGGCCTCCCCCGGTGAGGGCGCCGTCAACCGCGGATATGCGCGGAGGCTCGGCGCACCCGCAAGACCGGCCCGCCCTCCCGCCAGCGGGCCGAGGGCGTCGGTGGGTGCTTCGTGCGTGAAGCACAGCACCCCCCGCAGCGTCGCGACCGCCGCTGGCGAAGCGCCCCCAGCTGGCGCCAGCGGTCAAGAGACGCTTCCATTGGCCTGCGGCTTCATCCCAGGCTGAAGATCGGAGATTTCATATCTGTCGAGGGGTCGCGATTCAGATACAGCCGGGCGATCAGCCCGCGCATCCATACGACACCCGGATCGGCATGCAGCCGACGGTGCCAGAACTGCTTGAGTTCGATGACCGGGATGTCGAACGGCGGTGGGACGAGCTTCAGCGGCGCGATCCGGCCATAGGCCCGCCCGACGGCAAGCGGGACGACGGAGATCAGGTCGGATGAGGCCACCAGCAGCGGGATGGACATGAAATGCGGCGAGCGCAGGATGATGCGCCGCTCGATCCCCAGCTCAGCCATGCGGCGCTCGGCAATTTCCTGGCTGCGGCCCTTCTGCTCGACCACCGCGTGTTCGAGGGAGGCGAACTGCTCCAGCGTCAGACTGTCTCCGATCACCGGGTGGCCTTCGCGCACGACGCAGGTGAAGGGATGCTCGAAGAGCTTCTGCTGATAGATGAGCGCGCCCTGCAGATCGGGAAAGTAACCGAGGGCGATGTCCACGATGCCTTCGGCCAGCGCCTCCTGCAACTCGTCGGGCGGCAGGGAGAGACAACGAAGCGTGACGCCCGGCGCCTCGCTGCGCAATCTGGCGATGATTTCGGGCAGGAAGACCAGCTCCCCGATGTCGGAGGTCGAAAAGGCGAAGCTGCGTTGCGCGGTTGCCGGCTCGAAGCCCCGCTGGCGGAGAAGATCCTGCCGCACGATACCGAGGATCCGTCGCACCGGCTCCTCGATCTGCTGGGCGAAGGGGGTGGGCCGCATGCCAGAGCCATCGCGTACGAAAAGCTCATCGCCCAGAGACGCACGCAGTTTGTTCAGCCCGAAGCTTACCGTGGGCTGGCTGGTTTTCAGTCGCACAGCGGCGGCGGTGACGCTGCCTTCTTCATAAAGCGCATCAAGCACCATCAGGAGGTTCAGGTCGATCTCACGATAATTCATGATTTAAATAATCAAAATTAAACGAATTCGCTAAGTAGATTTAGCTGTGACTGCTACATTTTCAGAGCCGGGCGGAGGAGGTCTGGCGAGGGAGGGAAAATGGACAGACGCAGCTTTCTGGTCGCCGCGGCGGCCGGTGCAACGTTGAGCGCGACAGGCGGACTGCGCCCGGCTCTGGCCGAGGCGAAGCCTTTGAAGGTGGGGGTAATCGTCCCTATGACCGGTCCGTTCGCGCCCTATGGAAAACAGATCGAGACCGCAATGCGCCTCTATCTTGCCGAGCATGGAGAGGAAGTCGCGGGCCGGCGGATCGAACTGATCGTCAAGGATGACGGGGCCGTGGCCGATGCAACGAAGCGTCTGGCGCAGGAACTCGTCGTGCATGACAAGGTGGAGGCGCTGGCGGGTTTCGGGCTGACGCCGCTTGCCCTTGCCGCGGCGCCCATTTCCGCCCGCGCCAAGGTGCCGCAGATCGTCATGGTGGCGGCGACCTCGGTCGTGACGGAGAAATCGCCCTACATCGTGCGGACCAGCTACACCACGCCACAGGTCACATCGAAGATCGCCGATTGGGTCGTGGAGCAGGGCGACCGGAGCGCGGTGACGCTGGTGATGGATTACGGCCCCGGCGTCGATGCGGAGACGACCTTCAGGACACGGTTCGAGGCGGCGGGCGGCAAGGTTCTGGAAAGCCTGCGCGTGCCGCTGCAAAACCCGGACTTTTCCGCCTTCCTGCAGAAAGTCGCGGATCTGAAGCCGCAGACGCTCTTCGTCTTTGTCCCGTCGGGAGTCGGCGCGCCGCTGCTGAAGCAGTATGTGGAGCGGGGGCTGGACAAATCCGGCATCCGGCTCATTGCCGATGGAGGGGTGACCGATGACGAAACCCTGCCGCGCATGGGGCCACCAGCGGAAGGGATCCTGACCGGGTTTCACTATTCCGCCGCGCATGACAGCGATCTGAACCGAAAATTCGCCGCCGCCTATGAGGCGAAGGCCGGCACGCGCCCCGCCTTCATGGGGGTCGCCGCCTGGGACGGGATGCACCTGCTCTCCGAGGCCCTGAAGAAGACCGGCGGGCAGTCGGATGGGGACAGCCTCATCGCCGCGATGAAGGGAATGGCATGGGAAAGTCCGCGCGGGCCGATCTCCATTGACCCCGAAACCCGCGACATCGTGCAGAACGTCTATATTCGCAGGGTCGAACAGCAGGATGGGCAACTCTGGAACGTCGAATTCCAGACCTATGAGGCCGTGCGGGACCCCGGCAAATCGGCGTCCTGACCGCTCCTGCCCCGGACGTGTCGCTTAAAGACCGTGCCGGGTGCCATGACCCCGGCCGTCCCCCTTTTGCCAGGAGGCTACCATGACCCCCGCCGTCCTTACCCCTTTGGAAGCTGCCGCGCCGGTTGGCCTTCCGATCTCCGATCTCGATCCGTTCGATCATGCCTATTTCGATGACCCCTATCCGGCACAGGAGGCGCTGCGCGAGGCGGGGCCGCTCGTGTGGCTGTCGCGCTATGGCATTTACGCGGTGGCGCGGTACGAGGAGGTCCATGCCGTGCTGAACGACTGGCAGACCTTCTGCTCGTCGCGCGGGGTCGGGCTGTCGGATTTCGCGCGCGAAAAGCCCTGGCGCCCGCCGAGCCTCGTGCTGGAAACCGATCCGCCGGAGCATGACCGCGCCCGTGCCGTGCTGCAAAGGGTGCTTTCGCCCGTCGTGATGCGGCGGTTGAAGGAGGATTTCGCCGCCGCTGCCGATTATCTGGTCGCGGACCTGGTCGCGCGTGGCGGGATCGACGGGATCATCGATCTGGCGGAGGCGTTTCCGCTTTCCGTCTTTCCCGATGCCGTTGGCCTGTGCCGGGAAGGCAGGGAGCATCTGCTGCCCTATGCCGGGCTGGCCTTCAACGCCTTCGGGCCGGACAACCGCCTGCGGCGCGAGGCGCTGGAGCGCGCAGCGCCACATGTCGCATGGGTCACGGAGCAGTGCCGGCGGGAGAACCTGTCGCCGGATGGTTTCGGAGCCGCTGTCCATGCTGCCGTCGATACAGGCGAGATCGCGTCGGAGGAGGCCGTTCTGCTGTGCCGCTCCCTGCTGACGGCAGGGCTGGACACGACGGTGAACGGCATCGGGGCGGCGCTCTACTGCCTCGCCCGCTTCCCCGAGGAATTCGCCCGGCTGCGGGATGATCCGTCGCTTGCCCGCGCGGCCTTTGAGGAGGGTATCCGTTTTGAAAGCCCGGTGCAGACCTTCTTCCGCACCACGACGCGCCCGGCGGAGATCGGCGGCGCGCTGATACCGGAGGGCGCAAAGGTGCTCATGTTCCTCGCCTCCGCAAACCGCGACCCGCGCCGGTGGGAGGCGCCGGAGGTTTATGACCTCGGGCGCCGCGCCTCGGGCCATGTCGGCTTCGGCTCCGGCGTGCATATGTGCGTGGGGCAGCTTCTGGCCCGGCTGGAGGGGGAGGTGGTGCTCGCCGCGCTGGCCCGCCGCTGCGCCGGGATCGAACTTTCGGGTGCTCCGCTGCGCAGCTACAACAACACGCTCCGCGGTCTTGCAGCCTTGCCGCTACGGTTGATACCGGCCTGAGTGTATACACTCATTAACGGTGTATCATACTTTAGGTGGATATAAATACCGTTGAACCGCAATGAATTTGCGCGAATCGGGATTCGTGTATACCGATACACCCAGAGGAGCCACCATGACGCAGGAAGCTATCCCCGTTGACACGCAGACCGGCACGCAAACGTCGCGCGCCGTGATGGGGATGCGCGACCTGATCGTAACGGGCGTGATGGTCCCCGGCGAACGGTTCACCGAAGTCCTTCTGGCAGAGCGGCTGGGCATGTCGCGGACCCCGATCCGCGCAGCGATCCAGCAGTTGCGGGAGGAGGGGCTGCTGGAGCCACTCGCCTCCGGCGGGTTCACGGTCCGGGGTTTCCTGCCGCGGGAGATCGCGGAAGCCATCGAGATCCGCGGCGCCATCGAAGGTCTCGCCGCCCGGCTTCTGGCCGAGCGGGGGGTGGAGGAGGCCGTGCTGCGCCATCTGGACGGCGTGCTCGACGGTATCGACCCGGTGCTGGAGGCCCCGGTCTTCGGTCAGGCCCAGATCATGCGCTATTCCGCCGTGAATGCGGAATTCCACGCGGGTCTTGTGGCGGCCACGGGCTCGGCGCTGATCCAGCAGGAGGCGCAGCGGGCCAATGCGCGGCCCTTCGCCTCGGCCAGCGCGCTCGTCCAGCTCAATGAGAATTCCGAACAGGCGCGCCGGCATCTGATCGTCGCGCAGGATCAGCACCGGGCGGTGCTGGAGGCGATACGCGGGCGCGAAGGCGCGCGGGTGGAGGCGCTGCTGCGGGAACATGCGCGGCTTTCGCACCGCAACCTGATGCGCGCGCTTCGCCTTCACATGCCGCTCGACGGTCTGCCGGGAGCAAGCCTGATCCGCCGCTACGGCTGATCGGGAACAATGCGGCGCGGGGAGGGAGCCCCGCCCGCGCCACAGGGGAGGAAACGAATGAAACGACGCAACCTGCTTGCGGGCGCAATACTCGGCGCATCCGTCGCTCTGGCCGGGCTTCCGGCACTGGCGGCCGGGGATCCGCTGAAGGTCGGGCTGATCCTGCCGATGACCGGTCCCTTCGCCTCCACGGGGCGGCAGATCGAGGCGGCGGCCAGGCTCTACATCGCCCAACACGGCGCGACCGCCGACGGGCGCGAGGTTGAACTTCTGGTCAAGGATGACGCGGGCGTGGCCGACACGACCAAACGCCTTGCGCAGGAGCTGATCGTCAAGGACAAGGTGGCGGTGCTGGCAGGCTTCGGCCTCACGCCGCTGGCCATGGCCACCGCGCCCCTTGCCACGCGGGCAAAGGTTCCGGCCGTGGTCATGGCGGCTGCCACGTCCTCGATCACCGAACAGTCGCCCTATGTCGTGCGGACAAGCTACACCACGCCGCAGGTCACCTCCAAGATCGCGGAATGGGCGGCGAAGGAAGGTATCAAATCCGTCGTCACCATCGTTTCCGACTACGGTCCTGGTATCGATGCGGAGAAGACCTTCGTGCAGGACTTCGGCAAGGCGGGCGGCACTGTCGCTGAATCCCTGCGGGTGCCGCTGGCGAACCCGGATTTCTCGCCGTTCCTCCAGAAGGTGGCAGACCACAAGCCGGACGCGATCTTTGTCTTCGTGCCCTCCGGCGTCGGCGCGCCCTTCATGAAGCAGTATGTGGAGCGGGGCCTCGACAAGTCCGGTGTGCGGCTCCTGGCGGATGGCGGGATCACGGATGACGATATCCTCAATGGCATGGGCGATCCGGCGCTCGCCGCGATCACGGGCTTCCACTATTCCGCCGCGCATGACAGCGCCGAGAACCGTGCCTTTGTCGAGGCCTTTACCAAAGCGAACCCCGGAATGCGCCCCAACTTCATGGCTGTGGGCGGGTATGACGGGATGCATCTGATCTATGCGGCGCTGGAAAAGACGGGTGGAAAATCCGATGGCGACAGCCTGATCGAAGCGATGAAGGGCCTGTCCTGGATCAGCCCGCGTGGCCCGATCAGCATCGATCCTGAAACGCGCGACATCATCCAGAACGTTTACATGCGCAAGGTCGAACGTCAGAATGGCGAGCTTTGGAACATGGAGTTCGAGACGTTCGAGGCGGTGAAGGACCCGGCCAAGACCGGCTCCTGATCTCTCTCCGAGCTGACCTCCCTCTGGAAGGTCTTCGCCGTCCTCAACGATGTCTCCCCGGTGCCGCATCAGGCACCGGGCCGGTCGCCGCGTGCCCCGGAGGGGCGGCAAGACGACCGGCACCTTCCCGATATCGCCTCTTGCCACGGAGCATCCGCTCATGCTGACCATCCTCATCGACGGTATCGCCTATGGGATGCTGCTGTTCATCCTCGCTGCGGGCCTGTCCGTCACCCTCGGCCTGATGAACTTCATTAACCTTGCCCACGGCGCCTTTGCCCTGATGGGCGGCTATGCCACCGCGATCTTCATGAACCGCTGGGGGGTGCCGTTCCTTCTGACCCTGCCGCTGGCTTTTCTGCTGCCCGCCC
Source organism: Haematobacter sp. (assembly GCF_032102465.1). NCBI lineage: Bacteria > Pseudomonadati > Pseudomonadota > Alphaproteobacteria > Rhodobacterales > Paracoccaceae > Haematobacter > Haematobacter sp. The sequence goes on along the minus strand of NZ_DAMDHB010000006.1, from coordinate 77,426 downwards.
TGGTCGGCGCGGTGGCGGAGCGGACGCTCTACGCGCGGCTCTACCGGCGCAGCCACCTCGATCAGGTCCTGTTCTCCATCGGCCTCGTCTTCATGGTGGTCGCGGCGACCGACTATCTCGTCGGCTCCCAGCAGCAGCTCATCACTCTGCCCGCCTGGCTTCAGGGCAGGTTCGATCTGTTTGGAATTCCGGTCGGACGGTATCGCGCGTTTCTCATCGTGCTCTGCTCGGTGATGGTCATCGGCCTGCAACTCGTCATGACGCGCAGCCGCTTCGGCTCCCGGCTCCGCGCGGCGGTGGACGATCAGCGGGTGGCCCGCGGGCTTGGCATCAACGTCGGCACGATCTTCGCGGCCACATTCGCGGTGGGCTCGGGCCTCGCCGGTCTCGGTGGGGCGCTGTCGGTGGAAATCCTTGGCATGGATCCGACATTTCCGCTGAAATACATGGTCTATTTTCTCATCGTGGTCACCATCGGCGGGACGGCGGGCCTGATCGGGCCGTTCATTGCGGCGCTGCTGATCGGCGTGGCCGATGTGGCCGGCAAGTACTACGTGCCGGAGCTCGGGGCCTTCCTCATCTACCTCCTCATGATCGCCATTCTCATCTGGCGCCCCCAGGGCCTCATCGCCCGTGCCCGCTGAAAGGAGACGCTTCATGGCCACCGACCTCACCCTTGCCGCCACGGCGCGCGGCCCGGCCCACGGCTCCGCCGCGCTGGAGTCCCGTGCACTCGCGAACCTTGGCCGGGCGGGCCGCTGGAAGCCCGCCGAGATCATCTTCTGGGCGCTGGCGGCCGCCAGCTTCTTCCTGCTGCCCGACAAGCATCTCCTGCTTACCGAAATCGCGATCCTCGGGCTCTTCGCGGTCTCGCTCGACCTGATCCTGGGCTATGCCGGTATCGTGTCGCTCGGGCATGGCGCCTTCTTCGGGCTTGGCGCCTATGTGGCCGGTCTGGTCTCGGTGCATCTGACGGGCGAACCGCTGACAGGGCTGCTTCTCGCCGGAGTGGCGGCGGCGCTGCTCGGGCTGGCGACTGCGCCCCTCCTGCTTCTGCGTGCCTCCGATCTCACGCGGCTGATGGTCACCCTCGGCATCGCGATGCTGCTGCTGGAGGCCGCGAACAAGGCCGCCTGGCTCACCGGCGGCGCCGACGGGCTGCAGGGCGTGTGGATCGACCCGCTTCTGGGCCGTTTCGAGTTCGATCTGATGGGCACGACGGCCTATGCCTATTGTCTGATCGTCACCTTCGTTCTGTTCCTCGTCGCGCGGCGGGTGGTCACATCGCCCTATGGCCTGTCGCTCCGGGCGATCCGGGACAACACGCTGCGCTCTGCCACCATCGGCATTCCCGTCGGCAAGCGGCTGGTGGCGATCTATACCTTCTCCGCCTTCATCGCGGGTATCGCGGGCGGGTTGCTCACGCAGACCACGATGTTTGTCTCCCTCGACGTTCTGGCCTTCCACCGCTCGGCGGATGTGCTCTTGGTGCTGGTGCTGGGCGGGGTCGGATACCTTTACGGCGGTCTGATCGGTGCGGTGGTGTTCAAGCTGTTGCAGGACGTGCTGTCCAACCTCACCCCGCAATACTGGATGTTCTGGATCGGCCTCATCCTCGTCGTCATCGTCCTGATCGGGCGGGAGCGGATCAATGCCGCGCCGCGCGCACTCTGGACCCGGATCCGGGGGGGCAAATGAGCGCGGCATTGCAGACCGTCGGCCTTCAGAAGCGCTTCGGCGGGCTGACGGCGACCGACAACGTGACCTTCACGCTCGCCCATGGGGCGCGCCACGCCCTGATCGGTCCGAACGGCGCGGGCAAGACCACCTTCATCAACCTGCTGACCGGCGTTCTGCCCGCGAATGAGGGGCAGGTCCTGCTGGAGGGCGCCGATGTCACCCGCCTGTCGCAACAGCAGCGGGCGCGCCGGGGCCTTGGCCGGACGTTCCAGATCAACCAGCTCTTTGCCGCGATGACACCTGTCGAATCCATCGGTCTCGCCGTCTCGGAGCGGATGGGCGGCGGCGGCGACTTCTGGCGGAGCCTTGGCTCCCGCAAGGATATCGTGGCCGAGATCGTGGAACTCTGCGAGCGGTTCCGCCTGACGGAAGTCATGGACCACCAGACCCGCAACCTTCCCTACGGCAAGCAGCGCCTGCTGGAGATCGCGGTAGCCCTTGCCGGGAACCCGCGCGTCCTCTTGCTGGACGAGCCCGCCGCGGGCGTGCCGGAGGCGGAGCGGCAGGAGTTGCTCGACACGCTGGCGGCGCTGCCGAAGGACGTGTCCATCCTGCTGATCGAGCATGACATGGACCTCGTATTCTCCTTTGCCGACCGGATTTCCGTGCTGGTGAACGGCGCGCTGTTCGCTGACGGCACGCCGGAGGAGGTGATGGGCGATCCCCGCGTCCGCGACGTCTATCTGGGAGGCGATCATGACTGATCTGCTGAAACTCGGCGATCTGACGACCGGCTATGGCGACGCGGTGGTGATCCGCAATCTGTCGCTCGTGCTCAACGAAGGCGAGGCGCTGGCCGTGCTGGGCCGCAACGGCGTGGGCAAGACCACGCTTCTCGACAGCATCATCGGCGTGACCCGCCGGTTCGGCGGCACCGTGATGCTGGGGGGAACCGACCTCACCCGCGCCGCACCGGAGGCCCGCGCCGCCGCCGGGATCGGCTGGGTGCCGCAGGAGCGCAACATCTTCCGGTCCCTGACGGTGGAGGAGAACCTGACCGCCACCGCGCGGCCCGGAAAATGGACGCTGGAGCGGGTCTATGAGATGTTCCCCCGGCTGGCGGAGCGGCGGACCAACATGGGCAACCAGCTTTCGGGCGGAGAGCAGCAGATGCTCGCCGTGGGCCGCGCGCTGATGCTGAACCCGCGCGTCCTGCTGCTGGACGAACCCACCGAAGGTCTGGCCCCGATCATCGTGGAGCACCTGCTGGCCTCCATCCGCCGGATCATCCGGGAGGAGGGAATGGCCACGATCATCGTGGAGCAGCACGCCCGCAAGATCCTCGGCGTCACCGATCGCGCCGTGATCCTCGACCGGGGCCGGATCGTGCACGAAGGGCGCAGCGCCGCCCTGCTCGCGGATGCGACCGCGCTCGAAACCCATCTCGGCGTCATCGCCAAACAAGGAGCCGTCCATGCAAGTTGACGCCACGCTCGCCCCGCTGGACGAGACGATCACCCTCGATCAGCTTCACCTCGACCCCTATCCGATCTACCACCGCCTGCGCCGGGAGGCCCCGGTGATACGGGTGAAGGCGGCGGGACGGACCTTTCTGACCAAGGCCACGGATACGAAATACGTCAAGGACACGCCGGAGATCTTCTCCTCCAACGATCCCAACACGCCGATGAAACCGGCGTTTCAGGCCCATACCCTGATGCGAAAGGACGGGCCGGAGCATCTGGCGGAGCGGATGGCGATGGCCTCCGCCCTCATGCCCAAGACCATTCAGGAGGTCTGGCAGCCGCTCTACCGTCAGTTCGCGGCCCAATACCTCGACCGGCTGCCGAAGGGCGAGATCGTGGATTTCCACAAGCTGATCTCAGGCCCGCTGGCCGCCCGGATCCTTGCCCATATCCTCGGCATCCCGGAAGCGACGGACGAGGAGATGATCTTCTGGAGTCAGGCGCTGATCGACGGGGCCGGGAACTTCGGCTGGCGGCCCGAACCCTTCGCCGTCTCCGACCGGGCCAATCTGGAGATGAATGCGCTCTTCGACCGTTGCGTCGAGCGGGTGCGCGCCACGCCGGACCGCTCGGCGTTGTCCGTCATGGTGAACGCGGAAAACCCGATCCCGATGGCGCAGATCTATGCCAATATCAAGATCGCCATCGGCGGCGGCATCAATGAGCCCCGCGATGCGCTCTCCACCATCGTCTATGGCCTGCTGACCGAGCCCGGGCAGTTGGAGGAGGTCCGCCGCACCGGCAAATGGGGACAGGCCTTCGAGGAGGGCGTGCGCTGGGTCGCCCCGATCCAGGCCTCCTCCCGGCTGGTGATGGAGGATGTGGAAATCCGCGGTTGCCTGATCCCGAAGGGCGACACGGTGATGACCATCCAGGCTTCCGCCAACCATGACGAGGATCTCTACGATCACCCCGAGCGCTTCGATGTCTTCCGCGCAAAGAACCCGCATCAGGCCTTCGGCTCCGGCCCGCATCACTGCGGGGGCGTGCATATCTCGCGCCGGACGGTGGGCGCGGTGATGCTGGAAATGCTGTTCGAGCGCTTCCCCGGCATCACGCTGCCGGACCCGGAGGTCGTGCAATGGCGGGGCTTCGGCTTCCGCGGCCCGATCAACCTTCCCGTCATTCTGAACTGACCCCGGCCCCGTGCCGGACGCTTCCGAGGAGCAACCCCATGAAGATCACCTATATCGCCGCCGACGGCACCGAAACGCAGGTCGATGCCCGCCCCGGCGACAGCGTCATGCAGGCCGCCGTCGCCAATGACGTGGATGGCATCATAGGCGAATGCGGCGGATCCATGATGTGCGCGACCTGCCATTGCTACGTTGACGATGCCTGGGCCGATGCCACCGGCGGCCGGGGGGAGGGGGAGGATGACCTGCTCGACTGCGCCGCCTCCGAAGTGAAACCGACGAGCCGCCTTTCCTGCCAGATCAGGATGCGGGAGGAGCTGGACGGGCTCGTCATCCATCTGCCGGAGGCACAGATATGACGGCGCCGCTCCCTCCCGACGCGCGGGTGGTGGTGGTCGGCACGGGGCAGGGCGGCTTCCAGCTTGCCGCGAGCCTGCGTCAGGAGGGGTTTGCGGGGTCCGTCACGCTGATCGGTGAGGAGCCGGGCCTGCCCTATCAACGCCCGCCGCTTTCCAAGGCCTACATGGCCGACGGGGATGCGGAGCGGCTGCTGCTGAAGCCCGCCGGATTCTACGCGCGCTCGGCTCTCACGCTGATCGACCGCACCCGGGCGAGCAGGATCGACCGGGATGTCCGGACCGTTCATACGGCGGATGGCGCGGCGCATCCCTATGACCATCTGGTTTTGGCGACGGGTGCGCGCCCGTTCCGTCCGCCGGTGGAGGGTCTGGACGGGCCGGATACGGTGGAGCTGCGCACGCTCGCCGATGCGGCGCTGCTGCGCGGGCGCCTTGCTCGGACACGACATGCGATCGTCATCGGCGGCGGGTTCATCGGCCTTGAGTTCGCCGCGATGGCGCGGGCGGCCGGGGTTGACGTGACCGTGCTGGAGGCGGCGCCCCGGCTGATGGCGCGCGCACTGTCTCCCGCGCTTTCCGACTGGTTTCTGGCGGCTCACCGGGCAATGGGAACGGAGGTTCTGCTGGGCGCCGGCGTGGCGGCGGTGGAAACGGGGCAGGGCGTTCGGCTGACCGATGGACGCACCATCGCGGGCGACCTGATCCTTGCCGCGACGGGCGTGCGCCCGAACGTGGAACTGGCGGAGGAGGCAGGGCTTGGGGTGCAGAACGGCGTGATCGTGGATGGGCGGCTGGTGAGCGCCGATCCCGCGATCTCGGCGCTCGGGGATTGCGCAGCCTTTCCGCTGACCGACGGCGCGCGGGTAAGGCTCGAATCTGTACAGGCAGCCGTGGACCACGCGCGCCACATCGCCCGCCGCCTCGTCAAGGGTGCCACAGGGGACTACGCCGCCGTGCCGTGGTTCTGGAGCGATCAGGGCAAGCACAAGCTTCAGATTGCGGGACTGGGCGCCGGGGCGGATGAGGTTCTGTCCCTGCCGCAGTCTGCCGATCAACCGGTCATGCTGCTGTTCCGGGCAGGGCAGCTTGCCGCCGTTGAGACTGTGAATGCCCCCGTCCAGCACCTTGCCGCACGAAAGCTCATAGGCACTCCGCGCGAGGAACTGGAGGAGGTTGGTTTCGATCTCAAGGAAGCCCTCAGGACAACAGCACGTTAGAAGCCTGCTGAAAAAGTCCTAAAGTGTCATGCTTATGTGTCAGAAATCGGAAAATCGCCCGGAAAACCCCGGAAATATATTTCCGGCTGGATTTCGTCAGATGGCGAACGATTTGCGCTCCAACACAGGCCAAAAAACCTTTTTCAGCAGCCCGTTAGAACGCTGCTGCAGAAAGATTTTAGGCCTGCGCAACCTGATGAAATTAACAAGGCAATCCAAACGCTTGGGAGGCCTCGGAGACAAATTCCCCGATGTCACAGAATGACATAGACATCAGAACTTTTCTGGGCTTGTTAGCTATCAAGCTAGCACGCATGTCCTCTCCAACCCGAAAGCCCATCAGTCACACAAGCCCTGCTTGTTGCCATCCGCCTGTTCGGTTCCATCAATCGGCTCGCGGTGTTGCGACTGGCCGGCATCGGCCTGACGCTCTCGCAGCGGTTCGCAAGGTGCGCCTTTTCGCGTCGTGTGCTTCATCTCGTTATCTCCCTGTGTCGAGGAAGAAACCCTTCGCGGCTGGCGATGTTCCCGGGTATCGGAATTTGACGGCACGCCGTCATCCTCCCTTCCGGCGTTTGGGGTCTGTCCATGGAGAGCATCCACCGGACATCAAGTCGCGGATTCGCAGACGGAAGCGGCGCGCGCCTTGTCCCTACTGGCATGGTGCGTCGGCATTGGAAGCCGGGGACGGTCGTGCAGCCACGATGATCCACAGTGACGGCCTTTCGGCGTTAACCCGTGTACCTGTCAGCCCCTCAAGTTCCCGGCCGGAAGGATGAAAGCCGTCGCTCGTTGCGACCGAAGCGGAAGCGCTACCGGGACGACAGACCAACCGAACGGCACACCTCGCAAAGTTAGCGCTCTGCCGTGACGTCCCTCTGCAAGGACAAGCGGAAGCCCGAGGGGGGACGTGACACCTGCGTTCTCGCAGGGGGAAATCTAACCCTTAGGGCGGGAGAGGCGCTCGCGCAGTTGCTCGGCAAGCGTCGCCAGCCGACCGGCAGCGACACTTCCCTTGCCCAGAATGCTCGCCAGCTCGCTCTCAACCCGCTCCCGAGCGCTTTCCCTATCCGGCAGCGGGGGAAGGATGTGGGCGTAATAGGTCCGGTCGAGCAGGCGGTGCAGCAGCCGCTCCCCCGGAAAGGGGTCGTTGTTGTTGATGGCCCGCGCGGCTTTCAGCAGATTGCGGATGTCATATTGGCTCGGGTCGATATCGGTGACCATCTTGGGCAGGCCGAGCAGAGTATAAACCCCGATACGCGCGGTGCGGACCGAACTTTCCATGGTGAAGATGATGTCGTTCGAGGTTTCCACGAACTGTCCCATCAGGGCGAGATTGGTGCATCCCTCCGGCACAACGCGTGGCCTGTCGCCGGCTGCGCGGGGCATGAACTGCGCGGTGATATAGGGCATGAGCGACAGGCGCACCTTGGTCGCCGCAGCAATCTCGTCGATATGGTCATCGATGCCGAGATGGTAGCACAGCTCCGCGAGCACTTCCCGTCCGGTGCATTGCGGCATCGGCTTCTTGATGTGATTGCCGTCCTTGTCCATCAGCAGGGCATAGACCCAGAGCACGAGGACATCCTTCGGCTGATCGGGAAAATGCGGCTGGCGGTTGCAGGTGAAGCTCAGCACCCAGTTGGAGTCGGTGAAGGTGATGACACCGCCCGTCACCGTTTTGCCGGAATAGGGATCGTTGACGGACAGTTGCTTGAGCTTTTCCGTGAGCGGCGAGGGCCGGCAGGTGAGCGTGGCGGATTCCCACATGGACCCGGGGATGTTGCCGCAGAACTTTTCCGGCTTGCCGAAGACCGGTGACTTCCGCGCGAGGTTGAGCCACAGATCCCAGTCGCTCCCCTTCGGCGGCAGGCCGGGCCGCGCCTCGAGCTCCGGGGCGGTCGCGTCATCGCCATAGGCGGTGGCATCGGTCATGGAGCCGGTAAGCGCAAAGACCACGTCTTTCGGCCCGACGGGAATGACCTGCTCCCCACCCTCCACGGTGCAGCGAAGCGCGGTCACCCGACGCTGCCCGTCCTCCTCCTCCATATCCAGATCCTGCACGCTGACGCCAAAGCGGATCTGCACACCCAGTCCGCGCAGGTGACGGGAAAGCGGCACCACGAACGTATCGTGCTGATTGTACTTCGGGAAGATCAGGGCCGACATATCGGCCAGCCCGTCGATCGCATCGAGGAACCGGTGCATGTAGAGCTTCACTTCCAGAAGGCTCTGCCAGTTCTGGAAGGCGAACATGGAGCGCCAGAAGAACCAGAAGTTGGTCTGAAGGAAGCTCTCGCTGAAATACTGTTCGATGGTGATGTGGTCGAGCTCCTCCTTGCGTTTCAGCAGCAGGCGAAGGAGTTCCCATTGATGCGCCCGTGTCAGGCCAAGCGTGGAGAAATCGCGGATCTGGCCGCGGTTGTGCAAGAGACGGGCCTTGGACCAGTTCGGATCGTTGTCGTTTATCAGCCGGTATTCATCCAGAACGCTGTATGGCTCCGGCAATTCCAGCGCGGGAATGTCCTGGAACATGTCCCAGAAATTGTCATAGGTCCAGTTCATCTCCCGGCCGCCGCGGATCAGGTAGCCTTCCTCTGCATTGCCCGAGCCGTCGAGGGAGCCACCTTCGATCTGCATCGTGTCGATGATGGTGATGTCCTCACCCTTCATGCGCCCGTCACGGATCATGTAAAAGGCCGCCGCCATGCCCGCGATGCCGCCGCCGATGATCCACGCCTTCCGTCCTTCGACCGGCGTGACGGGCAATGGGCGGTTGCGCATGTAGGGGCCAGCGAAATCCGGGGGCGGCAGGGTATCCTGCGGCCCTTTGTGCCAGTAGCTTTTCCCGACATCCGCCTCAACCACCGGGGCGGACAGGGGCCGCTGCGGGCCGGATTTCTCGTTGGTCATGACCATCTCCACCATTCCCGCCCGGCAGCCCCGCGCCCGGAGGATTTAGCGTCGGACCGGAGAGGGGCAAGCCGCGTCATCGGGCAGCACCGCCGGGCAGGGAAGCAGCTTCCGGTGGGGCTACTGCCACATGCCGCGCATCTTGCGGGCAATGTCGATCTTGGGCGGCGGCGCGGCCTCTGCGGCGATGGGGGGAGACCAGTAGGTCACGTCGAAATGCTCCAGCATGTCCCGCGTGATGAAACGGGTGCGGGCGGCATAAAGGTGACGGTCCCCGTTGCGGCTTTGCTGCGTGACATGGAACTTGAGCGGAATGCCCAGCGTCAGCCGGTCCTTCGCGCGCGTCATTGCGACGTAGAGCAGGCGGCGCTCCTCCTCCAGTTCAGCCGTATCGCCAACCCCGAGGTCGGAGGGGATGCAGCCATCGACCGCGTTCAGGACAAAGACGGAGCGCCACTCCTGCCCCTTGGCGGAGTGGATGGTGGAGAGGATGACGTAATCCTCGTCCTTGAGCGCCACGCCGGAAGGCCCGCTGGTGGCATCCGGCGGGTCGAGGGTGAGATCGGTCAGGAACCGCTCCTGCGAGGGATAGGCCATGGCGATCTGCTCCAGCTGAAGAAGATCGGCGCGGCGGAATTCAGCATCCTCGTGCAGCCGGTCCAGGTGCGGCTCATACCACAGCCGCGCCCGGCTCAACGCCTCCGGCCAGCCAACGGGGCGCAGGGTCTGAACCAGCTCAGCCCAGCCGGTCACGCGGGCCGGAACCGGGAAATCGGACAGCGCCTGCAGTGGCCGCGGCGCTGTGGCCATCGCATCGAGCACCCTGCCCGCCGTTCCGGGCCCGAGGCCGGGCAGAAGCTGCAGCGCCCGAAAGCCCGCCACCCTGTCCCTCGGGTTCTGCCCGAACCGGAGCACGGCGAGCAGGTCCTTCACATGTGCCGAGTCAAGGAACTTCAGGCCGCCGAATTTCACGAAGGGCACGTTGCGCCGGGTCAGCTCCACCTCCAGTTGGCCGGAATGGCTGGAGGTGCGGAACAGCACCGCCTGATCCCGGAGGCGCATCCCGTCTTCCCGGTTGGCGAGAAGCTGATCAACGACATGCCGCGCCTGATCCATCTCGTTCGCCACGGTGACGAGCCGGGGCTTCTCGGCGGAGGCACGGTCGCTCCAGAGGGTTTTGCTGAACCGCTCCCGCGCCTCTGCGATCACGGCATTCGCGGCGGTGAGAATGGGCTGCGTCGATCTGTAGTTCCGCTCCAGCGTCACCACGGCGGCGGGCGGCGTGAAGGCGGCGGGGAAGTCGAGGATGTTGCGCACGGTCGCCGCACGGAACGCATAGATCGATTGGGCATCGTCGCCCACCACCGTCAACCCCGCCCCATCGGGTTTCAGCCCCTGGAGGATGCGCGATTGCAGGCGATTGGTGTCCTGATATTCGTCGATCAACACGTGATCCCACATCGCGCCGATATGGGCGGCAAAGTCCGGTTCCTCCATCACCTCCGCCCAAGCCAGAAGGAGGTCGTCGTAATCCAGCACGTTCTGCGCCTGCTTCGCCGCGACATAGGCTGCGAAAAGCCGCTTCAGGTCCGCCTTCCACATCGCACACCATGGGAAATGGCGTTTCAGGACATCCGCAAGCCCCTCGCTCGAGTTGACGGTGCGGGAGTATATGGCAAGGCAGCTGCCCTTGCCGGGAAAGCGCGCCTCGGTGCGCGACAGGCCGACCCCATGGCGGGAGAGGTTCATCAGATCGGCCGAATCCTCCCTGTCATGGATGGTGAAATCCGGTGTCAGGCCGATCTGCGGTGCATAGTCGCGCAGAAGCCGCGCGCCGATCCCGTGAAAGGTTCCCGCCCAGGTCAGGGCATCCGCGGCATACCCCGCGGGGAGAGCGGAAGCCGCGATCCGCTCGACCCGCCGGGTCAGCTCCGCCGCCGCGCGACGCGAAAAGGTCATGAGCAGAATACGGCGCGGATCGACGCCCTGCACAAGCAGATGCGCCACGCGATGCGCGAGCGTATTGGTCTTGCCCGATCCTGCCCCGGCGATGACGAGGAGCGGCCCCGCCCCATGCTCCACCGCCTGCCGCTGCCGGTCGTTCAGTTTGTCCAGATATCCCATGCGCGACTCCCGGCTTCGCGCGCAGGTTAACGGTTCGTGAACGGAAGGGGAACGGGTATTGCGGCGCCACCCGAGGGAGGCGCCGCGCGTTTCGCGTCACGGATCAAGGGCGGTCACCGCAGGTGATGCGGTGCGTTCATGCCCCAGACGGGCGTGTCGATCCCCTCTGCCCGTGCCTTCAGCTGCAGGGCGAGATAGCGGGAATAATGCCGCGACTGGTGCAGGTTGCCGCCGTGGAACCACAGCCCTTCCTGCTGGGTGGGCTTCCACATGTTGCGCTGCTCCCCCTCCCACGGGCCGGGATCCTTGGTGGTTTCGGAACCCAGACCCCAGCATTTGCCGACCTTGTCCGCCACTTCCTGACTGATGAGATCCGCCGCCCAGCCGTTCATGGACCCGTATCCCGTGGCATAGACCACCAGATCGGCGGGCAGTTCCGTCCCGTCGTCCAGAACGACCGCATCTTCGCTCAGATGGCTGATCCCCTTGCCGGATTGCAGCTTGATCGACCCGTCGATGATGAGATCGCAGGCCCCCACGTCGATGTAATAGCCCGACCCGCGGCGGAGGTATTTCATGAACAGCCCGCTCTCGTCATCGCCGAAATCGAGCATGAAGCCCGCCTTCTCCAGCGCTGCGTAGAAATCGGCGTCGCGTTTCTTGATCTCGTCATACTGGGGCACGTGGAAGCTGTGCATGATCCGATAGGGGATGGAGGCAAAGATCATGTCCGCCTTGTCATGCGTGATGCCGTTTGCCACCGCCTGCTCGGAATAGAGCCCGCCAAGACAGACCTCCATCAGGCTGTCGGACCTGACGATATGGGTGGAGGAACGCTGCACCATCGTCACATCCGCGCCATTTTCCCAGAGCGCGGCGCAGATGTCATGGGCGGAGTTGTTGGCGCCGATCACCACCACCCGCTTGCCGCGATAGGCATCGGGGCCGGGGTGGCGGCTGGAATGCTGCTGCTCTCCCTTGAATACGTCCTGACCGGGGATTTTCGGGACATTCGCCTTGCCGGACATGCCGGTCGCCAGCACGAGCTGCTTGGGGTGAAGCACGATTTCCTCGCCGTCGCGCTCAACAGTGACGGTCCATTCCTTCCGCGCTTCGTCCCATTGCGCCGATTTGGCCGTGGTGCTGGACCAGTAATTCAGCTCCATGACCTTGGTGTACATCTCCAGCCAGTCGCCGACCTTGTCCTTGGGCGCGAAGACCGGCCAGTTGTCGGGAAAGGGGATGTAGGGCAGGTGGTCATACCAGACCGGGTCATGCAGGCAGAGCGACTTGTAACGGCTCCGCCACTGATCTCCGGGGCGGGCGTGACGGTCCACGATGATCGTCGGCACGTTCAACTGCCGCAGCCGCGCCCCGAGCGCGATGCCGCCCTGTCCGCCGCCGATGATGAGCACGTAGGGCTGCTCCTCATAGCCCAGACGGGCGGTTTCCGCCTCCCGCTTTTCCTTCCAGCTTTTGCGGTCCGGGTCATGCCCATGCTCGGCACCCATCGGGCGGCGGAGGCCGCGGGGTTCCTCGTGGCCCTTCAGTTCGTGGAGCGTGGTCAGGAGCGTCCATATCCGGCCGTCCTTCATGCGCAGATAGCCCACGCCGCGGCCCGTTGCCGTTTCGAACCGCAGCCAGCCCTCCGTGACATCGCCGTTCTCGCCGACCTCCTCCGCCGGGTCGAGATGCAGGGATTCAGGCTTGATCGCGGCAAGCTGCTCCGCAGCCATCGCGCGGATCTCCTCCCGCCCCTCGCAGGTGCGGATGTTCCAGGTGAAAGCGGCCAGATCGCGCCAGAAGCCCGTCTCCAGAAACAGATCCGCCACCGCATCCGCGTCCTGCGCGACAAGCGCGCGTTCCAGATCGCGGATGAGCGCATCGAATGCGGCATGTCTTGTCGTGTCGAGCATGGTGTCCTCCCTCTGCTTCGCCATGATGGCCGACCCTCCCCGGCCGGCCCTTCGCCGAATCGCCCCGTGAGGGTGCGTTGTGGCGGTGGGACAAGACTGGGGCGGGGGACGAGAAACCGGAAACAAAAATACGACATCACATGTTTTCAACAAGTTAAACGAACGTGCGTTGCCGCGCCCTGCAACAGGTGTTGCATCGCCCTGCAACAGGCTTCCCAAGCGCCGCGCTTCCGCTAACCTTGTTCCGTCGGAGGAGGGGCCGGCATGGGGAGGAGGAGGGGATGGAGGATCTCCACCACATCCGCGAGATCGAGGAGGTCTCCCGTGGCAGGGCCGGGCAACGCGCGCCAGTGGTCGTGCAGAGCTGGCTGCGCTGTCTGAACCAGCACCGGCTGGATCCTGCGGCACGGTCGGAGGCCTATATCCTGCCCGACAGCGCGCTCCGCCTGCACAGGCAGCGCTCGGAGGATCTCATCGCGATCGCGCGGAGCGGTATCGAGCATCTCTACTCGCTCGTGGCGGGGCAGAACTACGTGCTCATGCTGGCCGACAGTGCAGGCGTGACCGTGGAATATCTGGGCGATCCCGCGCAGAAGGCGGCGCTGCGCCGGAGCGGGCTCTATCTGGGGGCGGAATGGTCCGAGGAGCGGGCGGGCACCTGCGCGCTCGGCGCCTGTATCGAGACGGGAGAGGCGCTCATCATCCATCAGAGCGATCATTTCGACCTCGCGCATACCGGGCTGTCCTGCACCGCGGCGCCGATCTACGATACCGGCGGGCGGCTGGCGGCGGTGCTGGACATCTCGCTCCTCTCCTCTCCCCTGCCGCGGGCCAGCCAGTCGCTGGCGCTGAACCTCGTCCGGCAATCGGCGCGGCGGATCGAGATGGCGAACCTCATGGCGGAAAGCAGGCGCGAATGGGTGCTGCGCCTGTCCGCCGGCGCGGATTTCCTGGATGTGGACCCGGAGGCGGCGGTCTCGCTCGATACAGCCGGCCGGGTGATCGGCATGACCAACGGGGCGGCACGGCTGATGGCGCGGGCGGCGGGGCTGGACTGGCGGGGTCCGGAGGCGCTGATCGGGCGGCCGATCTCGGATTTTCTCGACATCTCGCTGGACCGGCTGGAGGGGTTGACCCGGCAGCGTCAGGCGGCGGAGCGGTTCGTGGAGACGCGGGACGGTCATCGCCTGTTCGCCCATGCCATAGAGCCGCGGCCCGCCCCGCTCCGTGCCCCGCCGCGGCCGGAGCGGCTGCCGCAGGGCCTCCGGGGGCTTGCGGGGGCGGATCCGGTGATGGAGCTGGCGCTCGGCCGCGCCGCGGCGCTCGCGGCCTCACCCCTGCCGCTGCTGATCGAGGGGGAGACCGGCACGGGGAAGCTGACGCTCGCGCGGGCGATACATGCGCTCGCGGGCAAGGGCCCGCTGGTCGTGCTGCCCTGCGCCGGACTGGCCGAGGAGGACGGCGCGCTGCTCTTTGGCCGGGCAGGGGAGCGGGGCGGCGGAATGATCGCGGAGGCCGGTGGCGGAACCCTGGTGCTCGACAAGGTGGAGGAGCTGCCGCCCGGATTGCAGCGCCGGTTTCTCCGCCTTGCGGCGGAGGAGGGAGCCTTGCCGGTCGGCGGGGTGCGGGCTGCGCCCCTGCCTTTGCGGATCATCGCGACAAGCCAGTGCGATCTTGGTCAGGCGGCGGCGGAGGGGCGCTTCCGGGCGGATCTGTTCCATCGGCTGAACGGCGCGCTCATCCGTCTTCCGGCGCTGCGCCATCGGCAGGATCTTCTCTGGCTGGCCGAACGCGCCTTCGCGGAAGCCTTCGCGGCCCCGACGCCCCTGTCCGTGGAAGTGGTGGAGGCATTGTCCCGCTACGACTGGCCGGGGAACCTCCGGGAACTCGGGTATCTTGCCCGCGCGCTGGCCGTCACCGCTACCGGGCGGGCGGTGCTCCCTTCGGATGTCCCGCGTGCGGCCGCCCATGTGCCGCAACATGCAGAGGGGGAGGCGGCGCAGCTTCTCCGCGCGCTGGAGGACTCGGGGGGCAACATCTCGGAGGCGGCGCGGCGGCTGGGGGTGAACCGTTCCACGATCCATCGGCAGATGCATCGCTTCGGGTTGAAGGGCGGCGCGGGCCGCTGACAGCGGGGCGGGTGGCCTACCCGGAAAACCTGCAGCGGAAACCCGGAGGGGCCGAACCTCTCCCCCTTGAGTCGTCGGCCAACGAAGGAGACGGCCTTCGGCGGAGCGGGCCGATCCGGCAACCCGTCATGGGCGCCGCTCCCCGCCGCAGACCAAGAGGCGTTCGGCCGGGCATTCTGTCGCGTTTCCCCGTTGCAAACGGCGTTTCCGCTCTGCTCCCCGCGACCGCAGACCGGAAATTTCACCCAAACGGCGGGTCGTCCTTTACAAGTCAGCGGGTTCCTGCTGAACACGCGAACGGCACCTTTCCATGAGGGCGCCGGTTCATGACAATGGATCTTCAATAAGAGCGGAGCGACCCCGGTCGTCAGCTGCCACAAAGAGCAGGAGCAGTTTCGAGGTGTCAGATCAAAACGTGCGGACAAGGCATGATCCCGCGCCGGCGGAGGGTGCCGCGTTTCAGGTGCGTGGCCGCTTCCTGACGGCGCTCGCGCTTCGCATCGGCACCGATCGCGCGGACGGCCCGTTCTATGCGCAACTCGACGAACAGTTGCAGCAGACGCCCCAGTTCTTTCTGGGGGCGCCGGTTGTGCTCGACTTCGTCAACGCCCCCGCCTTTGCCGATCTCACGGCGCTCCGCGACCTGGTCGAGAACCTTCGCGCGCGCGAGTTGCGCGTGTTCGGGGTGCAGAATGCCCCGGGGATGGATCCGGCAGTGCTGCAATCCCTTGGCCTGATCGTGCTGAATTCGGGCAAGGAAGTGCCGTTGCCGCGGGATGCCACGCCCGCACAGGCGGCAGACCCGCAAAGGGTGGACGCCCCGCCCCCCGTCGTGAACAAGGTGATCCGCTCGCCCATCCGTTCGGGGCAGCTCATCGTGGCCGAGCACGGAGATCTGACGGTCATCGGATCGGTCGCCTCGGGCGCGGAACTGGTCGCCGCCGGGAACATCCATGTCTATGGCGCTCTCCGGGGCCGGGCGATGGCGGGCTGCCACGGCAATACGGATGCCCATATCTTCTGCCAGACGCTGGATGCCGAACTCGTCGCGATCGCGGGCCTTTACCAGACCAACGAGGGTCTTGAGGACACGGCACGTCAGCGCTGCGCGCATATCTATCTGAAGCAAGAAAAACTCTGCATGGAGGTGGTCGGGTGACGACGGAACTGAAGGACAAGCCGCCTCTGGGGCGGGTTATCGTGATCACATCCGGGAAAGGCGGCGTCGGCAAGACGACATCGGCCGCGGCGATCTCGGCCGGTCTGGCAAAGCAGGGCTTCAGGACGGTCGTGATCGACTTTGACGTGGGCCTGCGCAACCTGGACATGATCATGGGCTGCGAGCGCCGGGTGGTGTTCGACTTCATCAACGTCATTCAGGGTGACGCGAAGCTCAAGCAGGCACTGATCAAGGACAAGCGGCTTGACAATCTGTCGATCCTGCCGACCTCGCAGACCCGCGACAAGGATGCTCTGACGCAGGAGGGCGTCGAAGAAATCCTGAAGGAGCTGAAGGCGGAGTTCGACTACATCGTCTGCGACAGCCCCGCCGGGATCGAGCGCGGTGCGCAGATGGCGATGTATTTCGCCGATGAGGCCGTGGTCGTCACCAACCCGGAAGTATCCTCGGTGCGCGACAGCGACCGCATTCTCGGACTGCTGAGCAGCCAGACCAAACGCGCGGAGACGGAAGGTTCCGAGCCGATCAAGGCGCAGGTTCTGCTGACACGCTACGATCAGGCGCGTGTCGATATCGGCGAGATGATGACGGTGGAGGATGTGCTGGAGATCCTGGCCGTGCCGCTGCTGGGGGTCATCCCGGAAAGCAAGGCGATCCTGAAGGCCTCCAACGTCGGCACGCCCGTCGTTCTGGACGGACCCTCCGCCGCCGCGCAGGCCTATGAGGATGCCGTGACGCGCCTGACGGGCAACAAGCTCGAAATGCGTATCGCGCAGGAGCCCCGGCCCGGACTCTTCAAGCGGATCTTCGGGCGGGCGTCATGAACATTTTTGGCTTTGTTCGGAAAACCCGACCCGCCCCGTCGGCTCAGACGGCGAAGGAACGCCTGAAAATCCTTCTGGCGCATGAACGTGGCAGCGGCAGCAGCACCGACCCCGATTACCTGCCGATGCTTCAGCGCGACATCGTGGCCGCGATCCGCAAATACGTGGCCATCGGCGACAAGGATGTCGAGGTCAGGATGGAACGCGGCGAGCAGATGTCGAGCCTTGAGATCAACATCGAACTGCCGAAGGGCGCGACCCCCGCATCCTGAACAGCCCTGCGTCCTGAACAGCACAGGGCAACCGGCAGGCCGCTGCACTGCCGGTTGCCTGGGCGCAGCGGTGCCGGTGCCCCAAGCGTGGGAGTGCCGGATTCTGGTGCCCAGGCTGGCAGCCCTCGCCCCTTCCGGCGACGGCCCGAGCCGCATCACGCCATGGGTGTGCGACGGCTCCGCTTCGGCACATGGGCCTCACAGGCTGCTGAAAAGTTCTGAAGGCTGATGCCCAGGCTCTGGACATCAGGACATCTGGCCCCGGAATAATCGGGTAAACGTCCGGCTGGATGCCGTCGGATCGCAAAGGATTTCCGCTCCCGCACCGACCTGGAAAGCCGTTTTCAGCAGGCTGCCAAGGTGCTGGCGAAGGGGCGCGTGGTCCAGGCCGAAGGCCCTGCCACGCGCGGGAGAGCGACGACCCGCGAGGCCCGGGGTGCTACGCTGTCGCGGGATGAAACGCACCGCAGGCCGCCCTTGGCAGGCTGCTGAAACAGTGGGGCATCTCCCCGGTGCTTGCGTTGAAAGCCAGAAAATCTGTCCGGTCACGCGCCAGAACGTGCGGTTTCCGGGGCACTCCTCAACAATGTGGGAAAGAGCTCCGCCCCAGAGCAACCGCGGAATGCTTTTTCAGCAGCCTGTTTGCGATTGCGGCATTCCGCTCCGGCAACGCCAGCGTCAAAGCCTCCCCACCCCGACAAAGGCGGTGTGCAGAGACAACGGCGTAGGGCCTCAGAGAGCGATGTCCTGCCGCATGTCGCGGGCGATCATCGCCTGTATGCGCGCCACGATCTCATCGGCGTGACGCCGGGCGAGCTTGTCGCAAAGGTCGATGTCCTGCGCTTCGACGGCAGCGATAAGGGCCTCGTGCTCAAGGATGTAGGGGTGGGGGTTTTCGGGCTGGAAACCGGGGTAGTAATACATCCTCAGGATGCGCCGCCCCTCATCCAGCAGCCTTGAGAACAGCGCGAGGTAATAGGGATTGCGCCCCGCCTCTGCGATGGCCACGTGAAAGTCGCGGTTCGTTGCGATCATCGCGCCCTCGTCGCCCGCTGCCACCGCCATGGCGAAGCGCTGCTGCGCCGCACGGATGCGGTGCAGATCACCGGGCTGATGGAATTGGGCGGCGAGACGCGTCGTGACCCGGTACATCAGTGTCAGCGCGTCGAAGAACGTGTGCAGGTTGGGAAAGTCGATATTCGACACCATGGTGGAGCGGTTCGGCAAGGTGTCTATCAGCCCCTCCGCCGCCAGCCGGACCAGCGCCTCGCGGATCGGTGTGCGGGACATGCCGAAGCGTTCTGCGAGCTGTATCTCGTCTATGATGCTGCCGGGCGGAAGGTCGAGATCGAGGATCTGATTGCGGAGCAGGTCATAGACCAGCTTCACGCCCGAGCCACGCTTGCGGTCGGGCGGCGCGGCGGTGTTCTTCTGGGTCATCGTGCTCCTCCGCCTGTCGACAAAGGGAATACCGCGCAAGGCGGCGGCAATCAACCGCACCTCGAAGTCCGAGCAGGGAATGCGGCCACGGTGTCTCCGCCCGGCGGCTGTCGGCACGAAGAGCGGTGCTGATCGCTGATGGCAGAAACGTCGACCTGTTACGGGAGGTGGCGCATGCACCCGTCCGCTCTGCCTGTGAGGACGCATCATGGGGAAGTCGCCTTTCGACCTGCGGCGAAAGCGCCATCACCGGCTGCGCCAGCGCGGCTGGGAGCCGATGGGCGGCATCGCCATCGCCTGTCGGTCTGGAAAGCCGAAGCTGGACGCCGGTCTGCGACGTCATCCCACGCGTTTGGCACGCGGCATGGCCGATCGTCTGGCGGCCGGTCCAGCGCGTGGCGCAACACCCTCACGCCTGCCAGCCGCCATATGCACAGGGGCGGAGAGACCTCCGAAGAGAGTTCAGGTAGTCAGCGGCATGCGCTGCCGCTAGGGTCGTGCAAGGGAGGAACCATCATGCCGAAACGCCGATCTGAGCATCTACCACATGGAGCAGCGTCATGAACCCTGCGGAGTGGTTGCTGCGCAGCGCGAGAGTGTCGCCCGCGGCGCCAGCCCTGTGCCACGGCGCGAAAATCGTTGCCGATTATGCCGGTTTTGCCCGAAGGGCGGGGGCAATCGGGGCGGGATTGCGGGCGTCGGGAGTAGCTCCGGGGGATCGCGTCGCGCTTTTCATGACCAACAGGACAGACTATCTGGAGCTGGTCTATGGCGCGCTTTTTGCCGGGGCGCCGATCGTGCCCATCAACGCCAAGCTCCACCCGCGCGAGGCGGCGTGGATCATGGAGGATGCGGGCGCAACGGTCGCATTCGTCTCCGCCGATGTGGGCGCCGAGCTGGCCGCGCCCTCGGGCTGCCGGGTGATTGCCGTGGGCAGTGCCGAACATGCGCAGCTGCTTGCCGGCGCGCCGCTGGCCGCGCCGGAGCCGATGGCTGCCGGTGACATGGTCTGGCTCTTCTACACGTCCGGCACCACGGGCAAGCCCAAGGGCGTGATCCTGACGGCTGCGAATGTGGAGGCGATGTGCTTCGGCTATCTGGCAGACGTGGATACCCTCTCCTCCGACGACGCGATCCTCTATGCCGCGCCCATGTCGCATGGCGCAGGGTTCTACAACTTTCCCCATGTCATGAAGGGCGCAAGGCATATCGTGCCCGAAAGCGGCGGCTTTGAGGCGGAAGAGGTGCTCGATCTGGCGGAACAGGTCGGCAACGTCTCCATGTTCGCTGCGCCCACCATGATACGGCGGCTCATCGACCGGGCGAAGGCTACGGGGCGGAGCGGCGAAGGGCTCCGCACGATCATCTACGGCGGCGGTCCGATGTATCTCGCCGACATTCTTGAAGCCGTAGAGATGCTGGGGCCGCGCTTCGTGCAGATCTACGGTCAGGGCGAAAGCCCGATGACCATCACCGTTCTGCCGCGCGAAATGGTTGCGGACCGCAGCCACCCCCGCTGGCGCGAGCGGCTGGCTTCCGTCGGGTTCGCGCAGGCGCCGATGCAGGTCCGCGTCGTCGATGAAGCTGGAAATGACGTGCCAAGCGGGGTGACAGGTGAAATCATTGCCTCCGGTGCCGCGGTCATGGCGGGTTACTGGCAAAAGCCGGAAGCCAGCGCGGAGACCCTGCGTGACGGCTGGCTCTGGACGGGCGACATGGGAATGATGGACGAGGACGGCTTCCTGACGCTTCAGGACCGCTCGAAGGACGTGATCATCTCCGGCGGCACCAACATCTATCCGCGGGAGGTGGAGGAAGCGCTGCTTCTGCATCCCTCCGTCCATGAAGTCGCCGTGGTCGGGCGGCCCGATCCCGAATGGGGCGAGGATGTGGTGGCCTTCGTCACGCCGACGCAAGGGGCGGAAATCGATCCTGCGCAACTCGACCGCCATTGCCTCGCGCATATTGCCCGCTTCAAGCGACCAAAGGCTTACCGGGTTCTCGATGGGTTGCCCAAAAACAACTACGGCAAGATCCTGAAAACGGAGTTGCGCGCATTGCTCGCACAGGAATAGCAGGCCGCTGAAAACGCATTCCGGGGTGGTCGCGAGACCGAACTCCCCCCACATTGCTGGATATCGCCCCGGAAACTGCAAGCCTTGATCCCTGACCGGACCGATTTCCGGCTTTAGCAGGGTGCTGAAGTATTCAGAGGTTGCTCCGGGGCGGAGACCTTCCTTGTATGGTTGAAGTTCACCCCGGAAACCGCAGGTTTTTGCGCGTGACCGGACCGATTTTCTGGTTTTCAACGCAAGGCTGGCCAGACCCACGACTTTTCCGCAGCCTGTTAGCGTGAACCCGGCCGTTTGGCAGCCAGTTGAGGATCGGGCGCTTTCCCGTTGCAGGGGAGGGGCCTACGCATTTATAAATCAAGCGATTGATTTTGGTGCGGGATGTGTCCCCTGCCACGTTCGGAAGGATGCGGATCATGGCAAAACCTGTCAGGCGCCGGGTCGGACGGCCGAGCCGCCAGGATATGGAGGCCGCTGCTCCGGGCTTCGACCGGCGTGAGCAGATCGTCGCCGCCTCCGCAGCCCTGTTTGCCGAAAAGGGCTACGACCGGACGTCCATGCGGGATATCGCGGCGGCGACCGGTATCCTGTCAGGGTCGCTCTACTACTATTTCAGCTCAAAGGAAGCCTTGTTCGTCGAGGTTTTCAATGCCGGAATGGCAGTCTTGACGGAGGGGGCGCGGGCCGCCGCGGCAATGGAAGCGGTCTCGCCCTGGGACCGCCTGGAGCGGATCGCCGCGGCGCATTGTCGGGCGCTGCTCGAAAACAGCGGGCTGATGATCATGGTCGTGCCGCGTTTTCCCGAGGGAATGGATGAATACCGTGCGGCACTGGTGTCACGCCGGGATGCCTATGAGAGTATCATCGCGGATGCTGTCCGGGCGCTCGATCTGCCGCCTGACATCGATCCGCAGGTGTTCCGCCTGCAATTCCTCGGGGCGCTGAACTGGTCGCAAAGCTGGTATCGACCGGGGGTGATGAGCCCCGAGGAGATCGGAAGCCATCTGGTGCGGATGCTCCGGCCGCGGTGATGTAATACCCAATAAAGACAACGCATTACGCGCGGCATAAGATTTTTCTTTATTTCAAGCAAGTGATTGGTAGAATAATTGGCAAGGGAGAGTCGCGAGGAGGCGGCTGCCTTGGAGCATGGCCGTTTCCACGGCCGGGGGGAGGAGAGGCATGCATCGTTTCGATGTGGTCGATGTCACATTGCCGGAAATCTGGGCCAGCCACGCGCGGCGTGATCCCGACAAGCCCGCCCTGGTCTGTGACGGCCAGGTGCTGAGCTGGCGGGAATTCAACTCTGCGATGAACCGGCTGGCAAATGCGCTGATCGGGGCAGGGGTCGGGAAGGGTGATCGGGTCGCGGTGCTGGTCTCCTCCTCCATCGACGCCTGCGTCGCGATGTTCGGCACGGTAAAGTCCGGGGCGGTGATGGTTCCGGTGTCGGGCATGCTGACATCGGATCAGGTTCTTACGCTGCTGTCGGATTGCGCGGCCGCTTTCGTGATCGCCTCCGCCGATCTGCGTCCGCTGGTCGATGCCATCGCAGACCGTCTGCCCGCGCTGCGCAAGGACGGACGGATCGGCACGGATTTCGACGGCGGCGGCTGGATCAAGCTCGGCGATTTTTGCGCGGAGGCGGAGAGTGCGGAGCCGGAGGTCACGCTGCGCGGCGATGACGTGTTCAGCATCATGTACAGCTCCGGCACGACCGGCTTGCCCAAGGGGGTCGTCCATACCCATGCCGCGCGCGTCTATTTCTGCCTGTCGAACGGTTTCGAGATGCGGTTCGATGGCTTGGCGCGGTCATTGGTCACCACGGCGCTTTATACCGCGGGGACGTGGCTCGTTGTGATGCCGACCCTGTTTGCGGGGGGCACGCTGCATATCCACCGGCAGTTCCGGGCGGAAGGCTTCCTGCATACGCTGGAGGCAGAACGCATCACCCACACCTTCACCGTGCCGAGCCAGATCCACGTGATCCTCGCGGGCGATGGCTTTGCCGCCCGTGATCTCTCTGCGCTGAAGATGATGCTGTCGGCGGGATCACCGCTTCGCCCGGACGTGAAGGCGCATCTGATCGGCCTGATCGGCGCGCGCTTCTTTGAGCTTTACGGCTTCACGGAAGGCTCCTCCACCCTGCTCCGGCCAGAGGATCAGCTCCGCAAGCCGCTCTCCGTCGGCACGCCGCTGATGGGGCAGGAACTGGCCATCGTCGATGGAGAGGGCCGACAGTGTGGGCCGGATGAACCCGGCGAAATCGTCGGCCGCGGGCCTGGCCTGCTGCGGGAATACCATGGCAAGGCCACGGAAACGCGGGCCGCGATCTGGCGGGACGCGGCGGGGCGCACCTTCATCCGCTCGGGCGATGTCGGGCGTCTGGATGCGGAGGGGTTTCTCTACATTCTCGACCGCAAGAAGGACATGATCATCTCCGGCGGTCTCAACATCTATCCGACCGATCTGGAGGCCGTAGTGGGCACGCATCCCGAGGTGCTCGACGTCACGGTGGTGGGGATCGAGCACGAGAAATGGGGAGAGACGCCGCTGGCGGTCGTCGTGCTGCGCGACGGCGCTCGGGTCTCGGCTGAAGTGCTGCTCGACTGGGCGAACGCGCGGCTTGCCAAGCATCAGCGGCTGTGCCGCATCGACCTGAGGGAAACCTTGCCGCGCAACGCGCTCGGCAAGGTGCTGAAGCGTGAACTCCGAGACGAGTATCGCCGCACCCGGCCCGCCTCCGGCGCGGCGGCCTGAGGATTTGCCTGAGGATCGGCATGGGAGATCGATATGTCTGAAGCCCTGATCTACGATCACGTCAGGACCCCGCGCGGCAAGGGGCGGCCGGATGGCGCGCTGCACGAGATCACGCCGATCCAGCTTGCCACACAGGTGCTGGAGGCCGTGCGCGACCGCAACGCGCTCGACACGGCGCTTGTGGAGGATGTCGTCATGGGCATCGTGTCGCCGGTGGGGGAGCAGGGTTGCAACATGGCGCGCGTCGCAGCGCTACAGGCGGGCTATGCCGAGACAGTGACGGGGCTTCAACTCAACCGCTTCTGCGCGAGCGGTCTGGAGGCAGTGAACATCGCGGGCGCGCGGGTGAAATCCGGGGAGGCGGATGCCATTCTGGCCAGCGGCACGGAGTCGATGAGCCGGGTGCCGATCTTCTCCGACGGCGGGGCCTGCTACAGCGACCCGCGCACCAACTGGGACACCTGGTATATCCCGCAGGGCATCGGGGCGGATCTGATCGCCACGATGGACGGCTACAGCCGGGACGATCTGGACGGCTATGCGGCCGAGAGCCAGGCCCGCGCCGCGCGGGCCTGGCAGGGGGGATGGTTTGACCGCTCGGTCGTGCCGGTGCGGGACATTCTGGGAGAGGCAGTGCTCTCGCGCGATGAACATATGCGCCCCGGCACGACAGCGGCCGATCTGGCGCGGCTGAAACCGGCCTTTGCAGAGAGCGGGCGGCGGGACGGGCTCGATGCGGTCATGCTGCAGCGATACCCGCAGGTGGAGCGGATCGCGCATCTGCATACGGGCGGCAATTCCAGCGGGATCGTCGATGGCGCGGCGGCGGTTCTGGTGGGCAACGCGGCCTTCGGCGCGGCGGCGGGCCTGAAACCCCGCGCCCGCATTCGGGCCGCGGGCAATATCGGCAGCGAACCCGCGATCATGCTGACCGGGCCTGCGCCCGTGTCGCGCAAGGTGCTGGCGCGGGCGGGTATGACGGTGGACGACATCGACCTGTTCGAGGTGAACGAAGCCTTCGCCAGCGTCGTGCTCCGCTACATGCGGGAGATGGATGTCCCGCATGACCGGGTGAATGTGGCGGGCGGCTCCATCGCCATGGGTCATCCGCTCGGCGCCACGGGGGCGATGCTCCTCGGCACGGTGCTGGACGAGCTTGAGCGGCGGGATCTCAACACCGCGCTCATCACGCTCTGTGCGGCGGCGGGCATGGCGATCGCCATGATCATCGAACGCATCTGAAACCGGGGATTGCCATGACGACGATTGAATACATAACCGACGCGAGCGGCATCGTGACACTGACGATCGACGTGCCGGACCGGCCGTTGAACGTCCTGACACCCGCGTTTCTGGCCGATCTGACTCAGGCGGTGGACAGGATCGCCACCGATCCGGCGGCGATCGGCGCGGTTCTGACGTCGGGCAAGACCTCCGGCTTTCTGGCCGGGGCGGATCTGAAGGAGATGCTCGCCCTCCATGACAGCGGCATCACGGCGCCGGAGGCTGCCCGCTGGGCCATGGATGCGGCGGCGGTCCTGCGCCGGTTGGAGACTTGTGGCAAACCCGTGGTGGCGGCGATAAACGGGCTGGCGCTTGGCGGCGGTTACGAAGTCGCGCTGGCCTGCCACCGGCGCATGGCGCTCGACACGCCTGCGGTGCGGCTCGGGCTGCCGGAAGTCACGCTCGGCCTGCTGCCGGGCGGCGGCGGAACGCAGCGCCTGCCGCGGATGATCGGCGTCGAGGCGGCCCTGCCGCTGCTTCTCGACGGCCGGATCCTGTCCGTTGCGGAGGCATTGCGGGCAGGTCTGGTAGATGAGGTCGCGGCTGACCCGGCGGCGCTCATGGAAGCGGCTCGGGGCTGGTTGCTCAGCCGCCCCTCCGCCATCGCGCCGTGGGATACGAAAGGATACCGCCTGCCCGGCGGAACCGGCCCGCTTGCGCCCCATGCGGCACAAAGCTTCATGGCCGGCACGTCGCGCCTGAAGGCCACGCGGCGGTGCTATCCTGCGCCGCATGCGATCCTGTCGGCGGTCTATGAAGGAACGCAGGTGCCGTTCGAGACCGGCATGCGGATAGAGGCCAAGTATTTCGGCACGCTGCTGGCGGACAAGGTTTCGGGCAACCTGATGCGCAGCTTCCTGCGCACGAGCGCCGCGCGCAAGCGGAGCTTCGGCGATCCGGCACGCCAGCCGCTCGCGGTGCAGCGGATCGGCGTGCTGGGGGCGGGGATGATGGGCAGCGGCATCGCGCAAGTGGCCGTCGGAGCGGGGATTGATGTGGTGCTGTACGATACGGATCCGTCCGCCACCGCCCGTGCCGTTGCCGGCGCGGAGAACGGACGGCCCCGCGCGCAGGGCAGCCTGACGTCGGCGGGGACCCTCACGGCCCGTATCACGCCCGCCGATGATGTGGCGGCTCTCTCCGGTGCCCAGCTGATCGTGGAGGCGGTCTTTGAGGATGGCGCCGTGAAGCGGGACATTCTGGGAAAGGCGCAACCGATGCTGGCGCCTAGCGGGTTCATTGCGTCCAACACCTCCACACTGGCGATCACCGGTCTGGCCAGGGCCATCGCGGATCCGGCGCGGTTCATCGGCCTCCACTTCTTCTCGCCCGTGGCACGAATGCCGCTGGTGGAGGTGATTGTCGGGGCCGAGACCGCAGAGGAGACGATCGCGGATGCGCTGGCCTTCGTGGCGAAGCTGAAAAAGACGCCGATCATCGTCCATGACAGCCCCGGTTTCTACACCAGCCGCGTCTTTTGCACCTATATCGACGAGGCGATGGCCATGCTGGCGGAGGGCGTCTCTCCGGCGCTGATCGAGAATGCCGCACGCATGGCGGGGTTTCCCGCTCCGCCGCTCGCCGTGACGGACGAGGTCTCGCTCGACCTGCAGGCCCGCGTGATCGGTCAGGCAAAGGCGGATGGGCTGGACAGGCGG
The DNA here is from genome assembly GCF_032102465.1 of Haematobacter sp. Taxonomy (NCBI): domain Bacteria; kingdom Pseudomonadati; phylum Pseudomonadota; class Alphaproteobacteria; order Rhodobacterales; family Paracoccaceae; genus Haematobacter; species Haematobacter sp. The sequence goes on along the minus strand of NZ_DAMDHB010000006.1, from coordinate 50,936 downwards.
TTCCTGCGGGACCATGCGGCGCCGGTGGTTGCGCGGCTGAACGCGCTTGGCCGCCTTGGCCGAAAGGCGGGCGCCGGCTTTTACGACTATGCCGCGGAGGGGGGCAAGCAGCTCTGGCCGGGGCTGACGGAGCTGTTCCCGCAAGCCGCCCGGCAGCCGACCGCCGAGGAGGTGGGCAAGCGGCTTCTGTATATCCAGGCGCTGGAGAGCGCGCGCTGTCTGGCCGAGGGCGTCATCGATGATGAGGTCACCGCCGATATCGGCTCGGTCCTTGGCATCGGCTATCCCGCATGGACGGGCGGGGCGCTGTCGCTCATCTCTACCGTCGGTCCAGAACGCTTTGCCGCGGAATGCGCAGGCTTCGCCCGGTCCTGTGGCGAGCGCTTTTCCCCCGAGGATGTTGTTATCGCACGCGCGGTTGCAGCCGCGTCCCGGTCGCGTGCAGCCTGACGCATGTTTCAATCGGTCGATTGATCGAAATTCAGGATCGGGTAGTGTCATCTGGCAGGCGGGGAGGCCTGCCGAGGGAGGAAGAAAATGAAGAAGATCGCAACTTGTGCGGCAGCCCTGTCCATGGGGGCTACCATGGCCATGGCAGACATGACCAACGGGGAGATCACCGTCGTTGTGCTGACCGATATGAGTTCCAGCTACTCCGATACCTCGGGGCGGGGATCGGTCGCGGGGGCGGAACTGGCGGTGGAGGATTTTGCCCGGGAGCATCCCGAGATCAAGGTGCGCGTGCTGAACGCCGACCATCAGAACAAGGCCGATATCGGTGTGCTGAAGGCGCGGGAGATGATCGATACCCAAGGCGCGGATGTCTTTGTCGATATCTCCAACTCGGCAGTCAGCCTTGCCGTGCAGACCATCGTGCGGGACGCCGATCGCGCGGTGATTCACGTCGGATCGGCCACGGCGGCGATCTTTGGCGAGGCCTGCACACCCACGGGTGCCATGTGGCTCTATGACACGGATTCGCTGTCGGAGGGTCTGGGCCGCGCAATCATCGCCGAAGGCGGCGACAGCTGGTTCTTCATCAGCGCCGACTACGCCTTCGGCAAGGCCATGGAAGCCAGCATGACCCGCATCCTGGGAGAGATGGGGGGCACCGTGAAGGGGGCGGTACGCCATCCTATCAACAACACCGACTATTCATCCTTCGTCCTGCAAGCGCAGGAATCGGGCGCCAAGGTCGTCGGCTTCTTCAACGCCTCTGGCGACACGGTGAACTCCCTGAAGGCGGCGGGCGAATTCGGGCTCGCGCAGCAGGGCCAGAAAATGGCCGCGCCGCTCTTCTATATCCAGTCCGCCAAGGCGGTTGGCCCGGAGCTGGCGCAGGGGCTGCAATACATGGCGGGCTACTATTGGGACCGTGACGAGCCGAGCCGGGCCTTTGCCGAGCGCTTCAGCAAGAAGATGGGCGGAGGTGTGCCGTCAGAGGCCCACGCGGGCACCTATAGCGCCACGCTCCACTACCTGCGCGCGGCAGCCGCGGCCCAGAGCGACTCGGGCAAGACGGTCATGGCCAAGATGAAGGAAATGCCCGTCGACGATTTCTTTGCTCCGGGTGCGATGGTGCGGGCCGACGGACGGCTCCAGAACGACATGTATCTGGTGGAGGTCAAGAAACCGTCCGAAATCACCGGCGAGTGGGACATCCTGAAAGTCATCCGCACCATGCCTGCGCAGGACATCCTCGTACCGCTCGAAAAGAGCAAATGTCCGATGGTCAACAACTGACAGATACGGCGCGGGAGGGCTGGAGCCGGGGCTCCGGCCCTCCCGGCATCAGAGGGAGCGCGAGATGAGCTCTTTCATGATCTCGTTCGTGCCCCCGTAGATGCGTTGCACGCGAGCGTCGGTCCACATGTGGGAAATCGGATATTCCGCCATATAGCCGTAGCCGCCGAACATCTGCAGGCAACCGTCGATGATGCTGCCCTGCTTTTCCGTGAGCCAGAGCTTCGCCATCGCCGCGGTCGTGTCGTCAAGGGTGCCGTCCAGCAACCGGCGGATACAATCGTCAACGAACACGCGGCCGATCCGCGCTTCCGTGCGATAGTCGGCGAGTTGAAACCGGATGGACTGATTGTTGAACACCGGCGCACCGAAGACCTGGCGCTCCTTGACATAGGCCGTGGCAAGGTCGAGCGCCGTTTCAATCGCCGCGATGGCCTCCACGGCGATGATGAGCCGTTCTTGGGGAAGCTGGGCGCGGAGCTGGGCGAAACCTTCGCCTTCCCGGCCCAGAAGATTTTGGGCCGGAACCTCTGCCGCATCAAAGAACAGTTCGGCGGTGTCCTGGGCATGCCAGCCGATCTTTTTCAGATTCCGCCCCCGACCGAACCCCGGCGTATCCTCCTCCACCCCGATGAGGGAGAGCCCGCGCGAACCCTCCCCCGGCCCGGTTCTTGCCACGACGAGCACCAGCCCGGCATTGTGGCCGTTGGTGATGAATGTCTTCTGACCATCAAGAATGTACCGGTCACCTTCCCGTACCGCCCGCGTCCTGATCGCCTGCAGATCGGAGCCGGTGCCGGGTTCCGTCATGGCGATGGCGCCGACCAGCTCACCGCTTGCCAGCCGCGGCAGCCAGCGCGCCTTCTGCTCTTCCGTGCCGTAGTGAAGGATGTAGGGCGCGACGATGCCATTGTGGAGCGGGATGCCGAAATCGAGAAACCCGATCCGCGCCAGTTCCTCCATGATAACGACCTCGTGCCGGAAATCGCCGCCCGCGCCGCCATATTCCTCCGGCATGCTCGCGCAGAGCAGGCCTTGCCCGCCCGCCTTGAGCCACACCTCGCGGGGAACCGACTGACCGTCGCGCCATTCCTGCATATGAGGAACGACCTCCCGCTGCAGAAAACGTTCAAGAGACCGGCGGAATTGCTCGATTTCGTCTGACATGGCTTGCCGTCCTCGGCCCTGGGAACTGTCAGACGAAATTTATCGGTCAATCGTTTGGTTTGTAAAGTCGCCGTTGGGGGGCTGATCTGGAAATGAGGTCGGGGAGGCTCCGGGTACACACTGCGCTTCTCTCGCGGGCGGTGCCTGTGTCCGGAGAAATGCCGCTGACCCATCGCCTCCGAGAGCTTGTGCGGGGGCGATGGGCGCAGGCTATCGCTTCGCCGGAAGTCCCCCCGGCGCAGAGGTCGGTCGCAGGCTGGTGGTGTCAGCCGACGCCGCTGAAGCGCCGTGCATCCGTTCCGGTCAGGACATCGACCTGATCTGTTCTATCCGTTCGGCCCCGCCCACATTCGGCGCAATTCTGTCCCATACCGGGCGGGCGCCTGCGACCCATGCCTCCCGGTCCGTGGGCTGAAACACCTGTGCGCCGCCCGCAGTCGCAAGGGCCATCGAGGTTTCCTCGTCCGCCACCATGAGGCCGTTGAAGTAATCGGCACCTTCGACCGCAGCTTCGGTCAGCACCTGTTTCTGCTCGTCATTCAGGCGTCGCCAGAAAGGCTGCGCAAAGTAGATGACACCGCCCGCCCAGACATGCGCCGTCTCCGTCAGGCAGGGAACGACCTCATAGAGTTTGAACCCCGCATAGGCGCTTTTCGTCAGGTCCATGGCGTCGGCAACGCCTGTCTGCAACGCGTTGTAGGTTTCGGCGATCGGGATCCCGATCGGGTTCGCGCCATAGGCTTTCCAGAGTTCGGTGTGCAGCGGACTCTGGATGACGCGCATGTTCAGCCCCTTCAGTCCCGAAGGATCGGTGATCGGGCTGCGCGTCAACAGATGCCTGGCGCCATAGTTGATGTAAGCGGGGACGACAAAGCCCTGATCGGCGAGCTTTGCCCTGATGTCTTCGCCCACCTCGCCCTCCCCTGCGGCCTTCAGATGAGCCGCATCGCGGAAAAGGAAGGGGAGGTCGAAAATCTGCGCTTCCGGCACCCAGCCGGAAATGACGGAAATCGTGGAAAGTGACGCCTGCACGGACCCGAGCTTTGCCGCCTGGGCCACTTCCCGCTCTGCCCCGAGGGCCGCATTGGGGACGATATTGAAGCGGAAGCTGCCCGGCAGCTTCGCCTCCACCGTCGAGGCGATATGGTTCCAGATCAGGGTTTCCGGTTTGTCGGGCGCCATGAGAGAGGCGACAGTGACCGGCAAAGCGGCTTCTGCCCGGCGGACCAGCGCAGGCGTGGCGAGGAGGCCGAGCACCGCGGCGGAGCCGGTCTTGAGGAAGGCGCGGCGGCAGGCGGGCTGAGGGGACGTGAACATGGGAGCATCATCCTTCAGAAGAGAGATTGGCCGAGGGCATAGAGGCAGAGCAGGCCGAGCGCGGCGGTGAGCGCGCCGACATAGGGGAGCACCGCGCGGAACAGGGCGGTCGTCGCCGTCCCGGTGACGCCCGAGACGACAAAGATCAGCACACCGAAAGGCGGGGTCAGGCCACCGATCATCAGGTTCACGACGATGATGACACCGAACGTGACGGGATCGATGCCGGCACTGATGGCCAACGGCAGCAGCAGCGGGGCCAGCAGCAGGATCGCCGCGCCGATGTCCAGAAACAGGCCCGCGATGAACAGCAGGACTACGGAGAAGATCAGCGCCGCGATCGGGCCGGAGCCGAACAGACCGGCGAGATGGCCGATCATCCCCGCGATATCGTCCACCGCGAGCAGAAAGGCGAATGGCGCGGCGGAGGCGATCAGCAGCGCGATCGCCGCGGCTTCCGTTGCAGACTGGCGGAAGGCGGTGAAGAGCCGCGCGCTGCCCGCCCGGTAGTAGAGGCTGAGGCCGAACGTGTAGACCGCCGCAACCGCTGCGGCCTCCGTCGTCGTCACGATACCGAAGCGGATACCCAGCACCACGACAAGGCCAAGGCCGAAGGCCGGCACCGCCTGCACGGCCAGGCGAAGGCGCTGGCCACCGGCGACACGCGGTGCGAGCGGCGTATCGGAGCAGGTGATGCGGATGACGATGAAGAGCGCCACTGCAAGAAGCAACCCGGCCCAGAGACCGCCGACGAGCAGGCTCCCCACAGACAGGTTCGTTGCCGTCGCGAGGATCAGAAACGCGATCGACGGCGGGATGACATTGTCGAGCATGGAGGTTGCGGCCACGATGGCGCCCGCTTTCTCCGGGCGGTAGCCGCGTTTGACCAGCTCCGGCTGAAATGTCGAAGCGCTGAATGCCGCGGCGGCGATCGAAGAGCCCGAGGCACCCGAGAACAGCACATTCGTGAGAAGCGCCGTTTGCGCAAGTCCGCCGCGACGATGGCCGACGAGCGAATCCGCAAACCGCACCAGCCTGCCGGCCACGCCGGAAAGCGTGAGCAACGTTCCCGCAAGCAGGAAGAAGGGCACCGAAAGCAGCAGGAACTTCATCATTCCCGAAAGGGCGGTATGCACCAACGCCGGCTCCGGCAGGCTCGACCCGAACGGAACGGCGATGAAGGCCGCCGCGATGAAGGCGTGGGGCAGGGGGGTCGCGACGATCAGGCCAACCGCCGCGACAAGCGCGAGAAAAAGGCTCGGCGCCATGCCGGGGTCGATGTAGAGATCGCTTGAGCCAAGCCAGAACAGCGCCGCGGCGGCAAGCGCAGCCGGCAGCAGGACCGCGCCCCGCTCCTCCGCCAGCAGGCGCAACGCCGTGAACAGGATGACCAGAGAGCCGCCGAGGGCAAAGGTGGCGAAGGGGATCCAGTCGGGCAGGCCGAGCGCCGGATTGGTGCCGCCGACCATCTCCGTCACGATCATGCCGCCATGGGCGATCACCAGCCCGGAAGTCAGGGTCAGCGCCTCCGCAACCACATCCGCGGCGGCGCGGAGTCTGGCGGGGAGAAAGCGATGCACCACGTCGAGCCGCATGGCGAGCGCCGATGTCAGCGCGACGGGCATGCCCAAGGCGAGAATGGCCACATGCAACCAGATCCCCGCATCCTCCGCCCCCAGAAGCGCGGATGAGAAACCATAGCGCAGCACGAAGCCCGCCATCACCAGCAGAAGGAGTGCCGCCAGAGCCACCGCGGCCAGCGTGGAAAGCAGGCCGGACAACCACGCCAGACTCCGGCTAGCCAGCCGTGCCACACCCGGTTGCGGCTGTGCGAGGCTCTGGTCTGACATCAGCTTACCTTCGCGTCCAGATCGCGATCAAAGAGCGTGTTCCAAGTGAAATGCTTCTTCTTGGGCGCTTCGTCCCGCGTCACGTCCAGCTTCGGCAGGACGAGTTCGCCGAAACGATAGGCTTCCTCCAGCAGCGGCATGCCCGAGAGGATGAACGTGTCGATGCCCACCTTCTGATACGCCTCCAGCGTACGGATCACCGTCTCCGGCGACCCGACGATGGCGCTCCCGGGTCCGGGCCGTACGAGGCCGATACCGGCCCAGATGTTCGGCGCGACTTCCAGATCACGCAGATCGTCGGGTTTCACTCCCCCGTGCATCGCGCTCATGCGCCGTTGCCCGACGCTGTCGGTGCCGCCGACGAATTTCTGGTTCCCGGCGATGGAGGCCGCGTCCATCTGGTCATACATGTCTGCGGCGGCGGCCCATGCTTCCTCGTCGGTGCGGCGGACGATGACATAAAGCCGGACGCCATAGTTCAGCTCCCGCCCGTAATGCGCGGCGCGGGCCTTCACCTGCCGGATCTTGGCGTCCATCTGCTCCGGCGTCTCCCCCCAGGAAAGGTAGGTATCGACATGCTTCGCAGCGACGTCGATCGCCTTGTCCGAGCTGCCGCCGAACCACAGGGGCGGGGGCGTGATGGTATCGGAAACGGGCAGCGCGAGCTTTGCGCCCACGGTCGGGAAATACTTCCCCTCCTGGGTTACGCTCTCTCCCGCCATGATGCGGTTGTAGATCGTGAGGTATTCGTCCGCCATCTCATAGCGTTCGTCATGGCTCATCGTGAGGCCATAGGCGCCCATCATCTTGGCATCGCCGGAGACGATGTTGAGAAGCGTGCGCCCCTTGGAAAACTCCTGCATCGTCGCCGCCATCTTGGCGAGCAGCGTGGGCGCGATCACGCCCGGATGAACCGCGCAAAGGAACTTCATCCGCTCCGTGAAGGGCATCAGGGCCGCTGCCAGCACCCACACGTCATGCGCGCCGGTCGCAAACAGCGCGCCGGTATAACCCAGATGGTCATAGGCCTGCGCGAGCTGGCGGTAATAGCCGTAGTCGAGCGTGCGGGAGCCTTCCGGCTTCCACGGATAATGCCCGTCGGGGGCGCACATATACCAAAGGACGTTCATGTCGCGATCTCCTGTCAGGCGGCGAGGGTGGGACGGAAGGCGGTGATGTGGAGCGGCGCGGCGAAGTCGCCATGGGCGTGAAGCACGTCGGCCTCTTCCTGCTGCTCGGCGACCAGCGCGGCGCTTGCCGGGATCACCCGCCAGTCGCGTCCGGCGATCACCGCTTTCCATTGGGCAAGCTGCGCAGGGGTGGCGGCGTCGCCGGCGAGCAGCCCGGCCGCCTGCTCGGGATCCGCGGCAACGGCCTCGCCCAGCTTCAGGAGGGCGGCCACGAAACCGTCAAGCTCCGCCTCGGTCGCACCGGAGCCCGCCAGCGTCCAGAAGACGGAGCGGTTGGGAATGGTGGAGCCACAGAGCGACAGCAGCCTTGCCTCTCCTGCAGCGATGGTCTGGTCGATCAGCGGTGCCATGGCGATCCAGACATCGACCTCCCCCGAGGCCAGCGCCTTGCGAGAGGCGGCGGGCGACATTTCGCAACGGACGACATCGGCAAGTTGCAGGCCCGCCTGCTCCAGGGAGCGCGCGAGAAGGTAGGTATGAAACGAGCCGTCGATCAGCGCTACCCGCTTGCCCTTCAGCTGCCCCATGTCGCGGACAGGACTTTCCGGTGCCACCAGCAGGGCGCCGTTTGCCGGTCGTGGCGCGGAGGCACCAAGATAAAGGACCGACTTTCCCTCAGACTGGGCGATCAGCGGCGGAGTGGAACCCGTTCCGCCGACATGAAGCCTGCCATCCGCGATCAGCAGGCCCGTATCCCTGCCTTCAGGATAGGCGACGAATTCGGTCGCCCGATGATCCATCGCGCCCGGCCAGAGCGACAGCAGCCGCAGGTGCAAGTTCATGGGGTGAACGCCGACTTTCAGCATCCTGTTGCTCCGCTCTACCGGTTTATGATTTTCTTAATTGGAACCTGCAGGACAGAAGGAGTCAACGAGGCCACACGGCCAGCAAAATATTAAAAATATTCACCCAAATATTTTGCATCCTACAGGATGATATGATCGACACTTAAGCTTTGTATGGATTATTTGCCCGATTTCCGATGGCTCATCTTGCGCCGGAACGCGGGGCAGGCATTGTTGTCGCAGCGGCGAGGGGGAGGATGATGGCAAAGGTCAGGCCGGAGAAGGTTTGTCACAGCGTCGATGAGGCGAGCGAACTGATAAAGCATCTCGCCAACCCGAACCGGCTGGCGGTGATTTGCTACCTCATCGAAGCGCCGCGTTCTGTCGCCGAGCTGGAGGAGGATCTTGGCATCAGCCAGCCCACGCTTTCGCAGCAGATCACCCAATTGCGCGAGGCCGGGATCATCACCGGCCAGCGGCAGGCGCGATCCGTCACGTATCGCATCAGGGATCAACGGATCATGCCGCTCGTTCATGCCCTCCGCATGGCTTTTGCGGAGCTGAACGACCTGCGTATGGAGCAGCGCCGTGCGGCGGCCCAGACCTCGGCGGAGGTGCTGCCGGACATGTTCGACTGATACGGGCCATCCGGGCGCTACGCCCGCGCGCGACATCCGGCCCCGTGCTCGCGCCCCGGGGGACAATTCTGCTCCGCAGGCCGGGCCGTGTTCGTGACCCGCTTCAGCCCGGGCGCCGGAGAGCCGGCGGCATGAAGCGGCGCGCTTCAACAGATCACCCAAGCGGTGCGCAACCGCGGGTTTCCCGAGGAACCCGCGGCGTGCTTCCCTGACGGTCAGTCGAACTTGCGCATCCGGCAGACAAGCTCGGGACCGATCAGGGCGGAGATCTCGGGCGAGGTCATCTGCGCATGCAGGCAGGGCACGTCGAGCAGATCGAGGGCCTCGGCATAGGCTTGCCACATCTCCGGCCGTAGCGGTTTGCCGGCGTGGTCCTGCGCGGCACGGATGTGGGTCAGGGTCGCGGCCATGGCCCTGTGGTAATGATTGCGGACAAGCCGGTTGGTATCCGTCACCGCGCGCACCACGCCGTCGAGCGTCCGCTCCGGCAGGCTGCCGAGGGCGGTATCCCCCGCGCGGAGAAACGCGACGACGGCTTCGCGGGTGGCAAGCTCCGGGTGGGCGTCCGGGTCGTAACCCGCGATGGCCAGAAGCGCGCGGAGCGCCGCCACGGGATCGGGGTCCGGCTCATCGCGCCAGCAATCCGCCGGATAGCTGTCGAGAAGCGCGACCAGCCCCGTTTCACGCCCCATCTGCGTCAGCGCAACGGCCATTTCCTGTGCGATGAGGCCCCCGACCGACCAGCCTGCCAGATGCACCGGACCGTCCGGCCGAAGCTCCGCCACCAGGTGAGCATAGCAACGGGCCAGCGCCGCAAGGCTCTCCGGCATGGGCTTGTCGGGGTCAAGGCCGGGATGCTGAAGCCCCCAGACCTGTCGTTCCGGCGCGATCTGCCGGGCAAGCGCACGGTAGCCCCAGACGATACCGCCCGCGGGATGGATCAGGAACAGCGGCGCCTTCTCCCTGTCGCCATCGGCCAGCAACAGCGTCGTGCCAAGGCCGTCATCCCGAGGCCGCGCAGCATCCAGCGCGGCGGCAAAAGTGAAAAGCACCGGATGTTCAAAGAGAGTGCCCAGCCCGCAATCGCGGCCAGTCTCCTCCTCGATCCGAAGGACGAGATGGACGGCCAGCAGGGAATCCCCGCCCAAGGCAAAGAAATCGGCCTCGGCCGGGACGGGGCCGGGAAGATGCAGAACCTCGGCAAAGAGGGTGGCGAGAAGGGCTTCGGTAGGCGTTCGCGCGGCGCGGCCGGTCGCCACGAAATTGGGTGCGGGCAGGCCTTTGCGGTCAAGTTTGCCGTTGGAGGTGACGGGAAGCGCATCGAGCGGCACTTCGGCGGAGGGCAGCATGTAAGCGGGCAGACGCGCGGCCAATAGGGGGGAAAGCGCACCCGGCCTGTAGGCTTCCGTGGGCACGAGATAGGCGACCAACCGTTTCTCTCCGGCATGATCCTCTCGCGCCACGACAACGGTTTCGCGCGCGAGGCCCGTCGCCATGATCGCCGCTTCGATCTCGCCCAGTTCGATTCTGAGACCCCGGACCTTCACCTGATGATCCGAGCGGCCCAGATAGACGACCGCGCCGTCCGGCCGGAGGCGCGCGAGGTCGCCGGTTGCATAGAGCCGCTCGCCCGGATGGGCCGGATCGGCGATGAACCGGGCATCGGTCAGGTCGGGGCGGCCGAGATAACCGCGTGCAAGCTGCATCCCGCCCAGATAGAGGTGCCCGGCAAGGCCGGGCGGCACTGGGCGCATCCGATCGTCCAGAACGTCGAGCCGGGTATTCCAGACCGGGAAACCGATCGGCAGCGGGTTGCTGCGGTCCTCTGCCGGCGCGGGCCAGTAGCTCACGTCCACCGCCGCCTCTGTCGGACCGTAGAGATTGTGCAGCTCTGCCGAAACGCGCCGGTGAAAACGGTCGCGCTGGTCGGCGGTCAGTTCTTCGCCCGAACAGAAGACCCGACGCAACGACAGGCCTTCCGAGGCCGGAACCGCAAGGAAGGCCGACAGCATGGATGGCACGAAATGCAGCGTGGTAACGCCGTGCTCACGGATCGCAGCCGCAATGGCCGACGGATCCCGATGCGCACCGGGGGGCGCCATGACAAGCTCCGCACCGGCGATCAGCGGCAGAAAGAACTCCCAGACCGAGACGTCGAAAGTCGCGGGCGTTTTCTGAAGGATCCGGTCGTCCGGCGCGATTCCATAGTGCGTCCGCATCCAGAGCAGCCGGTTCACGATGGCGCGGTGTTCGATCACCACACCCTTCGGCTCCCCTGTCGAGCCGGAGGTAAATATGACATAAGACAAATTATCCGCGCTGATATCGATCTGCGGCGCGTCCCCCCGCACCGGCCAGTCGGAGACTAGTAGGAGCGGCGTTTCCGGCGGAAACAGGCCCGCATTCTCCGCCGTGGTCAGCACAACGACGGGTGCCGCCATCTTCAGGATGCGCGCGATCCGTTCCGGGGGATGGTCGAGATCGAGCGGCAGATAGGCTGCCCCGGCGCGCAGTACGCCGACCAGCGCCACAGGAAGCTCAGCGGACCGCTCCAGAGCCACCGCCACGATCCGCTCCGGCCCGGCGCCCCGGCGCACGAGTTCTGCCGCGAGCGCACCGCTGCGACGCTTCAGTTCCGCATAGGTCAGCGTATCGGTGCCGGCGGTGATCGCGGGCGCATGGGGCGTCGCCGCCATCTGCGTCGCGATGAGCGCGGTGAGCGTCGTTTCCGGCACCGGGGTCCGCACGGCTTCGGCGCGGGCATCATGGAGAGCGATTTCCTCCGGCGTCGCCGTGGCGACATCCGCGAGCCGTTCGGCGACAAGGGCGTTCTGCAGGAACGCGACCAGCCGCTCGGAATGGGCCGCTGCTTCATCGGCGGTGTAAAGTTCGGGATTGGCGTCGATCTCAAAGAGCAGGCCCGACCGTGCATCCCCCCGGAATGTCATCGTGAGATCATCCACCGCGCCCGCACCCAGAATGTGCAGACCCACCTCCAGCCCGGCAAAGACCGGCGGCAGGTCAAAGGGCTGCACGTTGACCAGCGGCCCGTAAAGCCGCCGCGTGCCGCCGATAAGCCCCAGATCCCGACGCAACTGCTCGCTCCGGTAGCGTCCGTGGCGCCGCGACTGCATGAGCTGTTTCGCCACGCCGGTCAGCCAGTCCGGCAGCGGCGCGTCCTCATCGGGCGTCAGGCGCAGGGGCAGGACGTTCATCACCATGCAGGGCAGCCGGGCGGCCTTGCTGCCCATGCGGGCCATGAACGGCACGCCCAGCACGGCCTCCCCTTCGGACCAGCGGGCCAGATAGGCCCCCGCAAGCCCCGTCAGCACATCGGGCCAGGTCAGCCGATGGCGCGCGGCAAAGGCGGTCAGATCCGCCTGAAGGGGGCTTGGCAGCCAGCGGCTGTGGCGCAGGAATGTGTGCCCCGAAACCGCACGCCCCGGCGCAGGGCCGGCCACTTCCGGCAGATCGGCAAGGGTCTGCCGCCACCAGTCGCGGTCAGCCTCCCGGCGCGGCGAATTCCGGTAGTCCGCATCCTCCTCCAGCGCACGGGCGAGCGCAGGAAAGGACACAGGCGGCGGCGCCCCCGCCACCAGCGCCGAATAATGCTCCCCGATGCGGTTCGTGATCAGCACCATGCCGTAGCCATCAATCGCCAGGTGATGAATCCGTTCGTAAAAGAGCTGTCGCCCCCCCGTCAGCAGAAACAGCGTGAAGGCCGCGACCGGCTCCTGCGCGAGGTTCAGGGGCCTGTCGCTGTCGGCCTTCATCAGCGCCAGCGCCTCGGCTTCGGCATCCGGGCGATGGGTGAGGTCCACGATCGTCAGCGCGGGCCCTTCGCTGTGCCGCCACTGCACCGGCCCCTCCGGCGTCGCCCGGAACCGCAGATGCAACGCCTCCGTTTCCCGGATCGTGCGGGCAACGGCTGTGCGGAAGGCGGCAAGGTCAAGCGCCCCGCTCAGCTCCAGATACTGCCCCGTGTTGAGGATCGGGTTCGCAGGGTCGAGCGCCTGCGCGTACCATAGCCCCTCCTGCGCTTCGGTCAGGGGAAAATCTTGCCCCGAGACGGGCGGCGGCAGGAGGCTCTGGTCAGTCATGTCACTGGGCAGCCTGACGCTCGGAGACGACGCTCCACCATCCGCCCAGCGTATCGTATTCGGCGAGCGCTCCGAAATCCGCGGTCAGCCCCGCCTGCTCCCAGCCGAGGATGAGTGTCATCAGCCGCATGGAATCCAGCCCCAGATCGGGCAGATTGTCATCGTCGCCGATCTCGGATGGATCGACATAGAGCACATCCGCGATGTCCTTGCGCATCCGGTCGAGGGTCAGGGTCATGCGGTCTTCTCTCCATTCAGATATTCGGCGCGTAGGGCCGCGCGCAACGCCTTGCGGCTGACCTTGCCGACGGCGGTGGCCTCGAACGCGGTCACGAAAACCACCTGATCGGGCACCTTGAAATCCGCGACACCCCTTGAACGCATGAAGGCGCGGATTCCGGCGGCCTTCGGGCGCTCCTCCCCGGCGGGAATGACAAAGGCGCAGCTGCGTTCCCCCAGATAGGCGTCGGGGATCGAAACCACCGCCGCGTCGAAGATCTGCGGATGCGCCAGCAGGTGATCCTCGATCTCCTCGGCGGAAATCTTTTCCCCCGCGCGGTTGATGTGATCGCCCGCCCGCCCCTGCACCACCAGATAACCCCCCGGCAGCCGCTTCACGATATCGCCCGTGCGGTAGAACCCGTCGGGGGTAAAGCTGCGGGCATTGGCGGCGGGTTCGTTGTGATAGGCGCGGATCGTGTAGGGTCCGCGGGTCAGCAGATGCCCCGCCTCGCCATCCGGCACGGGCGTGCCGTTGTCATCGAGAACCAGAATCTCGTCATCCGGGCTGATGGGGCGACCTTGCGTATTGACGATGATCTCCTCGGGATCGTCGAGGCGAGTGTAGTTCACAAGCCCCTCCGCCATGCCGAAAACCTGCTGAAGCGTGCAGCCGAGCACCGGGCGGACCCGCGCCGCTGCTTCGGGAAGGAATTTCGCGCCGCCCACGCCCAGCACCCGCAGGCTGGACAGGTCATGCTTCGTTGCCGGCGCCGCCTGCATCCACAGCAGAGCCAGCGGCGGAACAAGGCCGGTGATCGTCACCCCCTCGCGTTCGATGAGGGCGAAGGCGGTGGCAGGGCTGGGATCCGGGCTCATCACGACCCGCCCACCGGCATAGAGGGCACCGAAAACGCCCGGAGAGCTCATGGGGAAGTTATGCGCCACGGGCAGCGCCGCCAGATAGACCGTATTGGCATCCAGACGACAGATCCCGGCGCTGGCGCGGAAGCTGTAGATGTAATCATCATGTGTGCGGGGGATGAGCTTGGACAGGCCCGTGCTGCCGCCGGAAATCTGGAGAAAGGCAACGGTCGAGGGATCGACCTCGGGCAGCGCGACCGCTGTGCGAGGCAGGGCGTCCATGGCGAGATGCGGCCCCGGATCACCGATGACGATCACATGGGCAAGTGCCGGAACCTCGGCCTGCACCATGCTGGCCAGCGGCCGGTAGTCGAACCCGTCGAGCCGCTCCGCCACCACCAGCGCCCTGGCCCCTGAACGCCGGGCGAAGTGGATCAGTTCGGTCTGCCGGTGCGCGGGCAGCGCATAGACCGGGATCAGACCCGCCAGAAACAGCCCGAAGACCGCCGGAAAGAACCCCGCGACATTCGGGATCTGCACGATCACCCGGTCGCCCGGCATCAGCCCCAGCCCGAGGAATCCGGCCGCCGCCGTCTCTGCCCGGGCGAGAAGCTCCCCATATGTCCAGCGTATCTCGCCATCCACCACGGCCATGCGCTCGGGATGACTGGCCGCCCGCTCCCGCAGGACGCCGCCCATCGTTTCGCCGCGCCAATACCCCTTCTCGCGATAGCGTGCGGCAACCTCCTGCGGCCAAATCTGGCGGGGCGCGGTCTGGTCGGATTGCACCATGCGATACACCTGCTCCTCGGATGGCCATCAGGCCCGGCTTGGGCGGCATAACCGTCCATACAAAAACAGTCAACTTTGCGCGCGCAGAGCCTCGGCAGCGTTGCGGGGAAGCAGGATCAATGGCATGACCCCTTGACCTCCCCTTTGACGAGATGCGCGCCATGCCCTCCCCCACAGTTCCCCTGCGCGATACGCCGACCGTTTACGGCCGGGTCACGCGCGTTCTTCACTGGTCGATCGCCGCACTGGTCTTGTGGCAATTGTTCGGCATGACGCTGCGGCTGATATTCGGTCGCCAGCCGGTCGTATCCTTCTTCGTCGGCTCGCATCAGCCGGTGGGCACGGTGCTCTTCGGGCTTATCCTCCTCCGGGTGATCTGGGCTTTCGCCAACCGCAGGAACCGGCCCTCGCACGGGGCGGGTCTCGTCGGAGTCGGGGCGCGGCTCGGGCATCTGGCCCTTTACACGGTGATGCTGGTCGTGCCGTCGGTCGCGCTCCTGCGGGCCTGGGGGTCGGACCGGGTCTTTGCGCCCTTCGGCTTTCAGGTTTTCCAGGCCCGGACCACGCCGGTGGAGTGGGCCGTCGGGCTGGGCGATGCGCTGCATGGCGAGCTCGGCTGGGTTCTGGCGCTGCTCATCCTGGGCCATGTCGTCATGGTCGGCCTGCACGAGGGGATGTGGCGCGACGGGACCATGGCCCGGATGGCCGGCTCCCGCGCGCGGCGCGGTTAGCAGGCCGCTGAAAAAGTTCAGAAGTCTCATGCCTATGCTCCGGACATCGGGAAATCGTCTCTGGAATGCCCCGACATGCATGGATGCCCTTTGGGGGTGGTCGGACCGGGGACGATTTCCGCTCCACCCCGGGGCCTGAAAGCCTTTTCCGGCAGCCTGTCAGGGGGTCAGCGCCTTCGCCTCCCTCTCCAGTTCGATCAGCAGCGGCGTTTTCTCCCGCCAGGCCTCGTACCAGCTTTCCACGGCGTTGCCGAAGATGTCCGGCCCGGCCTCCGCCAGCGGGGCGCCCGCCTCCGCCAGCTTCGCCCGGTAGTCTGCGTCGATGCCGGGATAGGTGGCGCGGATATGGGCGGCTTCCTCTCCGACCAGCCGGGTGATCAGGGCGCGGTCCTCCTCGGAGAACGTCCGCCATTTCCGCGCCGAGGCCACGGCGAACATCGGAAAGATCGCGTGCCGGCTATCCAGCACCACGGCCGAATAGTCCTGGAAGCGATTGTTCCAGGTGCCCTCAAGGTCGATCTGCATGCCGTCGATCTGGCCGTTGGCATAGGCGTCGAACAGTTCGGGCAGCGGCAGGGGCGTGGGGGCGGCGCCGGCACGGGTCCAGAAGTCCATCTCCTGTGCCAGCGGCACGGTGCGGATCTTGCGCCCGGCAACGGTGCCCCCTTCGGCCAGCGGTTTGGACAGCAGCACGATCCGCATGCCCGCCATCCCGTATCCCAGACCCTTTAGCCCCAGCGCGCCGAGCTTTTCCTGCAACGCGGCTGCGGTCCGGCCCTCCAGCAGCTTCGCCGCGCTTTCCGCGTCGGGCACCAGATAGGGGGCGATGAGGATGCCGAAATCCGCATCGCGGTTGGCAAGCTCCCCCACCGTCAGAAAGGCCAGGTCCAGCGCCCCTGTCTGGAGCTGCTGGAGCATCTGGGCCTCGTTCCCCAGCTGACCGGAGGGGAAAACCGCGAGCTTCATCCGGCCCCCCGTCTCCGCGGAAATCCTTTCGGCCAGCGCATTCGCGGACCGTGTCCACTGGTGCGGCGGCGGAGTGACCATGCCGATCCGCAGGTCCTGCGCGCCCGCCGGGCCAGCCAGCGTGACGGCAACGAGCGTAACGGCGGCCAGCAGCCCCGGCACCCACCTTGGAAAACGCATATCTTCTCCTCCTAGCCTGCGTTAAGGGCGGCGATCACCGTCATCCCCGCAAGGATCGCGATCACGCCCGCAAAGAACGGAACAAGCAGCCGTGACAGCCGCTCGGCGCTGACGCCCGTCAGAAGCGACGCGGTGTAGAGCCCCGCGCCAACAGGCGGGGTCAGAAGGCCCAGCGTCAGGTTGAGACAGAGGATCACGCCGAACGTCACTGGATCGATGCCATAGACATCGGTCGCCACCGGGAGGAGCACCGGCGCGACCAAAATGATCGCGGGGATGGGTTCCAGCACCGTTCCCAGCAGCAACAGCAGGATGTTGAGCAGGATGAGGAAGGCCAGCGGGGAGGACGCCATCTCCTGCATCCAGTTGGCCGCCTGTGCGGGCAGGCCGGCGAAGGTGACGACCCAGCCGATGATCTGCGCAGCCGCGACAAGAAAGAGCACGGCGCCGGAGGTGACGGCCGTGCGCACGAAGACCTGCGGCAGATCGGCAAGGCGAAGTTCCCGGTACACGAACATCCCGATCAGCACCGCGGCCAGAGAGGCGATGGCGGCGGATTCCGTGGGCGTCGCCACGCCCGTCAGTATGGACCCCACCACGACCAGCGGCACCACCAGCGCCGGGAGCGCCCGCCATGCGGCGCGGAGCCTCTGGCGCGCGGGTTGCGACGGCACGCGGGGCAGGTTGTGCTTCCACCCCAGCCACGCGATGATGAGCGCAAAGACCGCCGCCATCGCCAACCCCGGTACGATCCCTGCGACGAAGACATCCGCCACAGGAACTTGTGCCACGGTTGCATAGACAATCAGGTTCATGGAGGGGGGAATGACGGGGGCAAGCAGCCCGCCCGCCGCCGTGACGGTGGTGGCAAGATCGCGGGGATAGCCCGCGCGCTCCATCTCCGGCACGGCGAGCCGCGACATCACGGTCAACTGCGCGACGGTCGATCCCAGAACCGCCGCCATCATCAGGTTGGCCAGCAGGTTGACATAGGCCAGACCCGCCCGGACCGGCACCATCATCGCCTCGGCCAAAGCGAGAAGCCGCCGCCCGATCCCGCCCGCACCCATCAGCTCTCCCAGCAGGATGAAGAGCGGCAGCGCAAGGAGCCCGTAGCTTTCGATCCCCGCAAAAAGCTGCTGCGGGAAACTGTCGAGCAGCACCGCATTGCCGCCCGCGACGATCAGGATCAGGGCCACCCCGATAAGCACGAAGGACATCGGTGCTCCGATGGCTAGAAGGAGGAGGAACGACAGCCCCGCGGTCATTGCTGCCTGCCCAATTCGGCCAGATCGGCGGCGATGGCGGCGAGCGCGTGGATCCCCCCCGTCACGCAGGTCACCGGCACGATCAGCCAGAACCAGACCTTCGGCACGCCCAGGGTCAGCGTGGGGTCGGTATAAATGAAGTTGAACGTGTCGCTGGCAAGCCCCGCGCCTGACCCTGCGCGCAACAGCCCCGGCAGGTCGAACCAGCGCCAGACAAGCCATGCCATCACCAGAACGAAGGCCATCACGAGCAGGTCGGTCAGCAGGAGAAGCCACGCCCGCCCGCGCAGGCCCAGACGTTCAGGGAGCAGCGCGATCGCCATGTGGCCGCGTGTGGCGATCCCGAGCGAGCCGCCCAGAAACGCGACCCAGACCATCAGGTGCACGGCGAGTTCGTCCGTCCAGATGAGCGGGCGCCCGAGCGTGCGCGACACCGATCCCGCTAGCAGCGACAGGGCGATCACCGCCACCAGCGCCGCACCGAGCGCCATTTCCGCCTGCGCCAGGCGCCTGCTGGTCCGGGCCAGAAGAGAGGCGCGGATACCGGGGCCATAATCGACGACATCGTTGTTCAGGCTCATTCGGCCGCCTCCTTTTGCGGGGGGGCCAGCTCCTCATCGACCAGCACCATCAGGCGGCCGCGCGAGCAGCGCTCGACACGTGCGCTGACCCCATAGACCTCGGCCAGCATGGCGGGCGTAAGCACCTCCGCCGGGCGGCCGGCGCTGTAGAGGCGCCCCTGCCGCAGCATCACCATGCGGTCCGACCATTGCGCCGCAAGGGCCAGATCATGCAGCACGGCGATGACCGTCCGCCCCTCGGCGGCAAGGCGGCGCACCTCTGCCAGAAGCCGCGCCTGATAGGCAAGGTCGAGCGCGCTGGTCGGCTCATCCAGCAAAAGAACGCGGGGGTCGCGCACGATGGCCTGCGCAAGTCCGACCATCTGGCGCTGCCCGCCGGAGAGGCTGTCCACCGGATCGAGCGCGAGGGCGGCAATCCCCAGCCGGTCGAGCGTTGCCATCGCGACGGTTTCCGCCGCGCTCCGGCCCTGCTCGCCTCCCGCCCGCAGGGCTGCGATCACGCTCTCCAGCACGATGAGCGAAGAGCCGGTGAGCGACGATTGCGGCATGAAGCCGAGGAGCGCCGCCCGCTTCGGCCCGGGCAGGCGGTGCAGATCCTGACCGTTGAGCGTCACCTGCCCGCGATAGGGCAGAAGCTGCGCCACCGCGCGGAGCAGCGTGGATTTCCCCGCGGCGTTCGGCCCGGCAAGCACCGTCACCTCGCCCTCCCGGAGCGGCGGCAGGGTCAGCCCGTCCAGCACCCTGCGGGCACCGAAATGAACGGAAAGATCGGTGACGGCCAGCCCGGTCATCGCACCGCCCTGCCCCGCAGGATCAGCCAGAGGAAGACCGGCAGGCCGATCAGCGAGGTGACAAGGCCGATGGGCAACAGAACTCCCGGCACGACGAGTTTCGACAGGGTGGAGGCGAGCGACATCACCAGCGCCCCGGTGAGCAGGCTGGCGGGCAGGAAGAAGCGGTGATCCTCCCCGACCAGCATCCGCGCGATATGCGGCCCCGCAAGGCCCACGAAGCCGATCACCCCGACCATGGAGACAGCGCCCGCGGCCAGCAGACTCACCCGGACGAGCGTCCAACGGCGGAGCGTGGTCACGTTGACGCCGAAGCTCCGCGCCTGTTCCTCTCCCATACGGAGGGCGGTGAGCCGCCAGGCCGCCCGGATGGAGAAGGGAAGCGTCACCACGAGCAGCGTCGCAAGTAGCGCCACGCCCGGCCAGCGGCTGGAAGCAAGACTCCCCATCGTCCAGAAGACGAGTTGCTGGAGCGCATCCGCAGAGGCCACGAACTGCACCAGCGACAGAAACGCCGCCGCGGTGAAATTCAGCGCGATGCCGAAAAGGACGAGCACCTCCGTCCCGCCGCCGCGAAGCCGCCCCAGCGTCTGGAGCAGCGCGAGCGTGCCGAGCGCGAAAAGGAAGGCATTGGCCGAAACGCTCCACCCTGCGGGCAGGTACGGCAGGCTGAGGCCGAGCACGATGGCCAGGGCCGCGCCAAGCGCCGCGGCGGAGGAGACGCCCAGCGTGAACGGCTCCGCCAGCGGGTTCTCCAGCACGGTCTGCATCTCCGCCCCCGCCAGCGCGAGCGCGGCCCCGACGCAAAGCGCCATCACGGCCACCGGCAGCCGGACATCCCAGACGATGACCCTTGCCCCGCGCGACACATCCTCGGCGCCGGTCAGCACGCGCAATGTCTCGGCAAGCGGCAGGCCCGCCGGCCCGGTGGTCAGGTCGATGAGCAGCGCGGCCACGGCAAGCAGCCCCAGCAGCGCGACCAGCCCCGCACGGCGGCGGTTCCGCTGCCGGTAACGATCAAGCAGGAGCGCCGTCATGGCCGGGGCACCACCCACCAGGTTCCGGGCACGGAAACCGGGGCGAAACGGGTCTCGATCTCGGCCAGCGTGGCGGCGGGATCGACATCGGCGAACAGGTCGGGATGGAAGGTGCGGGCAAGGTATTCGATCAGCGCGATATGCACGGGCGAGTCGTTGAAAAGGTGCCACACGCCCGCGGCATGCCCCCCCTCCACCGCACGGAGAGAGGCGATGCCGGGCGCACCGACAAGCGTGTCAAAGGTCTGCTGCGCCGTTTCCGCATCGACCAGCGGCCCCAGCACCAGCCCCCCGCGCGCCGCCATATGCGTGCCGCCTGTGGCGATGTAGAAATCGGGATCGGCGGCGATCAGGAATTCGAGGCTGACATTGCCCAGAACGCCCTTCACCAGTTCTCCGCCGATATTCCGGCCACCGGCGGTCGTGATGAAATCGTGGAAGACGCCCGTGCCGACGGTGGAGCAGCAGCCCTGCGGGGCGGCATGAACGTGGAAGAAAACCCGCGGCCGGGGAATGGCCGGATCAGCCAGCCGCTCGCGGATGCGGTTCAGGCGGGATTCGTAGAATTGCACGAAGTCTTCGGCCCGGTCCTCTGCGCCCGTCAGGGTGCCGAGCAGGCGGAGACTGGGGACCGAATTCTCAAGCGGGTGGGAGAAGAAATCAACGTAAGCCACGGGGATCCCGGCGGCTTCGAGCTGACCGCGCGCCACCTCCATCCCCTTGTCCTCCGCATCCATCAGCGACAGCACCACCAGATCAGGGTCCAGCGCCACAATGGTCTCCACCGAGATATCGCGGTTGCCGGAGCCGACCGGCCTGATCGTGTCTATCGCCGGAAACCTGGCGCGATAGGCGTCGAGGGTCGGCGCATCCAGCGCCTTGTCCAGCCGCCATCCGGCCACAAGCGCCACGGGATCGTCATGGATCAGGCCCAGAACGGCCATGTGCCGCCCCTCTCCCAGCACGATCCGCCTGGCAGGCTGCGGCAGGACCACCTCACGCCCCAGTGTGTCGGTAGCCCGGACCTCTGCCGACAGGGGTTGGGCGACGACTGCGGCGGCCAGCGTAACCAGGGCGGCGAACAGGGCGTAAAGGCGGACCATGGCCAGGTCTTTCGTGCGGTGCCGGGTCTCCGGCTGGGAAATGCATGCGGCGGAGGCGTGCGCCTCCGCCGCCGTCTCATGGGGCGGGGTCAGTTCGTGGCGGGGGTGATCCGCCAGATCCGGTCGCCGACCGGGTCGTTTTCGCCGCGGGATTTGTTCACGGCATAGACATTGCCCTTGCCATCGGCACGGAGCTGGTTCGGCATGCTGCCCGCGTCGAGGTTGGCCACGATCCTGCCATCGGTATCGACGACAGTGATCGTTCCCGCACCCCGGTTGGCCACATAGGCCAGGCGGTTCACCGGATCGAAGGTGACGTTCAGCGCACCGGCGCCCACTTCGACATCATGGAGCACTTCGCCGCCGTCGGCCTTCACGATCAGCAGGTTGTCGGTTTGCTGCGAGGCCACGAAGATCAGCCCGTCCCGGGCGTCCAGCGCCACGCCGGAAGCGCTGCGGGCGCCGGGAAGCGGGAAGACTTCCGTCTCACCCGTCGCCAGCGTCACGACCGCCGCTTCGTCCGAACGCATGCTGACCGTGACGAGCTTGCCGCCCTTGGTGTCGAGATCAAGGCTCATGACCGAGAACTCGCCGCCGCGCTTGCCAGACTGGATCACGATGGGTTCCAGCTGCTCCAGCGTCCTGGTGTCGAAGACCTCGATGTTGCCGGTGCCCGTCGCGCTTGCATAGGCACGGGAGTTGGCCTCGTCGATCACTACATCGCGGGCATGGGCAACCGCCCCCGGCTCAAACTGCCTGACCAGCGACAGGTCGGACTGGCGATAGACTGCAATGGTGTTCTGCCGCGTGTTGGTCACCCAGACATTGCCGTTCGCATCATCCACCGCGACGCCGTAAACGGCGAAGACACCGCCGTCACTGCCATCTTCCCGCGCGGGAGCAGCGGCAGGCGATACCTGTGCCTTGACCTCGAGCGTCTCCGCGTCGATCTTCAGCAGGGCGGAGTCCTTCACCGGCGGGCGGCCGACCGCAGAGGTAACGAAGGCGGCCTTGGCCGCATCACTGAACACGACCTGATAGAGACCGCGCGTGACCAGACCGCTTTCGATGGCGAACTTTTCCGCACCGGAAACCGGCACATCGGGAGAGATCTTCACCTCCACGACAGTGGCGGCCGCAGGTTTCTCCGCGATGACGACGACCGGTTGCAGGCCGGTGACGGCATCGGCATCCAGCGTCAGATCGAAAGCGAACTTGCCCTCTGCATCGACAACGATCGGCCCGTCGGGGTTGAGCACCGTCGGGCCACGGAGCAGCGTGATCTGCTGCCCCGGGATCAGCCGGTCACCGGCGATCCTGACCTTGCCACCTTTCAGGATGGCCGCGCCCGGCTCATCGGCGGTGGCGCGAACCATGCCCGCAAATCCGTCTGCGGAGGGCGTAAAGATCGTATCGGCCAGAACGGGGCTCGCCGCCGTTGCAAGGATCAGCGCCGTTGCACCCAGTGAGGCGCGCAGGCGGCTGAGAGGAAGAATGGCCATGTCGGGGCTCCTTGACGTCGTGTGATCAGTCATTTGGCTGGCCCGGGGACATATCCGGTCTGGCTCGGTTCGCGTGCAGCACTATATTTCCGACAAACTTTGTCAACCAACAACCGCCGCGAATCGCAGCGGTAACGATATGAAGAGACGCCATGCGGCAGACGGGAAAGGCGGGGCCGGATCACGCCCTGCGACAAGCGGAGCTGCAGATACTGCGCAGTGAAAACCCCACACACGAGATGTCGGAAAGGACCGTGGCCACAGGGCCGGGGCACCGCATTTTCCTTGCCATCCCGAAGGCCGCCCCCCCTGAGAACGGATGGCCGATCCTGTATCTGCTCGACGGCAATGCCGCCTATGATTATCTGACAGCGACGCATCTCGCCCTTGCTCCGGGGCTGGTGATCGCCGGCATCGGCTATGACACCGACCGGCAGTTCTCGCGGGAGCGCCGCACGCTGGATTTCACCCCGCCTGACGGACCGGGCGATGGCATCCGGCCCGACCCTGTGCACCCTGGTCGGCTTGCCGGGGGGGGAGCAGTGTTTCTGGATCGGCTGACCGGGCCTCTGCGGGAGGCGGCGGAGCAGGGTCTGCGGATTGATCCGCGCCGCCGCACGCTGTGGGGCCATTCCTTCGGGGGGCTTTTCACGCTTTACGTCTTGCTCTCGCGGCCCCGTGCCTTCGCGCGCTATGCCGCCATCAGCCCATCGGTCTGGTGGGACGAGCCGCTGATGCAGCGCATCGCCGCGCAAGCCCCCGTCCTGGAGGCCCCCGTCCTGGAGACCCCCACCCGGGAGGCCCCGCCGCCGCTGCTCATCGCGCTTGGCGACCGCGAGAAGCGGTCGGGAAGCGACGGTCCGGTGCCGGATGGCCCTGCCCCCGCCACGATGCATTTCCTCGAAACGTTACGGGAGTTTACTGGCCTCCGGCCCGCCCTGCATGTTCTGCGGGAGCATGTCCACATCCAGACTCTTGCAGGCTCGCTGCCACTGGTCTTTCCATTCGCGGCTGAGGAGTGATCGCCCCTGACAGGGTGCCGAAAAATCCGGGGCATGTTTATGCGCTGCAAATCGTTAAATCGGCCCCGGAATGACGCGAAACTGGTAGATTTCCGGCGGAATTCCTTGCGAACGCTTCCCGCTTCATCGCCGACGTGCCCTTTTCAGCAGCCTGCCAAGCATCGGAGATTTGCGGGGTCTGCCTCCCCGGCGCGCGGGAGGAGCCCTGATCTGGCGGCGGCGTCCTGCACCGGCTGGGCGGCGTGCCGCGGGAGGCGCCCCCCAGTAACCCGTGCCACCAGATGGTCAGCTACATTCCGCCATACCACGCGTGTGGAAGGAGCCGCTGACACCCACCCGACCACTAGCATACCGGCTGCCTACGCGGCATGGCCCAGCACTTCTTGGGCGCCATCCACCCCCGGTTGGACGATCGCGCGTATTTTACGCAACCCTCTCGTTTTGCATCAAGCCGCGACAGGCGCCCCCTCGCCATCGGGCGCGATCCCGCCCTGGCCGCCGATGCGCTCGAAACAAGGGGCTGCGCGTCTGGGGTCACCTGCACGGATCACAAAGCATGCCGGTCAGGGTCCGGAGGCCCGGGGCGGTGGCTGTGGGCGCATCCCTTCCCGATCCTTGACCGGATGCTCTGGACCATGCCAGTCCTGTCCGGCAACACGAGGATGACAATGGCCGTACCAACCGATGTTTTAGCCGGACTTCCGGTGCTGTTCGTCATGGCGACAGAGGCGGAATACGGCCCCGCCCTGCGCGCCCTCATCACGCCGCTCATCACCGGAGTCGGGCCGGTGGAGGGTGCGGTGACCCTGACCGCCGCCTTGGCCGAAATGCGGCAGCGACCACGGCTGATCGTTTCTCTCGGCTCCGCCGGGTCGCGGGCGCTGGAGCAGGCGCGTGTCTATCAGGTCTCCTCGGTGGCCTATCGCGACATGGATGCATCGGCGCTGGGATTTGAACGCGGTCTTACACCGTTTCTCGACCTGCCCGCGCGGATCGACCTTCCGCATCTTATTTGCGGCCTGCCCCATGCCAGCCTGTCCACGGGGGCCAATATCGTCAGCGGCACGGCCTATGATCGGATCGCAGAGGAGATGGTGGACATGGAAACCTTTGCCCATCTGCGCGCGGCCCATCGGTTCGGCATTCCCCTGATCGGCCTGCGCGGAATATCGGACGGCGCCGCTGAATTGACGCACTACACCGATTGGACCCAGTACCTGCATGTAATAGACGAACGGCTTGCAGCCGCTGCTGTCGTGCTCGGTGACGCGCTGGAAAGCGGTGCGCTGCGCCTCTGAGAGAGGCTCCCTTCCTCCCGTGTGCCTGCTCCCGCAATGCGCGGAGGCGTTGAACTCCCGGCAAGCCCGATAGCGGCTTCAACGGGTTTCCTCCCTGCTCGCCTGCGAAAGGGCCGACCCTGACGCGGCCTCCACCCTCGGCGTGTCGCGGGCGGCCATAAGGGGCAAAAGCTGGGAGCTGGCCTCCGACGCTGTGCCGTCAGGGGGAGAATGTCCGCTCGACGGGGCAGCCGATGTTGGCAGGCTGCCGAAAAAGTTCATAAGTGTCGTCTATGCTCCGGAAATCGGGAAATCCGCCCGTGAATGACCAGAAATATGCGGATCTACCGCCGTAATCTAACAGATGGAGAACGATTTCCGCGCCAGCCCAGACCTGAAAGCCTTTTCCACAGCCTGTTGGGGTAAGGGTGGCAAAAAGTCGGTGGAGAGGTCTGGCCGCTGCATGTTGTTATAGATCCGGCCATCACCAACAATCTTCGTGGCGAGGGGCAGGGCTGACAACCCGCAAATGAGGTGCCGCATGGGCAGGAAGGACTATGCAGCGCTGTCGATCAAGATGCAAAGATCAAGCAGAGCCTGGCAGGCTTCTGAAAAAGGCTTCTTGGCCTGTGTCGGAGTGGAAATCGTTCGCAATCTGACGAAATCCAGCCGGAAATCCATACACTTCCGGGTCGATTTCCAATTTCCAGCGCATAGGGATGACATTTCAGGACTTTTTCAGCAGCCTGCTAGGGCCATGAACACCCTCCGCAGGCCCCTCCACGTCATTGAACACCGTTTCCGAAGGGCTGCTCTGGGACTTCAGGGAATGAGGACAGCCTTCGTCGCAGGAGTGCGGCCCTACCGGACGGGGCGGAAATCCAGCCCCGGGTCGATACGGGCGGGACGGTCTTTCAGCGAGAGCGTGGCGGTCAGAGGGGGGGTGTGGCTGATCACGCGCCCTCCCCGCAGCACGAAAAGCCGCGCCGGTTTGAGCCGGATGGCCTCCGTCACATCGGCGGCCTGCAACACCACCAGATCGGCGCGGCAGCCCGGCGCCAGACCATAATCCGCAAGGCCCATCGCCCTTGCCGGATTGAGCGTGATCGCCTCGAAAAGCCGGGTCTTGTCGGCGACGCTGCCCATCTGCGTGACGTGGACGGCCATATGCGCGACCTCGATCATGTCGGCGGAACCCATGGAGTACCACGGGTCCATGCAGCAATCCTGCCCCAGCGAGACGTTGATCCCCGCAGCCATCAGCTCCGGCACCCGCGTCATGCCGCGCCGCTTCGGGTAGGTGTCGTGCCGTCCCTGAAGCATGATGTTGATGAGCGGATTGGGTATCGCATGGATCTGCGCCTCCGCCATCAGCGGGATGAGCTTGGAGACGTAGTAATTGTCCATGGAATGCATGGAGCTGAGATGGGATCCGGTCACCCTGCCCTCGAGGCCGAAGCGGATCGTCTGCGCGGTCAGCGTTTCGACATGGCGGCTCAGCGGATCATCGGTTTCGTCGCAATGCATATCCACCCGGAGGCCGCGATCTGCGGCGATGCGGCAGAGCGCTTCGACAGAGGCGCGGCCATCCTCCATCGTGCGTTCGAAATGCGGGATGCCGCCGACGATCTCCACCCCCATGTCGAGCGCCCGTTTCAGCGCGGCTGCCCCCTCCGGGGTGCGGAAGTAACCGTCCTGCGGGAAAGCCACCAGTTGCAGGTCAATGTAGTCCCGGACTCGGTCGCGCACTTCCAAAAGCGCCTCCGCCGTCACGAGCCGCGGGTCGGAGGTATCGACATGGCTTCGGATGTGCAAAAGCCCCCGGCTCACCGCGAGGTCGCAGTAGCGGAGCGCCCGTTCCACCAGCGCCTCCCTGGTCAACAACGGGCGGAGTTCCCCCCAGAGCGCGATCCCCTCCAGCAACGTGCCCGACACATTCATCCGCGGCAACCCGAGAGAGAGGGTCGCATCCATGTGGAAATGCGGATCGCAGAAGGCGGGGCTGACAAGCCGGGCGGTCGCGTCGATCACCTGTCCCGCCTCGGCGGTGATCCCCGGCTCCACTGCAGCGATACGGCCAGCCCTTATGGCAATGTCGATGCCTTCCCGCCCATCGGGGAGGTTGGCGTTGCGGATGAGGGTATCGAACATCGTATGGCCTTTCAGCGTTCGCCGCGGCGGTAGGGTTGCATGAGCGCCTGCGGCACGCGGGCGCGACGCGCCATCACCGCCAGCGCGATGATCGCGAGCACATAGGGTATCATGAGGAATATCTGATAGGGGATCTCGCCGCTGAAACCAGCCTGAAGCCGGAGCTGGAACGCGTCGAAGAACGCGAAAAGCAGCGCCCCGGCAAGCGCGCGGAGCGGCCGCCACGAAGAAAAGACCACCAGCGCAATGCAGATCCATCCCCGCCCCTGCACCATGGTGGGGATGAAGCTGTCAAAGGCCGACAGCGTGAGGAACGCGCCCCCCACGCCCATGAGCGCCGAACCCGCGATCACCGCGCCATAGCGGACGGCCATCGGGTTGATACCCTGCGCCTCGGCGGCATGGGGGTTTTCGCCGGTCATGCGGATCGCAAGGCCGAGCGGCGTGCGGAACAGGATCCAGCCCATCAGCAGCGCCAGCACAAAGGCGAGGTAGGTGGGCGCGGTCTGACTGAACAGCGCCTGACCGAAAAACGGCAGATCCGACAGGCCCGGGATCGCCAGCGGGGCAAAGGGCGTGATCTTGGGCGGGGTGCCCTGTATGGCGACCAGCAGGCGAAAGAGATAGTAGCTGAGGCTGGAGGCAAAAAGCGTGACCCCCAGCCCCGCGACATGCTGCGAAAGGCCGAGCGTCACCGTCAATACGGCAAGCAGCAGGCCGAAGAGCGCCCCCGCCCCCGCAGCCGCGATCAACCCCGTCCAGAGATCATGGCCCTGAAAGACCGTCAGCCAGCCGATCATGGCGCCGAAGGTCATGATCCCCTCGATCCCCAGATTGAGCACGCCCGCCCGCTCGCAGAGCAGCGCCCCCAGCGTGCCGAGGATCAGCGGTGTCGCGATCCGCAGCACCGCCGCCCAGAGACCGGCAGAGGCGAGGATGTCGAACAGATCGGTCATCGACGGATCCTGTATTGCGTGAAGAAGAGAGCGACGAGCATCGACAGCAGGGCAAGCGACACCGTGACATCGGCGATATAGCTTGGAACGGCGAGCGCCCGGCTCATGGCATCGGCGCCCACGAACATCGTGGCGGTGAAGAGCGCGGCCAGCACCACTCCAAGCGGACTGAGATTCGCCAGCATCGCCACCACGATGCCCGAATAGCCATAGCCCGGGGAGAGCTCCGTGGTCACATAGCCCATGACGCCCATCACCTCCATCGCGCCCGCGAGGCCCGCCAGCCCCCCGGAGATCATGGCGACCCCGACCAGCGTCCGCCCGAGAGGCACGCCTGCGAATGCTGCCCCTGCGGGATTGAGGCCCGCCGCCCGCGCCCGCATTCCGAAGACGGTCCGCGCCTGCACCCACTGGATCAGCACCGCCAGCCCGAGAGCCACGATCAACCCGATATGCAGCCGCGAGCGTGCGACGAGAGCCGGCAGGGTTGCATTGTCATCGACCGGGATCGACTGGGGCCAGCCGAAAGCCATGGGATCTTTCAGCACCGTGTCGATCAGCATGGAGACCAGGAGGATGGCGACGAAGTTCAACAGAAGCGTCGTCACCACTTCATCCACCCCGAAGCGGAGCCGGAGCCACAGGGGAATGAGCAGAAGCACCGCCCCCGCCATGGCGCCGGTCAGGAACAGCAGCGGGATTTGAACGACTGCGGGCAATCCGGCAAAAGCGGTGCCGCTGGCCGCCGCGACCGCGATGGCGCCCATGTAGAATTGCCCCTCCGCCCCGATGTTCCACAGCCGCGCACGGAAGGCGACGGCGGCTGCAAGCCCCGTCAGGATCAGCGGGATCGCGCGTGTCAGCGTCTCGGTGATCGCAAGACGGGAGCCGAAGGCGCCGCTTGCGATCCGGCCGAAGGCATCCAGCACCGGCGCGCCGGCCATGGCGATGAGCCCGCCGCTGAGCAGCAGGGCCACCGCGACGGCGATCAGCGGGGCGAGCAGGATGAGCAGGGCGGGGCGTTCTGCTCGGCGTTCAAACCGCATCCGCCGCCTCCCACGCGCCCGCCATCATCAGGCCGAGCCGCCGCGTATCGGCGGACTCCGTCGGAATGGCAGGCGACAGCCGCCCGCCCACGATGGCATGGATGCGATCCGACAGCGCCATGACTTCCTCCAGATCCTCTGAGATGAGCAGCACCGCGGTGCCTTGCCGCCGGGCGCCGAGCAGACGCGCATGCACGGCGGCAACGGCCCCCTCGTCCAGCCCGCGCGCCGGCTGCGCGGCGATGAGGATGCGGGGCGGTTCAATCAGGTTGCGGCCAAGGATGAGCTTTTGCATGTTCCCCCCGGAGAGCAGCCTGACGCGGCTCGTCGGCGTGCCACCCCGTACGTCGAACCGGGTGATGATCTCCTGCGTGCGCCCGATGGCGGCCTGCTGATTGACGAGGCCGAAGCGCGCATAATGGGCCAGACGCTCCAGCACGACGTTCTCCCACAAGGTCATCTCCCCCACGGTGCCCTCATGGTTCCGGTCCTCGGGGATCCGGCCGATACCCGCCGCGATGGCCCCCGGAACCGTGAGCCGATCCAACCGCTCACCATCGAGCAGGAGGTCGCCCCCCGTCCAGCGCGCCATGCCGCCCAGCACCCGTGCAAGCGGTGTCTGGCCGTTCCCGGAGACGCCGATGATGCCCAGAACCTCACCCGCATGGAGACGGAAGCTCACGGATTTCAGCCGCTCCACGCCGCCGTCGCGCAGTGTCAGCCCCGCCGCCTCCAGAACGACGGGGCCGGGGGTCGCGGGCGCGCGGCGCGGGCGTTCGACGGCCCGCCCCACCATCAGCTCCGCCAGTTCGCCCTTGCTCGTCTCCGCCGCGCGTCGCTCCGCCACGAGCCTGCCGCCCCGCAGCACGGCCACGCGATCGGCGGTGGCCATCACCTCCTCCAGCTTGTGGGAGATGAAGATGAGCGACAGTCCCTGCCGCGCCATCTCCTTGAGCGTGGAGAACAGCCGGGCGGATTCCTGCGTGGTCAGCACCGCAGTCGGCTCGTCCAGCACGAGGATCTGCGCATCGTTGTAGAGCGCCTTCAGGATTTCCACCCGCTGCTGCTCGCCGACCGACAGATCGCCCAGCCGCGCGTCCGGCGCGACGCTGAGACCGAACCGGTCGGAGATGGCCATGAGTTTCGCCCGCGCGGCCCCCGTCGCGGAGCGCGGGCGCCAGAGGCCCTCCGTCCCCGTCATGACATTCTCCAGCACCGTAAGATTGGGCGCGAGCGAAAAGTGCTGATGCACCATGCCGATCCCCGCCCGTATCGCCGCGCGCGGCCGTCCCGGCGGCAGGTCCGCCCCCATGACCCGGATATGGCCGGTATCCGGGGTGTAATGGCCGAAGAGAATGCTCATCAGCGTGGTCTTGCCCGCGCCGT
Source organism: Haematobacter sp. (assembly GCF_032102465.1). Taxonomy (NCBI): domain Bacteria; kingdom Pseudomonadati; phylum Pseudomonadota; class Alphaproteobacteria; order Rhodobacterales; family Paracoccaceae; genus Haematobacter; species Haematobacter sp. The sequence continues at coordinate 20,274 of NZ_DAMDHB010000006.1, read as the reverse complement.
TCTCTCCCAGCAGGGCGAGGATCTCTCCCCTGTCCAGGGTCAGGGTTATCGCGTCGTTGGCCAGCGTGTCGCCAAAGCGCTTGGAGACATCGACGATTTCGAGAACGGCATCGCTCATGCGGCGTTCCCCAGGGGGTTGGACCAGCGGCCCTCCGCCTCAAGGAGCGCCGCGAGCGCCAGCAGCACCGGCTCCGCCCCTATGGGCGCGATCATCTGGAGGGGAAGCGGCAGGCCGTCCGCATCCGCGCCAAAGGGCAGTGTGATCGCCGGACAGCCCGAGACATTGGCGAGTGTAGCGAGCGGGGCAAAGCCCGATAGCGCGGCAAAGTGCCGGTCTGTGTCGGTCTCCGTCACCGGAAGCCAGCCGACGGGCCGCGGCGGCCCCGTCAGCATCGGTGTGAGCAGCACGTCCACACCGTCGAACAGACCGGAGAGAGCATGGCCGACTTGCGGGAATTCGGCCAGAACCTGCCAGAAGGCCGTGGCGGCGGTTGCCTGCCCCTCGGCGATCACCCGCTGCGTCAGCGGCTCTGCCCGCGCCGGATCCAACCCTGCCGCCGTGACAAAGGCTGCGAGGTTCACCGTGACGAGGGCGCGGAAGATCCGGTCGCTCGCCGCCGCCTGCGCGCGGATATCGGCCCAGCCGAGGGGGGTGAGCCGGTGCCCATGGGCCGCCAGCGTCTCTGCCGCAAGTTCCACCGCCGCGCGACGCAACGGGTCCGTCGCCGGTTCGGTTTCGATCAGCAGGCCAATTCGCAGAGGACGGGGAACAACAGCAAAACAGCGCGGAGCCCGTGCTGCGCCGCTCAATACGGGGAAAAGCCGGGCCGCATCGCGGACGGAGCGGCAGATGGCGAACTCGCTGGCAATCCCGCCCAGGTGGTTGCCAAAATCCGGCCCTTCGACCACCGATCCCCGGCCCGGTTTCAAGCCCACCAGTCCGCAACAGGCCGCCGGCACACGGATGGATCCGCCCGCATCCGTGGCATGGGCGATGGTAACGATCCCCGCTGCCACCGCTGCAGCCGCACCGCCCGAGGATCCTCCGGGGCTGAGCCTTGGCGCCAGCGGGTTGCGCGCGATGGGGCCGATGGCGGGCTCGCTGGCCAGCGACAAGCCGAATTCCGGGCTGGTCGTCAGGCCGAACGGCAGGAGGCCCGCCCGGCGAAATTCGGCGGCAAGGCAGGACTCCCCGGCCGCCATCGGCTCGATCATGCCGGACCCCAGCCGGAGGGGCAGGCCCGCGAACGGCCCGCCCAGATCTTTCGCGAGCGTCGGAACACCGGCAAAGGCCGCCTCGCGCCGCGGTGAGTCCGGGGCCAGCGCGTCGAACTCCGCGGCGGCGGCGCGCCCGGCGGTGGCGTCCAGCCACGCCACGGCACCGAGAGCGGAAAGACGGTCGGCGGCGGACAGCGCTTCCTCCATCGCGGCGCCCGCAGAAATATCCCCGCGCAGGATCGCCTGGGCAAGTGCGATGGCGTCGGACGACACGATCAACCCTTGGTCGGGTCCGCGAAATTCTGCGGAACGGCGAAGGCCCCGCTGCGGATCTCAGCATGCACCGCCTCCATCGCGGCCTCCGCCTCTGCCGGTGCCACGCCTTTGACATAGGCGATATCGCTGCCGCCTTCCTTCATCAGCCCGTAGGCCGTGTAGTCGCGGCCCGCAGGCTTACCCGCCTGAACATCCGCGATGGCCGCGTTGAGGATCGGGCGGAAGCCCCAGAGAGCATTGGCAAAGACGGTGTCGGGATACATCGGCGTGTAGTCGATGAGCGAGCCGACCGCCTTGATGCCACGCTCCTTCGCGGCATCGGCGGTGCCGATCCGTTCGCCGAACAGGATGTCCGCGCCCGCGTCGATCAGGGCCAGACCGGCCTCCCGTGCCTTGGGCGGATCGAAGAACGTGCCGATGAAGGTCGTGGTATGGCGGGCCTCCGGGTTCACGGCCTTCACCCCCTCTGCAAAGGCATTGATGAGGAGATTGATCTCCGGGATCGGGATGGCTCCCACGGAACCGAGCCGGTTTGTTTTTGTCATCTTGCCCGCCAGCATCCCGGCCAGATAGGCGCCGTCGTAATTCCAGGTGCCGAACACGCCGAAATTGTCGCCGGAGGGCTTGCCGCTCGACCCCATGACGAAAGCGGTGCCGGGATAATCCCCCGCCACGTCGCGGGCCTGTTTCTCCACCGGGAAGGTCTCCCCGACGATGAGTTTGGCGCCCTGCTCCGCATATTCGCGCATAGCCCGCGGATAGTCGGTCGCGGATACGCCTTCCGAGAACACGTACTCGATCGTCCCCTCCGCAGCCGCATCCCGGAGCGCCTTGTGAAGGACGGAGTTCCAGGCATTCTCCACCGGCGAGCCGTGGATACCGGCCACCTTGATCGGCGTCGCCGCACGAAGAAGCGCGGGCGCGAAAAGCGTGGCCGTGCCGATGACGAGCCCGCTTTGCAGCAGCCTCCGCCGCGTCGGTGTGGAGAAGGAGGTCATGACATGCATCCCTGTGGTGTTCTGGCTGTTTTCCGAGAGCTAGGAAGAGGTATCGCCCGCTGTCAACGCAGACCGCTCCCTGCCCGCCTGCATGGGAAGGGTCGTATCGCTGATTGCTTAATAATGCGCCAAATGAGCGATCGCTGGCTCGTTCATGCCCGAAGTCTCCGTCGTCGGTGGATAGTGCTGGAGCGCGACGAGATTTGCATAATGCATAACGCTCGGGCAGTTAGCTGTTGCATTGTGCAAAGATCATGGCCGCTCCACTTCCCTCACGGTTGTGCGACTGCGGCATCTTGCCGCCTCTTCAGGTCAAAAATACAGCGGACCTGCCGTGTTTGGCGGCGACCTACGCATTTTGACGAAGGCAACAACAATGACAGACATGCCGACCGGCATGACGCGTCGCAATCTGCTGACGCTGATCGGGACCGTGGCGGGTAGCGCCGCAATGTATAGCGCGATGAGTTCGATGGGCTTTGCACAGGCGTCCAATTACGACGGCCGCCTGAAGCTTGAAGGCGATCCGAAGGGCGCTTCCGTGCTGATCCTCGGCGCCGGATTGGCGGGCATGAGCGCGGCCTATGAGCTGCGCGCCGCGGGTTACAAGGTGCAGGTGCTCGAATACCGCGAGAAGGCGGGTGGACGCTGCTGGACGCTGCGCTCGGGCGATACCTATACCGAACTCGGCGGCTTCACGCAGAAGGTGGATTTCGCGGAGGGGAACTACATCAACCCCGGCCCGTGGCGCATTCCGCACGACCATTATGCGGTGCTCGATTACTGCAAACGCTTCGGCGTGAAGCTGGAGCCGTTCATTCAGGTCAACCACAACGCCTATCTGCACAATACCAAGGCGTTCGACGGCAAGCCCCAGCGCTTCAAGGAGATCGCGGCGGACTACCGGGGCCATGTTGCGGAACTGCTGGCCAAGGCGGCCAATGCCGACAAGCTCGACGATCTTGCCACGACGGAGGATCTCAAGATTCTCGTGGCCTCGCTGAAGCGCTACGGCGGGCTGAACGACGATCTGGGCTATGTCGCGGGAGAAGACAGCTCCGAACTCCGCGGCTGGAAGAAGGCACCGGGCGGTGGCGTGGATGGCAAGCCGGAACCGTCGGAGCCGATCAGCCTTTCCGAGATCCTGAAATCCAACCTCTGGCGCTCGCTGGTCACCGGCGAGTCGATCGACCATCAGGCGGCGATCTTCCAGCCGGTCGGCGGGATGGACATGATCGCGCAGGCCTTCCAGAGGGAGGTTGGCGACCTCATCACCTTCAACGCCAAGGTCATCCGCATCGCGCAGGACGAGAAGGGGGTGAGCGCGACCTACGTTCCCTCGCACGGCGCGGGCAAGGAAACGACAGTCACGGCGGATTACTGCATCTGCACGATCCCGTTCTCCGTTCTCGGCCAGATCGACCACAACTTCTCCTCTGAGATGACGTCGATCATCGACAGCACGTCCTATTATGCGGCGTTCAAATGCGGGCTGGAATTCAAGCGGCGCTTCTGGGAGGAGGACGAGCATATCTACGGCGGGATCAGCTACACCGATCTGCCCATCTCGCAGATATCCTACCCTTCCACGGGCTATTTCTCCTCCGGTCCCGGCGTGCTTCTGGGCGGGTATTGCTGGGGAGCCTCGGCCTATCAGTTCGCGGCCCTGCCCCCGGAAAAGCGGATCGAGAAGGCGCTGGAGATGGGCGCGCAGCTCCATCCCCAGTATCATGAGGAGTTCAAGACCGGCGTCGCCGTCGCCTGGCACCGGGTGCCGTGGGTGCTGGGCTGCTATGCCAACTGGAAGGACAAGGAGAACGACTATCCCAAAGCCGTTCAGATGGACGGCCGGACGCTGATGGCGGGCGAGCATCTCTCCTACCTGCCCGCCTGGATGGAAGGGGCCATCCTGTCGTCGCTGGACGCCGTGAAGCGTCTGCATTCGCATGTGACCAAGGCCTGAGCGCGAGGATGACCCAGATGAAGACGTTTCTGACGGCGGCGTTCGCACTGCTGGCCGCACCGGCGCTGGCCGATGACCCGGAGCTGTTCAAAAGCCCGACGGTTCTGACCCAGAAAAGCGGCGAGGCGATCTACAACGCGATCTGCGCGGGGTGCCACATGCCGCAAGGAGAGGGTGCTGTCGGCGCGGGCCACTACCCCGCGCTCGCCACCAACCCGATGCTGGAAGGCGCGGACTACCCGGTTTACATCGTGCTCCACGGCCAGAAGGCCATGCCCGCCATCGGAAGCCTGCTCGATGATGCCCAGGTCGCGGAAGTGGTGAACTACATCCGCACCCATTTCGGCAACGACTATCAGGAGCCGGCGACGCCGGAGATGGTCAAGGCCGCCCGCTGACCCGGCTGGCCCCGCCGGGAGGCGGGGCTGCCCCTCCCGCCTGTCCGGCGGGCAATGAGAGAAGGAAGTGAACAGATGAAGAAACTCGCCCTTGCCGCCGCGCTCCTCGCGCTCCCGGTTGCCGCTCAGGCCGAAGACGTGGTGCGCCACCTCACGCCCGGCTCCACTTTCCCGATCGCCCGCGCGGTCGAAGTGCCGGCTGGCAAGACCACGGTCTATGTGTCCGGGATGGTGCCGAAGGTCACCAATGAAGCCGCGCCGAAGGGTTCGGTCGAGTCCTATGGCGACATGAAGACCCAGACCGTCAGCGTGCTGGAATCGATCGAGGCGACACTGAAGGATATCGACCTGACAATGGGCGATGTGGTGAAGATGCAGGTCTATCTTGTGGCACCCGAGGGCGGCGCGGCCGACTTCAAGGGCTTCATGGAAGGCTATACGCAGTTCTTCGGCACCGAAGCGCAACCGAGGCTGCCCGCCCGTTCCGCGATGATCGTCGATGCGCTGGTCAACCCTGCATGGCTCGTCGAGATCGAAGTCACCGCCGTCCGCCCCTGAGGACGTGATGTGCCGCGCCTCACGGTGCAAACTAACAGGTTGCTGAAAAACCGGCATCTACCCGGGCTTGCATTGAAAGCCGGAAAATCGGTCCGGTCACGAGCCAAGATTGCGGGTTCTCGGAGCGCTCGCAATGTGGGGAAGAAAGCCGCCTCAGGGCAACCCAGATACTGCTTTCAGCAGCCTGCAAAGGAGGGCGCCGGGAACGGCGTTCTCCCGCCCACTGCAGAGCGACCTTTCGATGCGCGGGTGGCGACCCATCCGATGGACGCATCGCCAGCCCATTCATCCCCCCGGGCAGGTTGGAGCGCCCGCTAGCCAGGTCAAACCAGTCCACATCCGATGCGGGTGGTCTGACTGCCGGTCAGCCTTGCGCTGCAAGCCAGGCGTCGATACCGGCCTGCGCTACGGCCTGATCCTGCGCGGGCGAGCCGGAAGATATGCCGATCCCGCCGACAACCTCCCCGTTCCACACCACAGGCAAACCACCCCCGACGACCATCAGCCGGCCCCCGATGGCGGAGTTGATACCATAGGCGGGTGATCCGGGCTGGCTCGCGCTCCCATAGTCATGGGTCGCTTTCTTTGCCGCGGAAGCCGTGAATGCCTTGTCGATCGCAATGGTTGTCGAGGTCACCTTCCCGCCTTCCATGCGCTCGAAAGCGATGAGCTGTCCGCTTTCATCCGTCACGGCGATGCACATCGGTACGCCGATTTCCCCTGCATGTGCGGCGGCACCCGCGATCAGCTTTCGCGCGTCTTCGATGTCCAGTCTCGTGAGTGTCTTCATTAATCTTCCTCAGTCTTCCTTGGGCGATAATCGCGCATAGGGCTTTGCCATGAAGGGCCTATGACTGCCACAGTCGTGGCCGGCTTTCTTTTTGCTCGCCGCATCCCTGACAGGTGCGGCAAGCCATCTCATCCCCGGCGGAGCAATCAGTTGCTCCATCAGCATCGCGGGACGATCCGCAGGCCGCTGATCGCCACGCGCCGTCCCATACCTCAGTTCACGAGCAAGGGATCGTTGATCCCCAGAACGTAGAACCCGATGCAGAGCAGGATCCCGGCAAAGCACAGGTAATAGATCGTCGGCAGAATGGTGATCCTGAGCGTTGCGCCTTCCCGCCCGAGCAGGCCCACCGTCGCCGAGGCCGCCACCACATTGTGGATCGCGATCATATTGCCCGCAGCCGCGCCCACGGATTGGCCCGCCACCATCAGGGCCGATGAAAGCCCGAGCCCTTCGGCGACCGAGAACTGGAACTGGCTCAGCATCAGGTTGCTGACGGTGTTCGATCCCGCAAGGAAGGCCCCGAGCGCACCGACTGCGGGGGCAAAGAACGGATAGACGGAGCCCACCTGCATCGAAACCCAATCGGCGACAAGGATCGGCATGCTCTGCAGATCGTTGGCATTGACGCCCGAGTTGATCATGACCCGCACCATCGGAACGGTGAAGATGAGCACGAAGCCTGCGCCGGCGATCGTGGTGGTACTCTCCCGCATTGCCGCGGCGAAGCCCGAAAAGGACATGCGGTGCAGGAAGAAAGTAATCACGCAGATCATGACGAGAATGCCGCCGGGCGAGAAAAGCAGCGAGAAATCCCCGTTGATCCCCTGTTCCCCCATGATGCCGTTGAACATGACATTGGCGGATTTCAGCAGGTCGCCGAACGGGGCGAATGTCCGGCTCAGGACAAGCACCAGCGCGAGGATCACATAGGGGGCCCAGGCCAGCGCCAGAGAAATCTTTTGCCGGGAAAGATTGTCGAGCTTGATGTCCACCTTGCCGAACCATTCCTTTGCCCAGGCCGACGTCTCCGGGAAATCCCAGGTGTCGCGCGGCACGAGGATGCGCCGCTTTGCCGCCAGCGTCATGAGCGCAAGCCCCACGAGGCCACCGATGATCGAAGGGAACTCTGCCCCGAGGAACACGGCTGCCAGCACATAGGGAACCGTCATCGCGAACGCTGCCATGATGGCGAACGGCGCGATGGAGAGCCCCTCCGTCCAGGATTTGTTCTTGCCGAAGAACCGCGTCATGATGACGACGAGAAACAGCGGCATGAACGTGCCGCAAATGGCATGGAGGATCGCCACTTCAGAGGTGATGAGGTGGAAGAAGTGCTGCCAGGTCGATCCGGTCGCAACGAGTTCGCCGGTGATGGCGGTCTGGTCCAGCCCGCTCTGCACACCGACGATGAGCGGTGTCCCCACCGCCCCGAAGGAAACGGGCGTGGACTGGATGATCAGACCGAAGACGACCGCCGCCATCGCCGGAAATCCGACAGCCACCATGAGCGGCGCCGCCACGGCAGCCGGCGTTCCGAACCCGGATGCACCCTCAATGAAAGACCCGAAGAGCCACGCGATGAGGATGACCTGAATTCTCCGGTCGGGACTGATGGACGTGAAGCCCGACCGTATTGTCGAAACCGCGCCCGAATGTTTAAGCGTGTTGAGCAGCAGCAGGGCACCGAAGATGATCCACAGCAGGCCGACGCTCTGTAAAAGACCCTGAATCGTGGAGGCGATCACGCGGCTTGGGCTGACCCCCCATGCGGTGAGAGCGACCACGACCGCGATGACATAGGTCAGTGGCATGACGTATTTCGCGGGCGCCCGAAAGCCCACCAGCAGGACGCCTGCCGTAAGAATTGGCAAAAACGCCAATAGCGCCAAGAAACCAGAACTCATCCCGCAACTTCCCCCCTGAATACCGCATAGACCGGCACCGCGCGCTTGGCGTGCGGGCTGCGGCAAATTTATCGTTGTGTCCCATCGCCCCTCCCAGACCGATGATAATTTTTGGTAAAATATTTTTACCCAGCGAGTCAAACGGTATGCCGGTTTCTCCCCTCTCGGAAACCGATTGCCTGCCCCACAGGCGTCAAGATATTGGTGTGCATGATTATCAGCGGAGGTCGCGTTGATGAGCGAGACCAAGTCTATCGGACCGGATCGGGCATCCGACTGCATACGCAAACACATTGAAAACCTGATCCTGGAAGGCTCGCTGAGGCCGGGCGAGCCGCTGCTGCCCGAGCGGGAGATGGCCGCCAGGCTTCACACATCCCGACCCACACTTCGGGATGCCCTCAAGGCGCTTGAGGCGGGTGGTCTGCTCATCAAGGAGGGGCGAACGGTCAAGGTCGCTCAGCTCGGCACGAAAAGCATCACCGATCCCCTGCTCAAGATGCTGTCCGATCACGGCGAGGTGGCCGACGACTATCTGGAGTTCCGCGATGTCGTGGAAAGTTCTGCAGCGGCAATGGCGGCAGAGCGCGCCAACGCACCCGAGATCAAGCGCATCAAGGATTGCGCGGCGCGTATCGAGGCCGAGCATGATACCGGAAGCCCGGCGGACGAAGTCGATGCCGACGCGGAGCTTCATATCGCGATCTACGAGGCGAGCCATAATCTGGTATTGCTCCAGGTCATGCGTGCTCTCGCGCAAAACCTGAGAACGGACATCCTCAACAATCGGCAGCGCTTGTTCACCGTTCCCGATGTCCGCGACGTGCTGCGCGATCAGCACCTTGCGATCGCCCGCGCCATTATCGAACGACAGCCGGACGCGGCGCGATCTGCAGCACATGAGCATCTGAGCTATCTTCGCCGCACGATCCGGGAAGTCCATGAGGCACAGGTCAAGTTCGAACTCTCCCTGCGGCGCCGCGACAGCGGGGGGCTGAGCGCGCTCAAGGGCAAGGTGCGCACTTGAAGCTCGCAGGGATGATAGGAACGGCGTCCAGAAGGATGCCCAAGCTGGCAGCGATAATTCCGCAGCGTCGCCGGATAAGCGGCCCCTTGTAAATTGAGTTGAGGGGAAGACTATGAACGAGGCATATAATGCAGTGTTTTGTAGCTATGCAATTTTTGCAATGCAGCATTGGCCGCTCCGACATGACGAATCGACTTGCAAAATGCATGCTGCAGTGCAATATAAATCTCACAGGCGCCACGATGCGCCCACGGGTTTCCCAAGGCTCACTCCTCCTCCCCGAGCCTCGGAAAATGGCGGCGACCCCCTCCTCCTCCCTGGGGTCGCCGCTCCCCTCCCCACCATTCGAATTACGATGAAGACTAATGTTGCGGCGCTCCGCGTTTGGAAGGTCGGATTGCTTGAAACAGGCGTCGCCGCTCAGCTTCTTGGGGTGCGCTGGTGCCGCAGACCGCGGGGCACGCGAACGCGCGTAAATCGATGTTCCACTCACGCCCGCAAATGCTCGCATTCCACGGAAGCGAGGGCCGTTGTTGGATAACCCGGAACTGGAACTTCCGGCTTCATCAGAGATGATGGCTGGTTCGGCTGCCGGGATTTGCCATCTCGATCGGGACTTTGTAGCCGATCGCGCCGTGAGGTCGTTCCTCGTTGTAGTATGTGAGCCAAGCCTCCATTTTTCCGCCGGCATCCGCAGGCGTTAGGGACCAAATCGGGGTTCAGGCATCCCCCCGAACGATCCGTTAGAAAGTATGGAGGGGTCAGAAAACAGTCCCGTTGAACCGTTTTCCCCGACGCAAGACGAACGCAGTGTCGGCGGGTTTGCCCGGACGGGAGCAATCCAGCGTAACGTTGTTGCTACAGGCTCAAAAGGTTTTAGGTCGCGGAAGACGAACTCGGAGTTCCGATCGGCGCGGATCGTCTTCGGGTAGCCAAACTGGGCACAGGCCTCTTCGAGGGTTTCGACCAAATTCTCGGCCCGGTGCCCGCGCCGTAGACTTCATCGGCGAGACGCTGATTCAGGGGCTCGAGATCAGCGGCAAGGCTGGCTCCGTCAAACTTCAGCACGCTGTCGGGCCCATTCGCACCCTCCCAGGTCGCAAGGTCCTTTTCCTTTCCGCTGATCGAGGCGCCGTAGTAGTCGACCTCCTCCATCTCGGCGAAAAGCGATTGCATGATCTGTTGTTTGTCTTCGGGCAGCCGGCCCCACGAGGCTTCGGAGATCACCTGCTTGTCGAGGGCGAGGCCGAAGTCCGGTTCCACCACATAGGTGGCGACTTCATAGAACTTGCCCGCGACGCCGGGGCTGAGAGCGGTGAGAACGCCGTCCACGATCCCTGTTGGAGAGCGAGATAGATTTCGTTGAACGGGATCGGTGTCGGGATGGCGCCGAAATGCCTCAGTCCCTCGATGCAGCCCTCGATGTTGGCGGAGCGGATCTCCAGCCCCTTCAGTTCGCTGAGCGAGGTGATCGGCTTGCGCAGCATCAGATTGTAGCCACCAAGACGCCCGACGCCCAGCAGCCGCGCGCCGTAACGTTCGCCCAGCATGGCGGAGGCCTTCTGGCCGATCTCGGATTCGATCACTGCCTTGGCCTGCACGCCGTCCCGAAAGAAGCCGGGGGCATAGAAAATGTTGAATTCGCGCGTGCCGGTATAGGCGCCGTTGTAGACATCGAGCGAGCCGAGCGAGATTGAGTCGAGCAGCTTCTGCTCGCCGCCGAGGGAGCCTGCGAAGATCTCCATCGACAATTCGCCGTTCGTCTTGGCGGCCATCGCCTGCGAGAGCTTCTTGTTGAAGATGTTGGACAGGCTCGTCTCGGTCCCGGCGTTGCCGTAGCGCAACTCCACCGCGGCTGCGCGCGCAAAACCAGCAGGCAGCGCGAGCGAGACCGCGCCGGCATTCCTGCCCTGCTCCTCCAGGCGAGTTGTCCCCCATGATCGCGCCCGCTGGCAGCTCCGCGATCTACCTCGCCACGCAGCCGGTCGATTTGCGCAAGGGGAGGGACGGGCTGGCGTCATCGTGCAATCGGAGTTCGTCTTCATCTTCCGGGCCAAACGGCTGACGATCCTTGTGTGGGATGGAACCGGCCTCGTCCTGATTCACAAGCGGATCAAGGGCGCTGGCTTCGTATGGCCGCGGGCTTCCGATGGGATCATCTCGGTCAACCGTTCACAATTCGAGGGGTTGGACCGGAGAAAAATCCCGGGACGGCAGCATGCTATTGCTGCGTGAAGCGCAGCCCCATAGCTTATCGGCTGCTGAAAAAGGCCTTTTGGCCTGTGTGGAGCGGAAGTCGTTCGCCATCCGAGAAATCCAACCGGAAATCTACATACTTCCGGGCGTTTCCGGACCGATTTTCCGATTTCCGGCACCTAGGCATGACACTTCAGAATTTTTTCAGCAGCCTGCTATGGGATCATTGGACAGCGATGCCCTCCTTCACGAAGGGATCGCCGTTCAGGATCGGCTGTGCTTCATTGAGGGTTTCGGCGCGCAATGGGATCAGCCCGCCCGCTGCGGGATCGCGCCGACCGGCGGAGACGATGATGCCATCGATCGCCGCCTGTTTCAGCGAGACGCTATGAGCGTCTAGAGCTTCGGGAGAGATGTCTTCTGGTATGTGCTCGGGCAGGCGTCCGGTTGCTTCAGATTGCGGTCCGACCACCGTCGCAGGCGATGATCTGGCCAGTGATGAAGGCCGAATGGTCACTCGCCAAGAACAGGGCGAGGGCCGCGATATCCTCGGGTGTGCCGATCCGGCCGAGCGGCGTCTGTTCCAGCCGGGCGACAAGCCCGCTGTTGACCAGTGCCGGGGCGAGCATGGGCGTGTCGATCGCGCCGGGCGCGATGGCGTTCACCCGGATGCCGCTTTCCCCAAGCGATGCCGCCAGCGCCCGGGTCAGCGCAACGAGCGCACCCTTGCTGGCGGTATAGGCGTCGATGTTCCGCTGCCCGACGATCCCCGCGATGGAGGTGTTGAAGATCACGACGCCCCGCTTCGCCTCCACCATCGCCGCGCCGAGGTACTTGGTCATCAGGAAGGCGCCGGTCAGATTGATCCGCAGGATGCTGTTCCAGTCCTCAAGCGGCGTGTCGAAGATCGACGCCATGCGGAAGCGCGCATTCTCTGAATAGCCGATGCCGGCATTGTTGAAGAGGATATCGGGCGTGCCGTGGTCTGCAAGGATCCGGTCGCAGGCGGCGCGAACCTCCGCCTCCACTCCCAGGTCGCAGGCGACGAAGGCCGCGGCATCGCCCAGTTCTTCCACCGCCTGCGCGCCCTTGTCTGCATTCCAATCGAGGATCACCACCCGTGCGCCGTGCTCCAGATAAAGCCGCGCCGTGGCAAGTCCCTGCCCGCTGGCGCCCCCCGTGATGACGGCCAGCCTGTCGTTCAGCATCATGTCACTTTCCCCCCGCCATCTCCGGCACCCCGGCCACCGTCCGCGCGGTGAGCCACGGCAGTACCAGTCGCAGCACTTCCTCCGGATAGTCGACGACCATGCTGTGCCCCCCCTTGCCCATCACGCGCAGGTCCGCGCCGGGAATGAGCCGCGCGATCTGATCCGATTGCGCGATCGGGGTCAGGATGTCTTCCGCCCCGCACAAGACCATCGTGGGCGTGTTGACGGAGCCAAGACCGGAGGTGGAGTCATAGACACGAAGTCCCGCCGCCTGCGCCTCATACCCCTCGTGGCCGGTGGGCCATGGATTGGACAGCACATGCTGCACATAGGCCGCGGTGCGTGCGTGATCGGACAGGATCAGCGGGGACAGCGCCCAAGGCAGCGACAGCGCCACCTTGGCCTCCGGCGGCGCCGCGCTTCGGCGCAGCGCGATCAGCGCATCGAGCCAATAGTGCTGCACGGGCGTATAGTTCGGGAAGGCATTGAGCAGGACGCAGCAATGCAAAAGCTCCCCGTGCCTGATAAGCAGGGACTGCGCCACCGAGCCGCCGAGGGACCAGCCCACGACGGCTGTGGGACCAAGACCCAGATGGCGGATCAGCCCCGCCGCATCATCGGCCATCGCGTCGATCGTATAGGGGCCGGGGGGCACGTCGCTCCGCCCCGTGCCGCGATTGTCGAACACGATGGTCCGGAAGCGTTCGCGAAAGCGCGCGATGACACCCGACCAGACCAACGCATTCTGCCCAAGCCCCGAGATCAGCAGAAGGGGCGGCCCTTCGCCGCCGATCTCGTAGTGCAGGTCCACCCCGTTCACGCGAGCGCGGCCCTCTGTCGTCTGTGCCATGGTGCCGCCCTCAGCGCAGGAAGTCTGTAACGGCGGAGACGAAGGCGTCCTCCGCCTCGATCATCGGCAGGTGACCGGCATTGGGAATGACCCGGACCTGCGCGCCCGGCAGGGCGCGGGCGAAGGCGTCGGCATAGGCCACCGGCACGAAACCGTCCTTCGCCCCGTGCAAAATCAGCGCCTTTGCCCGGACATGCCGGAGGCGCCGCGCCAGCCCCCTGTCCGGTATGGGCCACATGAACCGTGAGGCAGACCCGAGGTTCTGGCTGCGATAGTAGACATAGTCGGCACCCGGGCCGTCGTAGCTGTTGGTCTCAGTGCCTTCCCACCTGTCCGCGTTCGCCCATTTGGCGGCACGAAATTCGGCAGGCGGGATCGCGAACGGATCGGGCTGCGGATGATCGTCAAGCCAGAGCCCGTAGGCATTCACCAGCACAAGCCGCCGCACGAGATCGGGACAGATCGCCGCGATCTCGGCCGCGAACATGCCGCCCAGCGAATGGCCGATCAGGTCGACCGGCCCGCGTTCGGCCACCAGCGGCGTGAGCCAGCTGCGGTAATGCAATACCAGGTCGAGGATGTCGACCAGCTCCGCACCGCCGCCCGACTGGCCGAAGCCGGGATGCTCTGGCGCAAAGACCTGCCGGTCTTCGGCCAGCCGTGCCAGGAAGCGGGCCGATCCGGGGTGCTGCTCGAACCCGTGGAGGTAGACGAGCGGCGCGCCCTCCCCCCCGATCCAGGCGCGCACGGGCGTCGCGCCCGCAGTCTGCATGACGGCCTCCATCACGCCACCTCCGCCATGCGTTTGACCTTGGCCAACCCCATCGGGGTCCACCGGTCGTCATACTCGGACCACAGACCGCGCAGTTGCGGCAGCACGCGGCTGGCAACAAGCGAAGTGTTCATCGCCGCGGTTTCCTCCGAAAGGTTGCCCATGTGCAGGCAGCCGATCAGTTGACCGACGCGCAGTTCCTTCACCATCTCTTCCACCCGCTGACGCACGCGCTCCGGCGATCCGGCGATGATGAAGCCGTGCCTGTCGTAATCCCAGAAATCCATCTCTCCGCGGGCGGCACGGGCTTTCTCCTCGGCCGGAAGCTTCTGGTTGCTCTGGGCCGTGTATTTAGCCATGGCTTGCACCGATTTCTGCGTGCGGTAGCCCGGCCCGGTCTCGAACCCCGGATGGACACTGCGGTTGCGGTAGAAGTATTTCACCGCCTCCGAATATTTCGCCTCCGCCTCGGCATCGGTTTCGGCGCAGCAGATGAGCTGGGTGAAGGCCAACTGGAACGGATTTGTGTCGTAGCCGTTCTTCGCCGCATGCTCCCACCACGCATCCACCAGCGGCTTCGCGGAATGCAGACCCGAGAACGACAGCTGCCCATAGCAATAGTCGTTCTGGAGCGCGAGGTCCCAAGTCTCCACGCTGCCGGATCCGGGCACCCAGATGGCGGGCCGATCCTGAACCGGGCGGGGCCAGAGGTTGACGTAGCGGAGTTTCGTATACTTGCCGTTGAAGACGAAGGGTTCGGGTTCGCGCCATGCCCGCTCAATCAGTTCGCGGGCCTCGTGGAACCGCTCGCGCAGCTCGGTGGGCGGAATGCCATAGCAGTAGATCGTATCCATCGGCGTGCCGAAGACAAAGCCGGAGATCACCCGCCCGTTCGACAGACAGTCGATCCACGCCACCTCCTCCGCCACGCGCACCGGCGGATTATAGAGCGCGAGCGAGTCCCCGATGATCAGGATGGCCGCACGTTCGGTCGTGTTCGCCAGCGTGGCGGCAAGAAGGTTTGGCGAGGGTGTAAGCGCAAAGGGCGTCTGATGGTGTTCATTGACGGCCAGACCGTCGAACCCTTCCCGATCCGCCTGCTGCATCAGGCGGATGAACATCCGCGTCATCTCGCCCACTTCCTCGGGCGCGCAGTGGCGGATAGGCGTCGTAACCCAACTCGACTCGCCACTGGCCCGGAAATCTGCCGGCAGGTGCGGATAGCTGGCTTCGGCAAACCAATGAAGATTCACGGCATGTCCTCCCTCGATTTCTGGTGAGTGGGCGGCGCCTCCTCTGCGCCGATCCACCCGACATTTCCACATTGTGGATACAGTATATTTATTTTTCCTTCATAGCATGATCATGTCAACGCTTAACCACCACTATGTGGATGTAGAACGCATGCTTTTGCGTTATTTAAAGATCTTGCGGCACAAACTCCACAATGTGGAAATTTGTGCCGCCACTACTTTCATCCGAGCAGGTTCGGCAGAAAGAGGATGACGAGCGGGAACGCCACGACGAAAGCGAGGATCAACAGGTCGACCGCGATGAACCACATCACCCCGCGGAACACCGTGCCCAGGGAGATATTGCGGTCCACCACGCTTTTGATGACGAAGACGTTCATCCCGATGGGCGGCGTCAGCATCCCTATCTCCAGGATCTTGGTCAGAAAAACCCCGAACCAGATCGCCTCGTATCCCGTCTCGGCGATGATCGGCAGCACAATCGGCAGGGTCAGCATCATGCAGCCGATGGGCTCCAGGAACATCCCGAGGATAAGGTAGATCAGCGTGATCCCGAAGATGATCACAAGCGGCTCGGCACCGAAGCCGAGAATTGCCTCGGTCAATGCTTCCCCTGACCCGGAAAGCGCAAGAAACCGGGTGAGCAGGCTTGCTCCGATGGCGATGATCATCAGCGCGGATGTGGTGACGATGGTTTCCATCGCAGCCTTGCGGAGAGCGTCGAAGCTCAGCCGGCCGAAAACCAGCGCCACGACGCAGGACAGGAACGCGCCTACCGCGCCCGCTTCGGTCGGGGTGAACAAACCGCTGAACAACCCCCCGAACACCCCCAGAATGATGATCAGGACCGGTGCTGTCTGAGCCAGAGCCGCCAGCTTTTCCGAAAAGGAATAGCGCTCCTCCACTGCTGGGGCGAGGTTCGGATTGATCATAACGCGGGCAATGATGAGCGTGGAATAGGCGAACAGCGTCAACACGCCGACCGCCAGCCCGCCCATAAACAGCTTACCGACGGGGGCCTGAGCGATCACCGAATAGAGGATCATGATAAGCGATGGCGGGATCAGCGCGCCGATCGTTCCCCCAGCGGCCACTGCCCCAGTGGCAAGGGAGGGATGATAATTGTAACGCGTCATCTCCGGTACGGCGATTTTGCCCATCGCGGCGGAACAGGCGACGGACGACCCCGTGACCGCCGCAAAGCCGCCGCAGCCGAAGACAGAGGCCACCGCCAGCCCACCGGGAAGCGCAGAAAGCCAGACCCGTGCCGCGGTAAACAAGCCCTCCGTCAGCCGCGCGTGATAACAGATGAACCCCATGAAAAGAAACGCGGGAACGGAGCTGAGCACCCAGTTCGACGCGAAGTGAAACGGAATGATGCCCACCGCGCCCCATGCCACCCGCCAGCCCATCAGTGCCCAAATGCCGCAGAAGGAAACCGCGATGAGGGCTATGCCGATGGGCACGCGCACCAGGATCAGCGTCAGCAGCGCGGCGACGAAGTAGATGCCGATTTCGACCTCAGACATTCGGCTCGTCCTTTGTCATGTTTTCAAGCCCGGCGGGCGGAGGCTCATCCACGTCGAAGAAGGGTCGGCCAGTTAGCAGACAGATCAGCTTGTAGAACGCGACCAGCGCCGCGACGCCGAAGCCGAAAGGCAACACGAAATAGCTGGGCCACGTGATGACGGGGTCCCGACCCGCAATGACCACCACGGAATTGCGCCGCATCTGCGATAAGGCCTCAAGCCAGGTCCGCCAGCACAGCATCGCCATCACCACCACGCCAAGGATCGTGGCGAGGATCAGCAGCACATGGACGATGCGCGCAGGCATCATCTCCGTCAGCACCTCGACGGAAATATGCGCATCCTTTCGCTCCACCAGACCGAGCGGGAGGAAGGCGATGCCGATCATGTAGAAAAGCGAGATGATCTCGGTTGTGCCGGCGATCGGCGCATTGAACACCGTACGAAGCGTTGCATCCGCCGTGACATGCACGACAAGCAACAATACCAGCGCCGAGGCCACATAGCCGAGCGCCTCCGTCAGGCCGCGCACGACCCGTGTCAGACGTCGCATTTTATTTCCTCACTCCAGAGACTGTCGACCGGCACCAAGCCGCAAGGTGCCAGGCACGATCCTGCCCCCGCACGCCGGGAGCAGGAGGCTGTCAGAGGCTGTAGGCCGCTGGATCGATGTCCTTGAAGATGCGTGTCCAGAAGAGGTCACGCAGCGCATCGCGTGACTCGATGGGTTCCACCAGTTTGAGCCACTCCTCATAAGCGGCAAGAAATCCCTCTGCGATCTCGTCCGCTTCCTGCACGCCGTAGTGGATCCGATAGGATGCGATGGTTGAAGGCAGGTCGGCCTCCGCAAAGGCGCGCATCTTGTCGAGCACGGCGGCATCGACGTTGATCAGCCCGATCTTGTGGTCGTCCGCCACCTTCTGGTTGTTTAGCGCGTCGGCATAGTAGCCCCAGGTGATGTCGGACGAAAGCTGGCTCGCCCCCCAGACCAGCGCCGCACGCTGATCTTTGTCGAGCGCCTGCCAGCTGTCCCGGTTGATGTTCCCTACCGCAACGTTGGATGAAAGCCCGCCCGGCAGGTCGATGGTCACACTCTTTACAACGTCGGCCAGACTCATGTTCGTGAGTTCCGGAAGCGACAACTGGCTGCAATCCACTACGCCCTGGCTGAGCGCCTCATAGGATTCATTGGCCGGGAAGGATACGGGCGTCGCGCCGAGATCGGCAAACATCCGGCTGACCACCGCGTGGCTCACGCGGATCTTCATGCCGCGCAGATCCTCCAGCTTTTGGATCGGCTTGGTGCAGAGCGCCATGTTGATCGAGCTCGTGGCCCCGCCCATGTAGACCTGCCCCTGCCTGGCGAAATCGGCCAGGCATTCGGGGCACTTCATGGTGTATTCGATCACCGCCCCGGCATAGGCGAGGCTTTCCTTGCCCGTCGGCTTCCGAAGGTTCACCACAAGCTGCACATCCTGCATCAGCATGTAACGCGGATAGTCGCCGGGCGACAGCGCGGTCACCACATAGGCGATGTCCGCTAGGCCGTCGCGCAGACCCGGCCCCGCTTCCGCAAGACTGAGGAGCGACAACGGGAAGTTGCGGACCGAAACGGTCCCGCCCGAGCGCTCCTTCACGCTGGCCGCGTATTCTTCCGCCGCTAGCCCAACCGTAGATGCCGCTGGATAGCCGAAGGCATATTTGAGCGTCTCCGCGCCCGCCATGGAGCCTGTCGTCAGTCCGACAATGGCGAGTGCCAATCCGATATGTTTCGTGAACCGGTGGATCACATCTTCCTCCCCTGCTGCCCCTGTTTGTCGATGACGGAGTCCCGTCACCATCACTGGCTGAACGGCCTCTCCGAATGGTATTCACGGGCTCCTCCTCCCGTGAAATCCCTCGACCCGATGCATCCCGCAATGCAGAATATTTCCACATAGTGGATATATCCATTTGAATCCTTCTTCGTGAGGCTCTGTCAAGACTCGGCGTGAGCGTCATTGGACAAGGCAGGATAATCGCGCCAAGTTAGCGCATAAGACGGCCAGATTGGCCGCTTACCGTCGGGAAACGCATCGTCTTTCGGCATCGGGTCGAATCAGTCTGCGCCAGCGGGCGACCCGTTACCGGAAAGGTCTCGCAACGGCGATTGTCGCAAACGGCATCACGGAACAGCCGTATCGTGGAGCTTCAAGTGATCGTCAGCGAAGATCGAACGCCGCTCCGATACGTTCCGCCGTCATCCGCAGGATCCGCAGCGACGGCGCCAGGTTTGCATCGTTCAACCGCGCGTGGGTGCCGACTATGGAGAGTGATAGCGACGGAAGAACCTGATCGCTCCTGACCACCACGCCGATCCCGCGAACTCCGGGGATCGGCTTGTCGGAAATGTCCGCGAAGCCTTGTTCACGCGCCCGCGCCACGCGGGTGCGGATTTCGTCGCGCGTCACAGGGGAGTGCACATAGCCGGGCGCCGTGAGGATTTCCTCGATTTCCGCATCGCTCATGGCGGCAAGCAGCAAGACACCGCCCGTCCCCACACCCAGCAGCAATCTCTCCCCGACCTGAGCGACCTTAGCCTCCAGCGGATCTGCGCCGTCGGCGCGATCCAGACAGACTGTCTCCATCCCCGCCCGCATGGACACCATGATGGTGAAGCCGGTATCTGCCGACAGGGCCCTGATATGAGGGCGGCACAGCTCGACCACATCCGCATGAAACCTTGACGCCAGCCCCAGTTCGAAGGCCAGCGGTCCCAGCCGATAAAGTTTGGCCTCGGCATCCTGCACGACAAAGCGTTCATGCATCAGGGCCACGAGGATCCGGCGCACGGTTGGTTCCGTCAGTCCCGTTGAAACTGCCAGATCTCTCAGCCGCCGCCCGCCCGGCGTCCCGCGAGGGATGGCACGCAGGACATCAGCTGCGCGCGCGATGAGTTGCGCCCCCTGCGGCGCCTCAAGATGTCTCATCGTCGATCACCCTCTACATCGTGGAAAGAACACCGTCATAAGTCCTATTGCGTCTGCGCATATACGACCAGAGGCATCAAGCCAGCATAGGCGGTGTCAAAGACCGATGCGATGCATTGAAGGGGGAGCGACGCGCACCGGGGAGCCCCTCAAATACCCGGCGGATCTACGATGGCGCAGCCTTACCGGCTTCTCCTCCGAAGAAAATTCTCAGTGCCGGGGCAGAATGTGGCTGAACATCGCGCTGCTCCCATTTTCGAACGGTATTCAGATCAAGCAAATGGGGCACGATACCTTCTCGCCCCGGTCACGTCCGTCAAGGTGGTGTAATTTCCCGGATGGCCTGAGGTCATGATCAG